>NZ_CP136241.1:1859304-2169188 GCF_046529725.1 Methanosarcina hadiensis | reverse complement strand
TTTCGGAGCTCTCAATGCGGCAGGGCTTGATTTCAACGTGTCCGTAATGCAGAATATGACCGGAAATGTAACCGATAATATGACCGGAAATGCGACGGATAACATGAGCGATGTGTCGTTCGTACTTGAAGGCATGGAGAACATAAATAACAGCAACACAACCGGTGAAATGTGGTTTATCTACATCAACGGAGAACCTGCTGAAGAAAACCTGGGAATGAACCCTGTAAGTGACGGAGATAACCTCAGCTTCTGGTACACAACTGAAGAAGGTGGAGAAGCAGCAATAGGTAATGCAACGTATGTAGCTAATATTACGGTTTCTGTGGAAGACGGAATGGAACCTCAGCCCGGGCAAAACCTGACCGTTTTATATAATGATACGGTAAACCTGACTGCAGGAAACTTTACCTTCACGCCGGAAAACAGTACGCAGAATTATACCGTAGATAATTTCACGGATATTGGTGCTCTCAATGCATCCGGTCTTCAGTATAACGTGTCCGTGGAGGGTGTGGAGCTGACTGGTATTACCAACATGTCCATACTTGAGGAAATTGAGGGTATCAGGAACAATAACGAAACCGGAGAACGGTGGTTTATTTATGTAAACGGAACAGAGGCTGAAGAAGACTTCGGAATGAACCCTGTAACTAATGGTACTAACCTCAGTTTCTGGTACGCAACTGAAGAAAACGGGGAAGCTGCAATAGAAAATGCAACTTATGTAGCAAATATTACAGTTGCTATAGAAGAAGGAATGGAGCCTGAACCTGAGCCCGGATCAGGACAAAACCTGACAGAACTGTATAATGATACGGTGAACCTTACTGCAGGAAACTTTACCTTCACACCTGAAAACAACACTCAGTCCTATGAGATAAATAACCTCACAGATTTCGGAGCTCTAAATGCAACCGGGCTTCAGTACAATGTATCTGTATTGAGAGCGCTAACTGACGAAAATATGACTGAGGATATGACCAATAACACAACTGAAGCAGCATTTGTGCTTGATGGTATTGGAGGAATCGAAAACAATAATGAAACGGGAGAAATGTGGCTTGTCTACATCAACGGTGAACCGGCTGGACAGATTTTCGGAGAAAATAACATAAGCGATGGAGACAACCTCAGCTTCTGGTACACAACTCGAAATGGTAGGGAAGCAGCAGTAGAAAATGCAACATATGTAGCTAATATTACGGTTGCTGTAGAAGAGGGAATGGCGCCAGAACCAGGAATGGAGCCAGGAACCGGACAAAACGTGACAGAACTGTATAATGATACGGTGAATCTAAGCGCAGGAAACGTCATGTTCCGGCCGACCGCCGTCCAGAATTATGCAATAGATAATCTAACAGACTTTGGAGCTCTATATGCAACAGGACTCAACTTTACCGCGTCCCTGGCGCAGAATATGACCGGAAATGCGACGGATAACATGACCAATGTGTCATTTGTTCTCCAGAGCATAGAGAACATAAATAACAGCAACACAACCGGTGAAATGTGGTTTATCTACATCAACGGAGAACCTGCTGAAGAAAACCTGGGAATGAACCCTGTAAGTGACGGAGATAACCTCAGCTTCTGGTACACAACTGAAGAAGGTGGAGAAGCAGCAATAGGTAATGCAACGTATGTAGCTAATATTACGGTTGCTGTAGAAGAAGAAATTGTAGAAGACGGAATGGAGCCTGAGCCCGGGCAAAACCTGACCGTTTTATTTAATGATACGGTAAACCTGACTGCGGGAAACTTTACCTTCACGCCGGAAAACAGCACGCAGAATTATACCGTGGATAATTTCACGGATATTGGTGCTCTCAATGCATCCGGTCTTCAATATAATGTGTCCGTAGAGGGTGTGGACCTGACCGGTATTACCAATATGTCCATACTTGAGGAAATTGAGGGCATCAGGAACAATAACGAAACCGGAGAACGGTGGTTTATTTATGTAAACGGAACTGAGGCTGAAGAAGACTTCGGAATGAACCCTGTAACTAATGGTACTAACCTCAGTTTCTGGTACGCAACTGAAGAAAACGGGGAAGCTGCAATAAGGAATGCAACTTATGTAGCAAATATTACAGTTGCTATAGAAGAAGGTGAGGAACCATCTGAAGAAAGTGATATTATTGACACTGCTACAGAGAATGGAAACTTTACAATTCTTCTGGCAGCAGTTGAGGCTGCAAACCTCACAGATACTCTTAGGGGTGAAGGTCCTTTTACAGTCTTTGCTCCGACAGACGAAGCTTTTAATGCGTTGTCTAACGGTACAATTGAGGCTCTTCTTAACGATACAGATGCATTAACTGGTATTCTCCTCTACCATGTTACAGATGAGAGGCTGACTTCGGAAGATGTTGTAAATCTGACCAATATTACGACTCTCCAGGGCGGTGAATTGCCTGTCAATGTGACTGATGAAGGGGTATTCGTAGGGAATGCAAGGATCGTGGTGCAGGATATCAATGCGAGCAACGGGGTAATCCACGTAATAGATGCTGTTCTTATTCCGGAAGAAGGAATGGAGCCTGAACCTGAGCCCGGAGCTGAGCCCGGACCAGGACAAAACCTGACAGAACTGTATAATGATACGGTGAACCTTACTCAGGGTAACTTTACACTCAGGCCGGAAAACTCAACCCAGGATTATACAATAGACAATTTCACCGATCTTGGCGCTCTCAATGCTTCTGGACTTGATTTTAACGTATCCTTAATGCAAAATATGACTGGAAATGCAACCATGGGTATACCTTTTGCACTCCAGAGCATAGATGGCATAAGTAACAATGAAGAAACCGGAGAAATGTGGTTCGTCTACATCAACGGTGAACCTGCTGAAGAAATCTTTGGAATGAATAATGTCAGTACAGGAGACAACCTCAGCTTCTGGTACACATCTGAAGAAGGTGGGGAAGCAGCAGTAGAAAATGCAACTTACGTGGTTAATATCACGATTGAAGAACTGAGAGCGAGAGCAAATATTGTTACGGCGGCACAGAACCAGACAAACTTAAACACATTTGTAAATGCGGTACAGACTGCAAACCTGACACAGGCCCTGAACGAAACAGGACCTTACACTGTCTGTATTCCAAGTAACGAAGCTTTCAATAAGCTGCCAGCAGATACCCTAAACCAGCTCATGAATAACACTGCTCTGCTCAGGCAGGTTCTCTCTTATCATGTGGTAAGCGGGAGTTACACTTACGAGCAGCTTATCAGAACGAATAACGTCACTAATATTCAGGGCAATGTGCTTCAGGTCAATACCATAGGAAACAACATTACAATACAGAATGTAAACGTTACACAGATAATCGTTGTGAATAACGGGGTTATCTGTATAATTGATGAAGTTCTCATCCCTCCGGGAAGTGAAATCCCTTCCGGTAATCAGATCGATGGTAATCAGACCGATGGTAATCAGACCAATGGTAATCAGACCAATGGTAATCAGACCAACGGCAACCAGACTGCTGGCAACCTTACAGGAGACTGGTATTTCTTCTCAATTCCTTTCGAAGCCAATAACACAAGCGTTGATTATCTGCTTGCGGATGTGAATTACACCTCGCTGATGTACTACAACGCTTCAACAAAGCTCTTCGAAAATGTTACAGACATCGAACCTCTGAAAGCATACTGGATTAATGTTCCCAATGGGACCGAGTTCAATGCTTCTGAACAGTTCTCTTCAGTTGAGAAGAAACTGGTTACTGCTCCACCGAGCCTTCAGGTATATCCTGGCTGGAATGCTCTTGGTTCACCCGTAAATGGGACTGTTTCTGCAGAGGCTGCATTCATAACTCTTAACAATTCGTCCAGTAATAATTCCTTTGCAAAAATTGTGGGTCCATGGGTGCCTGGCAATAATACTACAGGTTATTACCGGTATGTCGGATATAACGGACTCAATGGAACAATAGGAGAGAATCAGCTGGCAGCGGATGAATTCGAAGTCGAGCCCTATGAAGGCTACTGGGTCTTTATCAGACAGGAATATCTGTACGGATGAGGAGGCTACCTGAAAACAGTGTAAGATACGGATAAGATAGAAGAAATGAACAAGATAGAAAAAGAAAATTTCTTGAAACAGGAAAAAGGGTTTTCCTTTCTGGAAACTCTTTTTTCAATTTCCTTTTTTCAATTTCCTTTTTTAATTCGTTTTTTATTATCATCATTTATTGCAGAAATGACTTCTCTTTTAAGCCCGGAATGAAAAAACAATACTGAAGAATGACTTCTACACGATCCTGATTTTTTGCGGTATCATTGTCTTCATTTTATGTTACAGACCTGTCCAGACCTTTACTGTGTACATATTTTTAAATCAATATTTATATAAGGCATCCTGTCAAAGGTTGAGGGCATGGAAACCCTGGAAACCCTAGATACTTTGAATGAAACCCTGGAGACTTTGAACACTACCCTGGATTCTGTGGAAGCTCCCACTTCTTTTGTAGAAAACATGTCTTATTTGGACAGAATAATGGAGCATGCATTCGTCTGGTTCTCTGATAACCTCGGTACGCTGTTATTCATTATTTTGATAGGCATGGGAACCATCCTCGTCGCAAGGACTGTAAATAACATAATGACAAATTACCATAAAAGAGCAAGCACTCGGCTACATATTGATGTCACAACTTTCCGAATGTTCAGGCACATAATGGTTGCAGCAGTTTATTTTATAGGGCTGGTTGTTACAATATTCAGTATTCCAAGCCTGCGTGACCTCTCAGTTGCGATGTTATCCGGGGCTGGACTCGCAGGTATAGTAATCGGTTTCGCAGCACAGAATACTCTGAGCAATATTATTGCAGGCATTGCCCTTGCCATATTTCAACCTTTCAGGGTTGGAGACCGGCTAACTATCATGAATGAATATGGGAAGGTTACAGATCTTAACCTCAGGCATACTGTTATTATAACTGCGGACAACAGGCGTCTTATTATCCCCAACTCAGTTATCAGCAGCGAGGCAATAGTTAACTGGACTATCGAAGACTCTGCAGTCATCTGGGCAATAGACGTTGGAATAGGCTATGATTCTGACATCAGCCTGGCAAAGAAAATTATGATTGAAGAAGCCAGAAAGCATCCCAAGGTTATGTCTCCTCACACTCTGGAATACAGTGTTGTAAAACCCGGAATACTGAAATCCGATATCCTTGCAAACGGGTTCATAAACCCGTCAGTACTTCATGCTGTAGACCCCGATTTCAGGGAAAGAGGGCAGATTAAAGTATACGTGACAGAACTTGGAGAATTTGCCATAAACCTCCGCGTGCATATGTGGTTTAAGGACAGGAGTGATGCATATGGTGCGGGATGTGAAATCAGAGAAGCAATCAAAATGCGTTTTGATCAGGAAGGCATAGAAATTCCGTATCCTTACAGGACTATCGTTTACAAAAAAGATCTTGAAAAACCTTCTAGAAATCCTGCTCAACCGGAAGAAATTAAAGTAGAATATGCTCCAGGAACCAAATTGACCAGTACTGGCAATGAAAAAGGCATTTAATTCTTTAATGAACAGGCAAACAGGATAGCTAAAGGTAAATAGGATAGCTAATACGCAGGCTAATCCGCCAGGGTAAAACAGGGTTATGAGAGAAAAACAGGGCCGGAAACAAATAGATGGTAAATATCGATAAAAATATCGATAAAATATCGATAAAATATCGATAACTTGGACTAAAATGAAGAAAACCGAAAGATGAAAGGAATTTAAAGTTCCCTTTCATCAATTACTCTTTTTGTCTTTTTCATGCTTCTTGGAAGTTCTCCAAGCTTTACGCCAGCTATATCCACGCTTACCCCTATAAAATCCTTAAACGCTTTTCCCAGGGCTTTTTCAATTTTTGCTTTCTTTTCAGGATTCTCTGCGTCTTCAATTTCGACCCTGAAGGTCATGCTGTCCCTGCCATCTTTTCGCGTAAGAAGGATCTGGTACTCGCTGCTAACTCCGTGAACTTTCTGAATAATATCTTCAATCTGACCAGGATAGATATTTACAGCTTTGTATTTAATGCGGTCATCAGACCTGCCCAGGATCCTGTCTATTCTCGGGAAGGGGCAGCCGCACTTGCAGAGCCCCGGGATTATGCGAGTCAGGTCCCTTGTCCTGTAGCGGATGAGAGGGGCCCCTTCTTTTGTAAGGGTAGTGATAACAAGTTCTCCAAGTGTGCCTTCAGGCAGCTGCTCGCCGGTTATAGGGTCAATGATCTCAAAAAGCAGGTGATCGGACCAGTAATGCATCCCTTCGTGGAAAGAGCAGTCAAGGGCAATTCCGGGGCCATAGATCTCGGTCAGCCCATAGATATCAAAGGTCTCAATCCCGAGTTCTTTTTCAATCCTGCTGCGCATTTTTTCGCTCCAGCGCTCCGAGCCGATAACTCCTACCCTGAGGTGGATCCGGTCTTTCAGGCCACGTTTTTCAATTTCTTCGGCAAGCAAAAGCGCATATGAGGAGGTGCTTGCAAGGGCTGTGGACTTAAGGTCAACGAGCATTTCAAGCTGTTTTTCAGTATTTCCCGGACCTGTTGGTATCGCCATTGCGCCAAGGCGTTCTGCTCCAAGCTGGAACCCGATTCCTGCTGTCCAGAGCCCGTATCCCGGAGTTATCTGGATCCTGTCCTGGTTAGTAAGCCCTGCAAGCATGTAGCAGCGCATCATAAGCTCTGCCCAGACATCGACATCTTTCCGGGTATAAGGAATAATTACAGGCTTGCCTGTTGTTCCTGAAGAGGAGTGAATCCTGACGACTACGGAATCAGGCACTGCCTGCAGGCCGAGGGGGTATGCATCCCTTAATTCTTCTTTGTGCGTGAAAGGCAGGAGTTTCAGGTCTCCAAGGGACTTTATTTTCTCGATACCAACATCTGCTTCCCTGAACTTCTTCTGGTAGAACGGACTGCCTTCAACAACACGTTTAAGCAGGTCCTTCAGTTTTGCAAGGGTATCTTCTTCCGAGAGTTTAGGATGGTAGAGCTGGAAATCAGGATCAAGCTCCGAATCCAAGGATGCTTCATACATTTAACTTCACCTTCTTTTCCCTGTCCAGGGACGCAGAGATTAACTTCATTTTTTCCATAGCGCTTTCGAACGCAGCCCTGTTTACAGCCCTGTGCTTCTCAGGAATTTCGGTTTCAAGTACTGAGAGAATAATTTCTGTTGAGAAAGGCAATATTTCCATACCGGCAGCCGCTCCCAGCATTGCAACATTGGCAGCCCTGTATGTCCCTGCCTCTTCAGCAAGCTGCGTAAAATCCAGGCAGAACATATCCGGGAAATGTGCTTCCAGAAAAGACAGCAAAGCTTCAGGATCATATTCCGGGCTTCCGGGCGGCTTTGATGCAGGGGGTATGGTATGAGAATTCACTATGATTTTCCCGTCTTTTTTCAGGAATGGAAGATTTCTTACGGTTTCTGCGGGTTCAAGCCCTATAAGCAGGTCTGCCTTTCCTGCCGGAATAAGGGAACCGGAAATTTCGTTTCCTATCCTTACGTGGCTGCTTACAGAGCCTTCCCTCTGCGACATGCCTATGGTTTCGGCAGTGCTCACCCTGGATCCTGCTCTCATTGCAGCGAGCGCAAGCATTCTGGAAGCAAGCACAACGCCCTGCCCTCCAACGCCTGCGATCAGGATATCGTAATTCATTTTCTGGGGTTTCTTTTCTTCAAATTTTATTCCTTCTGATTTTGTTCCTTCAGATTTAGCTCTTTCAGATTTTGTTTCTTCACTCTTCATTTCTTCACCCCGCTTTCCTTTATAGCCCCTGAAGGACAGACCTGTGCACAGAGCCCGCAGCCGCTGCAGCTGTCCTGAATGACAGGTTTTTCTTCTCCTGAAGGCAGGAAAATAGCAGGACAGCCGAGCTGTTTTACACAGAACCCGCAGCCTGTGCAGCTTTCGGTATCAATTGTAAGCCGTGTGCCGGATTTTGTAATTCCAACACATTTCCCTTTAAACACAACTGCGGAAGGACCTTTAAACTCCATGGCTTCTTTTGCAGCCTCAATACAGCCTTCAAGACTATTTCCCAGGCTGTCTATATCTACGGATCTTACAAATTCGACTCCGCAGCTTTTAATCACACAGGCAATGTCAATTGCCTTTGAGGTGCTCCCGAGAACAGTCATTCCTATTCCCGGATGAGGCTGGTGTCCTGTCATGGCAGTTGTGCGGTTGTCAAGGACTGCGAGGGTAACATCAGCTCCATTATAAACAGCATTTATCACAGCAGGGATGCCTGAATGGAAAAAGGTCGAATCCCCTATGAAAGCCACCTGCTTAGCTTGCGGATTTGCGCGGGAAAGCCCTCCTGCAATACTAATTCCCGCTCCCATGCAGAGGCAGGTATCAACCATGTTAAGAGGGTATGCGTTTCCAAGGGTATAACAGCCGATGTCCCCTGAAAAAATCGTCTCTAACTGAGAATTCTTTTTTAACTGTTTTGCAGCCTGCTTGAATGCGTAAAAAACAGTCCTGTGCATGCAGCCGGCACAGAGAGTCGGAGCCCGTACTGGCAGGGGCGGAAGATCCCCTCTTGAAATCGCAGGGACAGAATGAGAGAGACTGGCAGTTTCTCCGAGTTCAGCAAGCACTTTGTTTATGCAATCAATAACAATGTCAACGTTATATTCGCCGCTCACAGGGAAGAAGCCGTTCTTTTTTCCGTAAACATCAATGGGCAGGTGAGCCTTTCCGATAAGCTGGAGTGTTTGCTCTTCAAGGTAGGGGTCAAGTTCTTCGACCACGATCAGCTTTTCAATTCCTTTTAAGAAAGAAAGGGCTGTTTTTTCAGGATAAGGATACACAGTTCCGACACGGAAAAGGGAGAAAAGTTCTTCAAAGCCCTTTACAGCCTCCTTTACGTAGAGGGCTGAAACCCCTGAAGCTATAATTCCTATTTTTCCGCTCCCTGAAACGGAATTGTACGGAAGGTCTGAAAAGCGGTCGGATAACTGTATCTGCATGTTTTCAAGCAAGGGGTGCCTTTCTGCGGTAAGCCTTGGAAATATAGTCCATCGCCTATCTTTAGTAAAACCTTCACTGGAGGCTTCAACCGGGGCAGGCTCCGGGTTTAAAAGCTCTACATCCGCGCAGCTGTGGGAAACCCGCGTGGTAGTCCTGAGGATCACAGGAGTTTCGAATTCATGTGAAACTTCAAAAGCCAGCTTTGTAAGCTCATAAGCTTCCTGCGGGTTTGCAGGGTCAAGGACAGGGATATTTGCGAAATGCCCGAAAGACCTTGTGTCCTGTTCGGTCTGGGAAGAATGGGGTCCCGGGTCATCTGCGACAAGCAGGACAAGAGCACCTTTTACGCCTATGTAGGTCAGGCTCATCAGGGGGTCGGATGCAACGTTTAAGCCTACCTGTTTCATGGTAACAAGTGCCTTTGCCCCTGAGTAAGCAGCCCCTACAGCTGTTTCGAGTGCAACCTTTTCGTTGCTCGACCACTCGGTATAGATCCCGCAATTTTCGGCGTACCGGGCAATTGTTTCCAGAGCTTCGGTCGAGGGGGTACCGGGGTATCCGGTAACAACCTGAACGCCTGCTTCTATGGCTCCAAGTGCAATGGCTTCATTACCCATTAACAGTTTTTTTTCAGTCAAATAAGCTCATCTCGGATCGTGGGTAATATTTAATGAAATGTATAATTTTGACAGACCTCAAATGAAATAAAATGAGGTCGAAAACGGACTGAATTCCCAAATAATCTGATAAAACTGTTTTTGAGAATTCGAAAAATTATTTAAAGAATTTTACCGCTGCTCTTGCTGCGGATATGATGTTCATCTATGTACAATGCTGTGGGAAGAAGTACGTAAAATTCGAATATAAAGTTTTTGTTTTACGAGAGTGTTGGGTGGGTGTTGGTTTTACTTTAGCAGCTTACACAAGTCATTGTTAATTACCTCTTGTAACTTAAAACTTGTTTGTATAGTCAAGAGTTCGATATTAGTAAGAATATTAGGTAGATTTAAAGAAATGATCTTGGGAGAATAAGTTCATCAAAAATCAAAGTTACGCTGATGCATCCCATAGCAAGCTAACAGGGCGTTTGACTGAAATAAAGCGATTAAATGATGGGTAAGCAACTATAACATGCAAAATAAAAACAATATAAATTTATACATCAAATTAGTGAAATTCATTTGATTGTTATGTATCAGGATAACAAAGAATTTAAAATTAACATAGATGAATCTGCGAAAGTTTGGAAATATATGGATTTTACAAAATTTGTTTCATTATTAGAGAAAAAAGCTCTTTTTTTTGTAAAAGCTGATAAATTACTTGATCCTTATGAAGGTTACTATTCACTAGCTAACGTGAATACTGATCCTTCGCTTGTTTCGAGGTATGAACTGCTTCAAACGTTCCGAGGCGAAGTTGGTGTGAATTGCTGGCATGTGAATGAACATGAGTCTGCAGCTATGTGGAAACTATATTTAAAAAGCGATGAAGGCATATCTATTCAATCAAATTTTAAAAAATTAAAAGAATGTTTTCATTGCTGTCAACGAATCGTCTATATTGGAGAAATTAACTATGTTGATTACGATACTTTCGAAATACCTCAAGATCCTTATGCGTTTTTTATGCATAAAAGGAGGTGTTTTTATCATGAAAATGAAATTAGGGCCCTCATTTCAGATGTAGCCGAAGCTGATACTGTTTCTGAAAAAGAGGTTTTTGATGAAATTGGAGCTTATATCCCTGTTGATCTAGGAATATTAATAGAGAATGTATTTGTTTCTCCAACTTCACCTAAATGGTTCTTAGATTTGGTGAGGTCTATTTCGAAAAAATATGAACTTGACAAAGAAATAGTCAAATCTAGTCTATTTGATAAACCAATGTATTGAAAAATTCTAGTTTTAAGTTTTTTAATCTTCAAGAATCCAAGATCCCAGTAAAATCAAACTATTAATATATTTTTTGAGATGATCTAATAAAAAATAAACATTTAAATTGTTCTTATTAAACAGACTATAAAAATGAAGAAAATGATATCCTTTAGATATTCAAATTGAAATAAAGAAACGCTGAGAAATATTAATGATGGCCTGTCAACGCGTCCTTAACATTTTTGTTAGCCGTTCTCATAATAGCAATATTATTAATTTCAGCGTGTTTATTAAGAGGGGCTAAAATGCAAAATAATTTGAGGAGTATGATTCATTTAAAAATGGCTAGCTTTTTTCATTCCATAAAATCACTATCGTAGTAACTATACTATTTTTTGTTTCTATTAACAAAAAGATGTTCACCTGCTCTTTTCTAAGATATTTTTTCGACAATTATCTTTGAGATTATATAATTTACAATTGCAGAACAACCACACATCTGTTAAAATGCAGTTTCGGTATTAAGTTTTAAGCTATATCAACCCTAGAAATTGAGGTAGCTTAACAAACGACAACGGAGAGGTCTCAGAGTGTTGTCAAGAAATAGTTATCAGTAGAAGAAGTAAAGGAATAGAGATAATTACCAATTCGCTGATAAAAGTTAAACCAATGTGCTGAAAAGAAAGTAGAAGCGCTTATAGGATTCTTAAAGGAATATACAGTAAAAAAGTGCAGGATAAAGAATAAAATTCATTATTCTTCTTCCTCAGAACTATATTTAATATCAGCAAGACATCGATTTATCTTCATGTACTCAAACCATTTGTTTGCCTTTTCCTTTGAATCCTGTTCGCAGGTTGTTGTTCTTGGCTATTTTGTGATTTTCGTCGCATTTAAGCCTTTTATCGGTTTTTGCGTTATATTCCTTGGATCTCTCTTTAACGGCGCCAGAATGTCTATTTTCATCGATATTTTTTACCATACTTATCCCCCATAAAATTTTGATTTAATTACTGGATATACTTATGATGAAATATTTAATAGTTTCGGATCATGAAAATTAAGCTTAGTTTCGTCTGTGTTTTTTGTCGTTTATTTCTTCCCTTTTCCTTTAATTCCTTTCCGCGGGTTGTCTGTGCTGGTCATAATTTTGTGTTTCTCATTGAACTGGACCCATTTATCGGTTTTTGGATTATATGCCTGTGACCGGCCCTTAACAGCTCCAATTCGTCTTCAATCACCAGTATCTTTACCATGTTAAATCCCCCTTAAATCCCCCTTTTAAATTAAGAAATTCGCGAATTAACCAGATCTCCAGTGCCTGATATAACAGGTCATTAACAGTTATCCAGACAGTGAATGAGAATCTTCATCTTCGCTCATTTTATTCTGAGATTCAAGAAAGCACCTGAGGGTGCAGTAAACAGCTTTTTCTTCCATTTTTTCCAGGACGGTAAACTCATTACCGCAAACAGGACAAATTTTCCTTACGTATCTCATTTTATATCACTGATCCCTTATTTCACATCAGATAGCTTATTAAAAGGATTCAGGCTGTTTTTTGAAAGTAAGAAAATCAAATATAATTATGGATTAATTCCAGGTCTGCATTAACTGGGAAAAGCCAGTTTGCGAAAGTTCAGTATTTTTTGTCAAATCCAGCTATCTTTAACTTCGAAATATTTTATTCTGCTAATTGAATAATATTTTTTGCAGGTATTTTTTACAGGTCTCTTTTGCAGATTACCTTGCCGAAAAGAAACAATTATTTGAAGTAATATGAGCTGACTCAAACTCAAAATTGCTTCTCTGAGCCAGGCATTTTGAACAATCAAGCCAGTAATGGTACTTATGAGACATCAGGCGATTTCTCTGACTTCGCTTTTATGTTTGTGTCTTAATTGGCGTCCAAGGCACAAAGTAATTAAAGCTATTAGCATGCTGTAGAAACTTAATTTAAGTATGTCCATAAAACCACCCTTCACTTTGAATATAAATTAAATGAGTCAAAAGGTTATAAATTTATTGACGTTTTGTGCGGCGAATAGGCAGGAAAGAATATTTACATAAAGTTTTTAGAAAAATAATCTTAAATTCTTATTTATCTGCATGATTTCACATGAATCCGAAAGATCATTTATAAATACAACTGTGTAAATTATTTATTATAACTCGCATGGACTATTTTAAAACCTGGAAAGAGGTTATGCGAAATCCATCTCATTTTTTCAGGGAAATGCCAAAGACCGGAGGATATTTTTATCCTGTTGTTTTTGCAGCAGGCAGCGCTGCCATAAGTACATCTCTTCACTTGCTTTTTACCGAGGAGCCGGAAAGTGTTAGAGAGTTCTTCTCTATGTCACCAATGGCTGCTGCTGTTTTCATGGTTACTGTGAGCATCCTCGCTCTCTTCCTGGATGCTACAGGGCTTCATATAGTCTATAAAGCCCTTGGAGGAACAGGAACCTATGAAGGCACTGCACGATTCGTACTTTACTCGTCTGCTTCAGCATCATTAATCTGGGTCCCTCTAATCGGCTGGATTTTTGGAATTTACCAGATGTATCTCTACATTGTAGGCGGCAAGTTTGTACATAATATCAGTATGGAGAGATCTACGCTGGCTTTGTTTTTGTTTATCCTGCTTCTCGTCGTTTTTGTAGCGCTGGCTATTTTAAGCGGGCTTATCTGAGTCTATTATTAACTGTTGCCGACTCTGCTATCTTTCCGGCAATAGTTTCCAATTTTCAGGTTCTTAAAATTCCTCAAACTTTAACTTTTTTCCTCTCTTACTATATCGTAATACATCCTTTCCTCTCTCCGGTTACGGATTGGGCTTACCACTGCTGTTATTAAACCACACTACTTTGTTTTCATAACTCGTGCCGATTTTATTGGTTATGTTATAAAGGTAAATATTACCATTTGATGCCCATACTACTCTATCGCCGTAAATCTCAGGATTAACTCCTGTTCCGAGCCTGGTCTCCTATTGGGCTGATGCAACTATGGAAACCATAATTAAAAATTGAAAGACCAGTGCTATCAAAAAAAGTTTGTGTCTCACCCATCCCCCCCAGATTAAAGTTATAACTTTACAAACAGCTGCTATATATCTAGCCCCATGCCGGTTATAATGGAACGATTTGAAATCAATAAAAGCTACAAGGTATCCATTGTCTAACGTAATGATTTATTTCTGCAGCTCCATTTATAGTACAAAGGTAGCTAAAAAATATAAACTCATCATTATAAAAGCAATTTTAAGTAAAAGTTACTATGCTCTGGCAGATTGGAATATTCGAATAAAAATACTTTTTACAGTTCTGATTGAGAAAAAGAGCGAACTGTAAGCATGTGGGAGACGGACCTGATTTATTGAACAGGACCTGCAGGTGTATAATCCCCGGTTTATACCGTTTTTCTTCCAAACATCACTGCGAACTGATAATATTTATATATGCAGCTGACATCACAGAAGCCTGCTTCTTTAAGCCAATCGAGCTGCTGGTCCAGTGCTATATCTTTATCAAGCTTTGCTCTTTCATAACCAGCCTTTATTTCCTCTTCTGTCAAACCACTATTTTCGACATGCCGTCTCCAGGTTGTCTTGTTCAGTTTTTCTATAAAAGGGGTTTCTCCATGTACCTGGTCAGCATTGATAAAAATTCCGTTGGCTTTAAGGACGGAATAACTTTTTTTGTATAGCTGCCTTTTCTCTTCGTCTTCCAGATGGTGGATAGAAAGGGCAGAAACTACCATATCGTATTTTTCTGTAAAACTGTATTTTGAATAGTCTGCTGCGATATATTTTACTTTAGAGTTACCTTTGAACCTCTCTTTTGCCATATCGAGCATTTTTTCCGAGATATCGATAAGAGTAAATGATGCTTCAGGATATCTTTTCATTAGAAACGAGGATAAAAGCCCTGTCCCGGCACCCACATCAAGTATATCTGGACTTTCCGTATCTGCTGATGCTATGGATGCGGATATTCCATAAAAGTCATCGAAACAGGGTATTAGCTTCTTTCTCTGCTCATCATACTTTTCTGAAACCGCGTCAAACTTTTTTTGAATTTCGCTCATGCTTTCTCCGGATCTTGCGCTCAGAAACGGCGCTTCATTTACTTCTTATTGCATATACTTTGTACTGGATACCATTAATTCATTTTGACATGTTAATCTGTTCTTAATTCAATTCAACTTTTTAAACAAATACTTATAACTCTCTACATAGCTCAAAAAATAATTTATTTATATTTTACGGCATTGTTACATTCATGTACTGCGAAGATGAAGCGGCAGAGAGTAACGATAAGAGCAACGATAAGAGCAGAGAATTTGGCGTACTGGGAAATGTCCTGAGAGAACTGCAAAGAGAGGAACTGGAGTATACCGAGACCTGCCAGGTAGAGGCTTCAGAGTCCAGCGTAAATGAAAAAATGTTAAAGTCTATGGCGCAAATCAATGAAACATTAAAAGAAATTGCGGAAACGCAGAAGAAAATATTAGAAGAAATTCAAAAGAATATGTCCGGATAAGCTGCGTTTTATTTCCCAGCACATTGGCCAGCTTTCAGTTCCCATTTTTTGTTTTCTCATTCCCGGTATTTGATAAAACATGCATGAGAGTCAGTAAAAGGATATACAGAAAAGTAATTTTGGGGAGTGGGGTAAATACTAAAGAGGTCTTGTCCAACATAGAGAGATTTTTACATACGATTGCTCCCCACAACCCACTAAATATAATGGTCCAGTTGTATTTATACTTCACTTATGAAACGATAATCTAGAAGGATCTAAAAGGGTGATTTCTCTTCATTATTTTGGCAAATACGCCGATATAAGTTATTGTATAATGAGTTTATTACGAAGAGTAAGAGAGTTTCTGAGCTAAAAATCCTATTTATTCTTTCAGTTTCATAGGCTCTCCACAGCAGTCCATATCCCCGGTGCAGCCCATAGAACAACGTTCATCCTCACACTCGCTTACTACTTTTAATTCGAGCCCGCATCTTTCGCAGATAAGGGTCTGGCCCTGTTTCAGATTGGTGCAATTCATTATATTCCCCCTCGATATATTTGACAGAAAAATATGTAAGTCAGGTTGAAATTGGTTTTGAAACAATAGTTCTGAAAATTGATCTGCGAACTGAAAAACCCCTAACTAAAAAATCCCTGACTGAAAAACCCTAATCTCCCAAATACTCCCTCAAGTCTCTTTTTTGCAGCACAAACCTTAACGGAAGCATTTGCTACGGCTTTTACGAATGCGAGTACTAAGTGTTTATCAAGAGAATCAGGAATTATATGGTCTTCTGAAAGCTAGCCTGCAGTTTTAATTTTTGTGAGCACACAGGCTATTGCCATTTTCATCTCAGGGGCTATCTCAGGGGCTTTAATCTTTTTATTGTTTTTCCAGATAACTTATAGAAATTTTATATAAAACATTTAGTATCATTTTCCTATTCTCTATTGGTTCCAATGTCTTATGCTATCAAATCTCTCTTCAGTTGAAGATATAATCTGTTAAAAAATAATGTCCAACTATCTTAGAAAATTTTAAATATTATAAAAGTAATTAAGAAAATACAAGTTATATATAACTTGAAAAACGGAAAAACGGAAAAACGGTTTCTAATAATAAGATGTTCAGATAATAAGTAAGAGTCTTAACTTTCAATTCCTATTTTTTCAAAAAATTTTTTAGATCCCTTAAATGGCGTCGAAAAGCTGGAAAAGTAGCTTTTTCAAAATTCAAAGGTTGATTTCCTGATTTTCTTTCCAGTACAGATTATTAAACCAATGAACAGAAAATATTAAACCAATGAACAGAAAATTTTTTAGAAACTAAATGTTGCTTATTCTGCTCGTTTTAAGTGCCGCGATTTGTATAAATTCGGATGTTAAAAAATACGAACAAAAAAGTGGTTTTTTCTTAAATACTCTTGTGAGTTACGCTGAGGGGGAGATTCGAACTCCCGTAGCGCGTAGCGCTACCGGTTTTCAAGACCGGCGCCGTGGTCCGCTTGGCTACCTCAGCACGTTGAAAATGCGAATTCTTCTGGCTCTCCGGACAGGTCTGGCAAATCGCCCTGACATCCCGGCAAGCGTATACAGAGAACCTGATTATTATATATAAAATTTGCGAAGAGAAAGGACTCTTCGCTTTTCTGTAAAGCACAGATAAATTATTCCTGAATTATTCCTGTGTCTCTGAAGGCTCTTCTTCAGCTTCAGCATTAGCTTCGGCTTCGGGCTCTGCAGGTACAGGGACTTCAGCTTCAGCTTCGGCTGTGAGCTTTTCTATGAGCTGAACCTCTTTGAGCTCTGCGTACTTAAAGAGTTCGGACGCCACCCTGTTCTTTGCCATGAGCCAGCGCTGGTTAAAAGTCAGTCCGGTGGGGATGTATATTTTTGCGACGCCGTCAGCTATTTCGACTTCCATGTCGCGCATACCGGTGTAGAGTGCGAGAAGACCCTGTATCTTTTCTACGACCTCTTCAAGGAGCTTTTCAATGGTGTACTCGTAGGTAACGGTCTTGCCTGCAAGAGGGCTGTTAAAGTCTACAGTAACTCTGCGCCCTATAACCCTGCTGACAACTCCTCTCTTGCCGTCAACTTCTACTGGCATGCCCGGGTGAACGTTCCTGTCCTGGAGCTTTGTTATGGAAATGGTCTCAATGAGCTTTGGGTTGCTTGGACCGAATGCTTTTTCCGGCGGAATTGATACTGTTCCGGAGTATCCTGCTTCCTTTCCTTCAAGATCTTCGTCAAGACCCTCAATAGTGTGCCCTGCCCCGACAATAACAACGTCTCCACCGTAAAGCCCGCGGGGGTTATAGATCTCTTCCTGTTTGGCAAGTTCTTCGTTTGTTGTGTCAAAAATCCTGCCGTCCTCAAACCTACCTGTGTAGTTCAACTTTATGAAATCGCCTTTCTGGATTGCCATAATTCTCATCTCTTTTACTTAATCAATTAAATGTGATAAGCAAGGAAATTATCCTTTATAACTAAATTCCGGATATTTAAGTAAACGCGTTCCACGCTATAGAACTCTGGCTTTAATAAGCTTTTTGGGAATCAACAGGGTTACTTAAAACCTTACAGATCATCGTAAAAATATTTGTCTGCAAGAAATTCTTTTTAAATCAGTGTCTATCGCCGCTATATTTAACTTATGGGAGAAATTCTTTCCGGATGAAGAAGGAGAATTTCATTTTCATTCTTACCTTAAAAATTAGATTTCAGGACAAAATACCCTTTTTTTCCATTCTGTGAGGCAGCATGGAATTGGGCGGTAAAGATCTGGTGGGAACGGGCTGTCAAGTTTACATCGTAAATCAAGCTTTTATATCGATTACATTTATACTATTTTTATACATATTATGTATACTTATGCTATTTTTATATATTTTATATTTATACTACTTTTATCCCTACAAAAATCATTATAAAGCTTTGTTTATCTCACCTTTTGGTCTTTGCTCTCTGCATTCTTTCTCTTCTTTTTTATGCCACTGAATATGATAAAGTGTTAAATATAACCTTGAATATTATATTTTATGGGGATCAGAAAACATATATCGGATTTTATCTGTTTGGGTAGTCTGTTCTGGGCCTTCATTCAGCTGGATAGCCGATACTATAAGGAACCTGACAGAAAGAATTTTCCATTTCAGGAGGGGTGTATGGAAAAAAAGCTAATGAGAATAGGAATTTCTCTTCCAGGGGAGCTTCTCGGTAAATTTGATAAAACTCTTACGAAAAGGGGTTATTCGTCTCGTTCTGAAGGAATAAGAGATGCTATAAGAACTTACAACCAGCACTATGAATGGATGCGGCAGATAAGGGGTCAGAGAGCTGCGACAATCTCAATTGTCTATGATTGTTCCAAAAGAGGAGTAACAAGCACCCTCGCAGAGATACAGCACGAGTACATGGATATGATAAATTCCTCTGTACATTTCCATATGGAGGGCGATCTGTGTTTTGAGGTTATAATTCTGAAAGGGGAAGGAGAGAAAATCGTAGAACTGGCCCAGAGAATCCTGAGTATAAAAGGAGTTAATCATTCAAGACTGACAACTATGCCTGAAGAGAAGAATGAATAATTGAGATTATAGTAATCAGGTTTCCCTGGTTATACGACGGCATAATTCATCGGGCAGTCATTTTTAAAACAGTTTCGGGAAGTTTTGAATATAGGTCCAATCAGGCGGGTTCGGTTTCAACATCCATTTAACGCCACTTTATAAATATTACTTATTTTACTTTCTCAAATTCAAAAACTCGGGGAATAATATGGGGCTAATAAACATTCGCGCAAAACCCGATGCTTATTTAAGAAATATCAGTA
The DNA here is from genome assembly GCF_046529725.1 of Methanosarcina hadiensis. GTDB lineage: Archaea > Halobacteriota > Methanosarcinia > Methanosarcinales > Methanosarcinaceae > Methanosarcina > Methanosarcina hadiensis. The sequence goes on along the minus strand of NZ_CP136241.1, from coordinate 2,149,946 downwards.
ACTTACTCCGGGATATTGCAGGAGCCTATTTATTGAAAGATTGGAAGCAAATAGAAAAAGAAAATGTCGAGACTTCTAATGACATTATGCTTCCGGAAATCCTTAGAATTCAGGCAGAGGGATTCAAATATGAAAGACAGGGAGAAATTACAAAGCACTCAAAGAAATTCAGAGAAATATTTTATGTAATAAAGAATCAGGATAAAATAGTCGGTTACTGCGCATACTACCTGAAACCAATGCTTTCGTTCAAAGGGCTGAAAAAAAAATCGGTAATTTTTTCAATTGCAATTGATAAAGAGTTCAGGCACAAAGGGTTTGGCAGAAAGCTTCTGGAAGAAAGCATAAAGGAGATGAAGGTAAACAATGTGTCAGCTATTTCTCTGTATGTGAACATAAATAATACTCCTGCTGTAAAACTATATGAAAAATCAGGTTTTTTAGTAGTCAAAGAAGTGGAAAACGTGTGCGGGAAAAAAGAAAGATGCTATAAAATGGAATTTAAACTCTTTTAATCCAATTTCCGTGAGTTTTCTTCGCAGATTTTTACGACCATTTTTAATTCCAACCCCTTTCAGCAAATATTTTTTATACGATAGCTTTTTTTATGATAGCAATTTTTAGCTATTATAGAGTATATTCCGTTAAAATTATTATTTTAAGCATTTCAGAAATCCGAGGCTGTATTATCTGAGATCGTATTATGTAAATCAGGTTGATTATCGCTTAAAGGTGATTATATAGACAATAAAACGATCTATATGAAATTTATTTCGCCCTTAGAAGGTTTTAAGAGATTACTGCGTAACACTTTTGGTGTTTATCTTTTAAAAGAATGGAAATCCATTGAAAAGGAAGATATTGTCTTTGTAGATGACAATATACTTCCGGAGATTCTAAGAATCCAGGAAGAAGCATTTGATGGTAAAAATCAGAAAAATCTAATAAAGTACGCAAAAAAATTAAGAAAAATCTTTTACGTAATCAAAAACCAGGATAAAATTGCAGGTTACTGTGCTTACTACCTGAACCCTGAACTTTCTTTTGAAGGATTGAGAAAAAAATCTGTAATTTACTCTATTGCAGTAGATAAGAAATTTCAGGGAAAAGGATATGGAAGAAAGCTTCTTGAAGAAAGCATAAAAGAAATGAAGCTAAATGGGATATATTCTATTCTGTTATATGTAAACGTAGAAAATACACCCGCCATAAAGTTGTATGAAAATATGGGTTTCCAAATAACTGCAAAGGTAAAGGACGTATGTGGCCTGAGTGAAACATGTTACCTTATGGAGTTAAAACTTGCCTGATTAATTACCACTCCTTTTGGAAACCTTCCTGAGAACATCTCTAATTTCAGTTAAGTATCACAGCTGAATTTCCGCCCTTTTCTTCACATACATTTTTCCTTCCATATCCAAGGATATGTTTAAATAAAATTCTGGTTCACATTTCAATGTGTACCTGGTTGATATTCTCGTACTTATCGGCGGATTGTTGCTGCTCGTAAAAGGGGCAGATCTTTTTGTAGTGTCCTCATCCCGGATTGCTGAACGGTTTGGAGTCTCGGAGTTTATAATCGGTTTAACTCTTGTTTCAATCGGCACATCTGTGCCCGAACTTGCCTCTTCCCTCACGGCATCCTTTGAACAGGCAAGCGGAATAGTCATAGGCAATGTGGTCGGGTCAAATATCGCAAACATAGGATTGATAGTAAGTACTGCCGGTCTTCTGTCCACTGTAAAAACTGAAGAGTTAATGCTCAAAAGAGACGGCTATATAATGTTGTTTTCCGCCATTCTTTTCTTCCTGTTTATCCTGGATTTCAGAATTTCAAGAATTGAAGCCTTCGTTTTTCTTTTGATATATTTTGTTTATATTCTGTTCCTGCTCGACAAGGTCAGGAGGCACGAAGAGGATATTTATTTCAAAGGCTTTATGACTTATCTTATTAAGTTCGAATATGTATTCGATTTGAAAGAAAGAATTGAAACAGGTGTTAAAGGGCGAATCGAGAAAAAAAGATCAAATAAAGCCTTAAACGAAACTTACAGGGGAACGGAAGAGCCTGGAAAAGAAGAACAAAGTCAGTCAGAGAATGAAACTTACTCTGAAATTAAAGCCGAATATAAAACTGAAATTAAAAATGAAACTGAAGACCTTTCTGAGATCAGCCTCCCGATAGAATTTCTCAAGCTAATTGCAAGCGGAGTTGCCATAGTTATTGGGGCAAAGTATTTCATAGAGCAGTCAATTTTTTTCGCCCTGCTTCTGGAAATCCCGGAAACTATTATCGGTTTAAGTCTTGTTGCAATAGGTACTTCCCTTCCCGAACTGATGGTAACAGTTTCTGCATCCCGCAGCGGGTATGCCAGCATAGGTCTTGGAAATGTAATAGGGTCAAATATTACGAATACGCTTCTGATCCTGGGCTGTTCCGGGGTCGTCTACCCGCTTACGGTGACTGAAAATACTGTTTATTACATAACCCCTTTTATGCTGTTTATCAGTCTTTTGCTCCTTCTTTTTATCAGGACAGGCTGGAGAATAAAAAGGTATGAGGCACTTATCCTTTTCCTTATCTACTCTGGATTTATGGTTTTTATCTTCCAGCTTGGATGACCGTTAAGATTTCCGCCTCGCCCGAATTGCGCTTCGGGAGAACGCCGTCCTTTTCGGTCGCTTCGCTTCCTCAAGAGGACTAATTTTTGGGTTGAAATACACAAGTCCTGTCTCGGGAGGGCGGGGTCCCACAAGAGTTGCGTTTCTTGAGTCCGCTGTCCTTTTCGCTGCGCTCAAGAGGACTAATTTAAGAGCTATGGAACGACTTTAGATCAACGGCGGTATCGATAAATGTGGATTTACAATCGTTTCAGGGATAATAAAGTATTATCTGGCATATTCTGGAATAATATGAACTAATTAAAAGGCCACAAGATATAGTTAAAAAATATTCCGGTAAACTCAGGTTCTCCTGATCTCATGACCTGCCTGTGTAAGCGCTTCTGTAGCGCGTCTCAAATCTCTTTCCTTGATGAGGATATAATCGGTATCGTATGTTGAGATAGCGAATAAGCTGATATTGTTATCAGCGAGTATCGTGCTGATCCCTGCAACGATCCCTGTCAGCCCGAAATCGAGAGGTCCTTCTATTTTCAGGCTGCTCCAGCTCCTTTCAACCTTTATATTCGCAGGAATATTTCCAGGGATACTATTTTCCTGGCAGACGACGGAGAGTTCTTCCGGGGTTTGAGTAATCGAAAAGAAATCACTCTCATATACCCATGCAGGGACTTCAGAGATTTTTTCCAGCCTTAAGATGCTGAACCTGCCTTTAAGGACGCTTAAAGTTAGTTTGTTTTGCTTCATACAGGACTCCTTTTTTATAGCTATTTTTTATTTCAGATTCTATGCTTTGCCTGGATTTTTTCTCCTCATAATACCTGCATATCCCGGAAACTATTTTTGTGATCTTAACAGATAGCAGTATTAACTTTAAGATCACTTCAAACAAAATACTCACCTCAAGCAAACACTCAATTAACACTCAGTTAAAACTGCTTTATTAGCTTTTGACGCTTCCTTTTATATTTTATTTTCCGGAGCTGGCTTCGATGGAACTGCTGGGTATGGACCTGCTTGCTATTCTTACGGGAATTGATGAATTTATCTGGGGACCTCCTCTCCTGGTTTTGCTTGTAGGGACAGGATTTTTTCTTACCTGGAAACTTGGACTGATTCAGGTCTTCAGACTGCCTCTTGCCCTATGGTACCTTATTAACTCAAGAAAAGCCGAAACTGGAGTCCAGGGTGACATCTCGAGCTTTGCCGCGCTCAGCACAGCACTTTCCGCAACCATAGGGACAGGAAACATTGTAGGAGTTGCAACCGCAATAAAAACGGGAGGTCCGGGAGCGCTCTTCTGGATGTTTCTTGCAGCTTTTTTCGGGATGGCAACCATGTATTCCGAGTCTCTGCTTGCAGTCAAATACCGGGTAGTTGATGCAAATGGGCAGATGTCAGGCGGCCCTATGTATTATATCAAAAATGGGCTCGGGCATAAAAAATACAGCAGGGTCCTGGCCCCTCTTTTTGCTTTCTTCGGTGTAAATGTGGCGCTTTTCGGGATAGGTATCTTCCCGCAGGTCAATGCTATTGTTGACTCTGCAAGAATTGCTTTTAATGTCCCTGAAGTCCTGAGCGCATTTGTCATAAGCCTGCTTGTAGCTTTTGTAACCCTTGGAGGGATCAGGAGAATAGCCGCTGTTGCTCAGCTCCTCGTGCCTTTTATGGCTGTGGCTTATGTGCTTGGCTGTATTGTAATTATCGCGCTGAACCTTGAAAAACTCCCGGAAACCTTTGGCCTGATAATAAGTTCGGCTTTTACAGGGGCTGCAACAAGCGGAGGCTTTCTTGGGGCAGGCGTAATGCTTGCAATCAGGATAGGAGTAGCAAGGGGAATCTTTTCAAACGAGTCCGGTCTTGGGAGCGCGCCCATAGCAGCCGCAGCCGCAAAGGTCAGGGAACCGGCAAGGCAGGGTTTGATTTCCATGACAGGGACTTTCTTCGATACCATTGTTGTCTGCCTTATGACAGGAACCGTACTTATCATGACTGGTTCCTGGACTGAAGATCTTGCAGGGGCTTACATGACAAGTTATGCCTTTTCGACCGTACTTGAGGAAACCGGCAGCTATATCGTAACAGTCGGGCTTATATTTTTTGCCTTTACAACCATTCTGGGGTGGAATTATTACGGAGAACGCTGCACGGAATTCCTTTTCGGGGTAAAAGGAATTCTCCCTTACAGAATAATCTATATTCTTATAGTCGCCTCAGGAGCTTTCCTGACTCTTGATGTCATCTGGGTTCTTGCAGACATTGTAAACGGGCTGATGGCAATTCCAAACCTTATAGCCCTCCTCGCGCTGAGGAAAGTTATCGCAGCAGAGACCAGACAGTATTTTGAAAAACTAGGGTTGGAAAACCCGGAGATGAAAACATAAATTCCTTCGAATTTTAAAATGCATCTTAAACTTGAAGAATATATCCGGAAAAAATACAACCTGGTGAAGGTTGCAAACAAAGTGCAACGGTTATAAGTCAGGCATAGAGATTGTTAATCATAATATCCACCAGACCAGACAGGAATTGTTACACATGAAGTTTACCCTTCCAGAAAGAGACTCAGGGACTATGAAGACCGGAAATACAAAGTTTCATTTTGTATCTATGGTACTGCTAATAGCATCTCTCCTGATAATTTCCATCCTGACAGCTCCGGTTTCTGCGGCTGTAATCTCCGGAGATACCCATCTTCAGGTCGAGGTTGCAGAAATTACTCCGAATCCCGCAAGACCCGGAGAAGACCTGACTATTAAAATCAACGTTGAAAATACAGGGGATGAGCCTGCTGAGGATGTAATAATCGGGATCGAAGAACTTGACCCTTTTATCTTTAAGTACAGCACCTCAGGAGTTTACGGTTCAGGGACAAACACGGAACGCAATTTTTATATTAAACAGATAAGGCAGCGTTCGAAGGTCGAATTGAATTTCCATTTCAGTGTTTCATCAGGAGCCAGGTCGGGAGTCCACCAGCTCGAGTTTACTATCAAAGAAGGCGGTGAGACAAGCTTTTCAAGAAGGATCCCTATCCGCGTGGAAGGAAACCCTGACCTTGTTCTTGTAGGCACAGAGATCTTTCCTGCAAACGCGGATAATTCCTCTTCAGGAGCCCTCGTGCCTGGAGAGGAATTTTATCTCCGGACTCAGGTTAAAAATGCAGGGAACGGGAACGCAAAAAATATCCGCATAATGCTTGACCTGAATAGCTCTTCGCCCATGATACCTCTGCAGGATAATGTCTTTTTCATTGAAAACCTGAGTGCCGGAAGCTCGGGAAACCTGTCTTTCAAGCTTCTTTTAGGGAACAATGCACGGGTGCAGCCTTACAGGATCCCTCTACGCATAACCGCCTCAAATGAAGCTGAAACCCTTCAGATCAATAAGTCCCAGGAAATCGGGGTAAATGTGCTTAACCAGGCGAAAATTAACATTGCGAGCCTTAAGTTTGACCCTGAAATGCCTGAGAGGGGGCAGAGGGTTTCCATGATTCTGAGGCTGGAAAACGTGGGCGAAGGGGAAGCCCGTTTTGTTAAGGCAAGGCTCGAAGGGCTTGAAGGAAGCGGCAGCACAGATGCTTTTCTTGGGAGGCTCGAAAAGGACGATGACGCCCCTGCAGTCTTTACCTTTATTCCTGAAAGGTCAGGAGAACAGAATGTGACTCTGTTTGTTGAGTATGAGGATGATTTTGGAGACCACAGGCTCAGTGAGGATTTGAGGTTCAATGTTATCAGAAGAGGCAATAATGTTGTTCCATTTGTACTGGTGGCAATCCTTGTCCTTGCAGCTGCGCTTTTCTATCTGAAAAAGAAAGGTAAGCTCTGATCTGATAAACGAAAAGGAAAGTCAAATTCTGATTTGAGAAACTAATATAAAAGGCTTCAATAGGCCAGTAAGGACGCTCTATTATGCTCGAAAAGGCTAAAGTCTCCTTTTTTCTTGCCAGTCGCTCAATTGCGCGAGGCAATAAAGGTATTACAATCTTTACTGTCTTCGTCCTGACCCTGATATTTGTTCAGCTGGTGCTTTTCTCAAGTATGCTCGCAGGAGTTACACTCAAGTTTAACGAGCTCATGGTAGACTTTCAGACAGGAAACGTCGTGATAGAACCAGAGGAAGAGGAACGTTATATAGAGAATGCATCAGCTCTGCAAAAGAAAATAGAGAGTCTTCCTCAGGTAGTCGGGACTTCTGCCCGTCTTAAGACCACCGGAAACTTCCGCTATAAAGAAAAAGAAATAGGAGGAACTGTTTACGGGATTGATCCCGCAGAAGAAGCCTTTGTGACCGAGCTTGAGGGTTCCGTAATAAGCGGGGAATTTTTGAGCAGGCCTGACAGGGGTGAGATTATTCTGGGCAGGGAAGTTTCAGGAGGTTTTGATGCCCTTATGGAGTCAAGGTCCCTGGGGGGTGTTGAGGTAGGGGACACCATTGAACTAACTGTGGGAGGCAGGACACGGGAGTTCAGGGTAAAAGGAATTTATACAACTCTTTATTTCATGGCTGACGCCGGAGCATATGTTAACCGTGCAGATATGGAAGACATGCTGGGTATAGAAGGTAGAGATTTTGCCCAGGAGATAGCTGTTAAAACTACCTCAGGCACGGACGAGTACGAGACCAGAAATGAACTCCTTTCCCTTGGGATAAGGGAAAATATCCGTACCTGGCATGAGTTTGCAGGTATCCTCCGCCTGATTGAAAATACCCTTGGCCTTGTGAGGAACATAATGAACGCTATAGGGCTTTTGATAGCCTTTGTAATCATTTTCGTGGTTATTTACGTAAATATTGTGAATAAAAAGCGGCAGATAGGGGTCCAGAAGGCAATCGGGATAGAGCAGAACGTGATTGTTGCCTCTTTCGTGCTTCAGGCAATGCTATATGCAGGCACGGGAATCATACTTGGCTATGCCTTTGTGCGCTTCGGGCTTGTCCCTTACACTATTTCCCATCCTGTCCAGATCCCTCTCGGAGCTATGAGTTTGAGACTTGACGATGCTGAAGCTATAAACAGGGCAGTTCTTCTTTTCCTCGCCTCCATAGTAGGCTCTGTAATTCCTGCCTATAAACTGGCCCAGAAAGACCTTCTTGACCTTATCTGGGGTAAGTGAGGAGGAAATAATGGAAATAATAGAAAATGAAATGGAAAATGAGATAAAGAGCGAAATCGGGCATGAGCCTAAAAAAGTGACATATACAGCCGAGCAAGATATGATTGAGCCCGAGGTTGAAACGAAAACAAATCCTCAAAAAGCTGGCGATATAATTATCGAAGGAGCAGATATAGTCCGCACCTTTAAAATGGGTGAGGTGCAGGTCAGGGCTCTTAGAGGCGTAAATATAAAAATCCGGCGCGGAGAGTTTGTTGCGATTATGGGTTCAAGCGGCTCCGGAAAAACAACTCTCCTGAACCAGCTTGGGCTTCTCGATACCCCCAACTCCGGAAAAGTTATTATAGACGGAACTGACACTTCTCGCATGTCTGATAAAGAAAAAGGAAAATTCCGCCTCCATAACCTGGGCTATGTTTTCCAGGACTATGCACTCCTTCCGGAACTGGATGCTTCGGAAAATGTCTATATCTCTCTCATGATGCAGGGCAAAACAAAAGAAGAATGTGAATCTGCTGCCGCCGAAGTACTCAATGCGGTCGGGCTTGGCGACCGGCTTCACCAGCTACCTTCCAAAATGAGCGGGGGACAGCAGCAAAGGGTTTCTATTGCGCGTGCCCTTGCCCATAACCCAAGAGTCCTCTTTGCAGACGAGCCCTGTGCCAATCTGGATTCTCAAACCTCTAAGGAGGTGCTGGACCTATTCAAAAAATTCAATAAAGAGAATGGTCAGACAACCGTAATGGTCACACACGAGGAATGGCATGCGGCATATGCTGACAGGGTGATAAGGTTGAAAGATGGGGTTGTTATAGAGTAAATAAAAAGTCTTTCAGGAATTTTCTGCTCAATTTCTTCTATTCTTTTTGTGAAGAGCCGCCAGACAAGCTTGCGGAGGCTTCGATTCTGGATGAGATTAAAAAGCTTTTTCTGAAAAGATTGCTCTTGAAAAGATTGCTCTAATCCTTTAACCTATTCATCATACCGAACTGTTCTGTCACGCCTTAACAGGAGAACGACATTTCTTATTCTTATTATCCAGCGCTGTTTGTTTGCCGATTAAACTGCAGTAAATATATTTTAGTGGGTTTTGAGAACAATAAGGTTACTTTACAATTTTTTTGCTTAGAATTCATATATTGTTTTTTAAATATGTTATTATAAAGATAGAATAAAAAATATGCTTCTTATGCAATTATATATCTTTTTGACTATACATGGTATGGCAGGAGACTAAAAGGGGTATTTGCTGGGGAATTATCCTGCTTATTTATCTTTGTTTCAGATGGACAAGTTTGTTTAATTAGCTGAAAATCTGCCAGAACTAAAATTAAATATTGGGAAAGTTTTATTAGTAACACTCGCAATGTAATTACTAAAAATTACAAATGTGGTTCGAGATCATATGCTTGTAGTGCCTCTTCTGGAGAAATATAAAAATTACCTTACCTGGTCTTACCGTACCCTGGGGTTCTTTCAAACAGCCGGAAAATTTGCATTTTTATTCTTATTAATGATCTTGTTCAATCTTTATGAACTCGCTTACTATATTCCAGGCGTGGAAAAACTGAGCAGGTCTCAAATTTACCTGACTCCTTACTCGTTTAATCTCTGTTTAATGGCAGCAGGGGCATTCGTGCTAACTCTTCTTATTAGTTTAATCTACAGGCTACTTGACAAGAAAAGTAAATTTAACCTGATAACCCTGCTTGAAACCAGTTTTCCAGAATTCAGGACAAGACTGAGTACGGCATATGACAACAGTCAGAACATCAACATAGTTACAAAAAAACTGCTTGAGGATGTGCATAGTCAACTTACGGGCATCAAAATAAGTAAAATAATACCTAAAGACCAGATTTTCAGATCGTTTATAATATTCCTAATGGTTTCGGGAGCGGCTACTTTTTGCATATACGAGGGCTTCAGTTTTAATGTCTCTCCAGGCAAGCTGATAGATGGCTTCTGGGATGATATTCATAATATGAATGCCAGAGCTGCTTATGAAGATAATCAGGAAGTTATCCCGGATTCCAGGTATAAGGTAGAAGCTCTCATCATAAAGAATGGAGAGCAGGTTGAAATGAAAATCAACCCTACCATGGGACTTGGATTCACAAGCCAGGTAGATACGGATACGGAACAAAGATTTAACGAAAGCTCAAATAACTTTAATAAAAATTTTGAGTATAGCCAGACGTACTCTGAGAACCTGCCTGAAGAGTATGAACCTCTTATTAAACAATATTTTGAGGAACTTTCATCCGGGTAAGCATCCCCAAAGAATCAGGTATGTTCGAATTTGCAGTACTTAGAATTTGCAGTATATTCACATTTGCATATATTAGTGGAGTGGCAACATGCAAGAATTACAGGAAATCCAGCTTGATAACTCAGAACTTAACTTGAAACCCACTTATGAAAAAGCCCCCAAGATTTTTGAAGTTATTTTCAGGGAAATTAGCAATTCAATTGTCGGCCAGAAAGAAATGATCAGGCAGATTATTATAGCAATGCTGTGTGAAGGCCACGTCCTTGTCGAAAGCAATCCGGGGCTAGGCAAAACCCTTACCATATCCACTGTTTCTCAGATCATGAGCATGAGGTTTAGCAGGATCCAGTGTACTCCTGACCTTATGCCTGCAGATATCACAGGAACCGACATTATAGAAGAAGATGAAAGGGGTTCAAAACATTTCAAATTTAAGCAGGGCCCCATTTTTGCAAATATAGTGCTTGCAGACGAAATTAACCGTGCTTCCCCGAAAACACAGTCTGCCCTGCTCGAAGCAATGCAGGAAAAGCAGGTTACCGTGGCAAATACGACTTATACCCTTGACAAGCCTTTCTTTATCCTTGCAACTCAGAACCCTATAGAAATGGAAGGTACATATGCCCTGCCAGAAGCCCAGCTTGACAGGTTTTTAATGAAGATACGCCTGGATTACCCTGACCCCGATGAAGAGTTTGAGATCGTAAACCGTTATGCAGAAGCTTTCAGGCCGACTGTAAGAAGATGCATAGAAAAACAGATGTTTATTGAACTCCAGCAGATAACACGAAGGATCCCGATTTCAAACCAGCTCAAAAAATATGCAATTGATATCGTGAACCAGACAAGGAAAATGCCTGATATGATAGAAGCAGGGGCTTCTCCGCGTGCCTCAATTGCACTTATTCTCTGCGCAAAAGCAAATGCTTTCCTCGATGGCAGGGGGTATGTTGACAAAAAGGATATCGATTCTATGGCTCTTCCTGTCCTCCGACACAGGGTGATCCTGTCTTTTGATGCTGCGAGGAATAATATTACCAGCGATAAAATTATTCAAAAAATCCTGGAGAATAGAAGAACAATCAGCTGACTCAGCCGGTAAAGAAAAATGGCTGGAGGCGATGATCAGATATGGCTGGCGCAAAACATACAATAGATACGTCATTCCTGACCCAACTTGACAGGTATGCAATTCCTCTCAGCAGGAGAGTTACAGCAGTCCATACGGGCGGTCACCAGTCAACAAGGACAGGGGCAGGGATTGATATTATAGACCACAGGAAATACAATCCTGGAGACTCATTAAAGAGAATAGACTGGAACCTTTACGCCAGGACGGAAAAACTTTACATACGCAGGTTCGAAGAGGACAAAAACCTTAACATGGTCATACTGCTTGACGCCAGCAGCAGCATGCTTTTCCCGGATAATTCGCCAAACAAGTTCGAATATGCATCAACAGTAGCCGCAGGAGTTTCTTACATTGTAATGAAACATAATGACGTGTACACGATTGCAACGTTTGCAGACAATGTGGATTACACAAAAGCGCATAAAGGAAGGGACGATTTCCTGCGGACGATAGATAGCCTTACTCGGATTTCGGTCAGCGGAACTACAAAACTTGCGGATTGTGCCGACTCGATATACCCGAGAATAAGATCGAAATCGATGGTTCTCATAATTTCGGATTTCCTGGATAATCCTGCCTCGGTCCGAAATGCAGTTAACAGATTGTCCAGGCACGAACTTGTGCTTATACATATTTATGATGAGAGTGAAATGATCCTGCCTGAAACCGTGGATGGGACAGTAAAGTTCATTGACAGTGAGACAGGCGAAGAAATCAGTTTTACTGTGGGACCTAATTTTAAAAAAGAATATGCCAGCGAATACTCAAAGCATATAGCCGAACTGGAGAAGATCGCATACGATTTTAAGATCCCTTACTTCCGCGTTAGCATAATAAACGAACCGCTTGATACCGTCCTTAAAATCATAGGTGAAGGGTGATCCTGCCTATGGACTTCGAATTCTCCAGTGGACTCATTGCACTTGCAGGAATAATCCCTCTTACAATAATATATCTGTTAAGGCCCAGACCAAAAAACATTATTCTGCCTTCCCTGATGTTCGTCCGCAGGATAAGCCAGAACAAGCTTGATTCCAGGCGCACTCTCAATAAAAGAATAACAGACCCTTTATTTTACCTGCAGCTGCTGGCTCTTATTTTTCTGGCAGCAGCATTGGCCGGTCCGCTTATAGATGACGTTAAAGCAGATGCTCAGAAGGTAATAATTATAATGGACTCATCTGCAAGCATGACAGCTCCTGACCGGATTGATGAAGCCAGGTCGATAGCAATAGACAGCCTCGGTCAGGAGAATACGATTACTGCTGCAGAAACCATTCCTGTAATGATTGCAAGAGGCCTGGATGAAAAAGATGCGGAAAAAGTAATCAATGGCATGGAGGCACGAAATACTCCTTCGGATATCCCAAAAGCCATTTTAACAGCTATTAATGAAAAGGAGAGCGAACACGGAAAGATTATTGTCGTATCAGATTTTGAAACCTGGGAAGGGAGGGCTCCTGAAACATACATAAGAATTGCAAACACGAAAAATATTGAGCTTGAATTCAGGCAGGTAGGCAATAAAACTGTCAACTATGCAATTGTGGACGGCTATTTGAAAGACAGCAATGACGGGACATATGAATACACCTGCACTATAAGAAACTTCAATAACAGAAGTGCGAAACTCGACGTCCAGCTGGAGAGTAACCCTGGTACGGCTTACGGTTCAAAGGTCAGCAACTCCGTGCAGCTTTCGGAATACGGCTCACAGCAGATAAAGTTTTCAAAAATTCCTCAGGGCATATCAATCGTGAAAATTCTCAATGAGGACTCAATAACCTGCGACAATATTGCCTATATTTCAATTCCTGAGACCAAACCCAAAAAAATACTGGTATTAACAGATACGGATCAGAATGTCAGTAAGTCTCCTCTGATAACAGCAATTTCCCTGCTTCCTGATGTTCATGTTGATGTACAGAAAGATCTTCCGGATAAACTTGCAGAGTATGATACAATAATCATTAACTCCAGATACAAATCTCTCTCCAGCGGTGCTGTTAAAAAAATCCTGGCTTATGCACAGGGCGGAAAAGACCTGATAGTCATAGGAAATGAGTGCCTGTACGATTCTTCTGCGATGCATGGGCTCTATCCTATTCTTCCGGTAGACATAAAATCGGTAGAAAAAGAAGGCGGACAAACAATAGAGACTGTAGGAAGCGGAATAAATATCTTTGATGATGTTTCGTTCAGTGAGGTTTACCTGCATAAACTTCTTGTAACTATCCCGAAAAAGGATGCTGCAGTCCTCGTGGAGGCTGAAGGAACCGGACCTTTAGTCTGTATGCAAAATATAAAGGAAGGAACGGTAACATACATCGGGTTCAGCGATACTACCGGTGCCGATGCATGGAACAATTTTGCCACCACTCCTACCTATCCGGTGTTCTGGGCAAAACTCCTGAAGTACATGTGGGGAATTGAGGATATAAGCGAAACAAATGTTAACACAGGCAGGTACCAGGCATTTGACCAGACCATTAAAATCAAAACACCCACTGAAACTGTCAGCAGCGATTTTGTCTATTATGACGAATGCGGGATATACGAGCTTAATCAGAAAACAATTGCTGCCAACCTGTATGATTCCGGCGAATCAAACACTTTTACTGAAAGAAGGCTTAACCTGACAGGTGAGAATAGCGCCATTCAAAAAGAAGACCTCCACACAGCGTCTCCTGACAGACCAAGGAAATACTTGATTTATGCCCTGATATGTCTCCTCATAGTTGAGAGTGCTGTTATGTTAAGGAGGAAGATCATATGACCTTCAATTTTCCTTATGGTTTTAATTTTTTGCACCTGAATGAACTTGTACTGCTTATCCCTCTGGCATTCCTTGTGCTTCTGGGGCTCTGGAGAAAGGTTAATAGAAGGCACCTGTTCATCCATTCCCTGGTGATCTTTCTTCTCATTATGGCTCTTGCCGCACCTTATTCTGTAGAAATGAACTCTCCAGGAACTGAACAGACAAGGATCTCCATAATCTCTGATGAAAGTGTCAGCATGGACCTGCTTGAAAAAGGGGTTTCCAAAGAGGTTGCAGATGAGCTCAATACAAAAGTTCCTGTTACGGTTACAGCAATTTCAGGGATACATACCTCTCTTGGGGACGCTATAATTCAACAGGCTTCGCCTGAAAACTATGTGCTAGTAGTGTCGGACGGGCAGAGCAATTCAGGAACCCCGGTTGAGGAGGCTCTGTCTTATTGTTACAAAAACAATTTTCCTGTCTCGGCCCTTATTCCCAAAACCGTTGAAGAAGACTTGAGTGTGGAAATTGAAGGGGAAAACGAGGCTGTAATCGATAATAAGGCGTTTTTTAAGGTCAATGTACGGAAGTCAATTGACGACAGGATGAGTTATAGGGTAAGGATTACTGTTGACCATCAAAAAGTAATTGAGAAGGAAATTACCCAGGCAGGGAGAATGGAAAGCATAGAATTCAACCATACATTTGAGACACTTGGTCCTCATACCGTAAAAGCAACCCTTCACCCTGCAAGCATTAGCGTTAAAAACCTGGATTATTTCGAGAATAATAACCAGTATATGAAAAGTATTTACGTAACCCCCAAGCCAAAAGTCCTGCTTGTCACAAATGAGCCCGGATCTCCACTTACAAACACACTGAAAGAGATCTATGATGTAAAAATAGCCGGATCATTCGGCTCGCTCAACAATATGGATGCCGTGGTGATCGACAATCAGGCTGCATCAACTATTTCTGATATGGAGGTCAGAGCCCTTAAAGATTATATCATTAACGGGGGAGGTATGGTGGTGGTTGGAGGTAGTTCATCTTTTGACTATCCTGCAGAAGATACCTATCAGAACACCAGATTTGAAGAACTCCTTCCTGTCACCTCAACACCGTCGAGCTGGAGAGGGGGCAGAAATGTTGTCCTTATGCTCGACGTTTCCCCCAGTACCCTTGAGAGCAATGGGATTGGAGGGAAGGTTATTGATGATATCCTGTCAAATGCGATTGTCCTTCTCGAAAGCGACCTCCTTAAAGATGCAAGAGTGGATGTGATCACTTTCGGCAGTAAAGGGCAGGATATCACTAACGGATTTGTGGATATGTCAAAAGAGTCCAATAGGCGCTGGCTTGATGCAGAAATCCGTAAAATATCACCTTCAGGGGATTCGACATCTCTTGAGAGGGGATTAATGACTGCAAGAACACTGCTTAAAGAGCAGGGAAATAGTTCAGAAGCTGAGATTATAATCGTGTCTGATGGTGGAATAGGCAACATAGCTGAGAGGGATCTCAGATTCGAACGGGCAGTCCAGTGTGCGGAAAATCTCTACGAAAATAATGGCATTGGAATTCATTTTATTCATATACATTCTCCGAAAACCACGCGCCAGGTTACTCCCAAAGGGCAGTATTATGCAGCGCTTTTTATGAACAAAATAGGCCTGTCAGAAAATTACAATAGAATAGAGCCTGGCGAGAGGATCAAAGTAAGCTTCTCTGAAGATTCTGCAGAGTCCGAAAATCGGGAAGACGAGTATTCAAGCGGGTCAATTGTTGTTTATGATCCAAAGCATTTCATTACACGTAATATTTCCGAAATACAGTACGATATTTACGGGTATAATGAAGTTACACCGAAACCTGAAGCGAATCGTCTGGTTATAACCAGGCTGGGAAAACCGATAATTTCGGTCTGGAGACTCGGGCTGGGCAGGGTCGCTGCGATTACAACCGATAACGGAAACGGGAACGGCGTCCCCTGGGCTGTATCCCTGTATTCAGGAAACGACAGCCTGATAATTACCAGGACCCTCAACTGGGCAGTTGCGGATACGGAAATGTCCGGAGGTATCCAGCTTAAGGTTCCTGACCTTAAAATGAGCCAGCCGGGAAGAATCCTTATTACTACGGGAAAAGCGGGCACGCCTGAACTTTATTTTGACAAAAAGCCAATGGAAATCACATCAATTGGAAACAATATGTACGAGTCCTACGTTACAGCCGATACCTTTGGGCTCCATAAAATTTCCGAAACTCCTCTTGAAGCAAACCTGACCGAGGAACTGATGTCCGAAACTTCTGGCGTTAAGAACGCATCCTGGAGACCTGCTGCTGTAAACCGTCCGGATGAGTATACTTACGTAGGAGAGAATACTCTTTTCAGGACAGCTGTGCTCGAAAATGGAGGGAAAATCTATACTGAAGGAGATGTTTACTCAAGGATAATAGAAGACGCTTCAACCAGTACAAAGAAAAAGATCCTTACAAGGGTATTTTATACAAAACATTTCCTCGCTCTGGCTTTTCTAATATACCTGGTCTACACACTTCATCACACATACAATACTCGCATTAAATGAAATGCTACGAATAAACTGGTTATGAACCGGGGACAACCCTGAGACGCAGGAATATAATAATATCTATTGTTTTCCAGGGCCAATAAGCTCGAGTATTAACATGCAGTCAAAACATGCAGTCAAAACATTATAATGAAATTAAATGATTATATGTGGGATTTTGTTAGTTTAATGGTATAATGTTAGACTAGTCCACTAAAATTAGAAAGACGTTCTAAGAACTAGATCTATACTATAATATTATTTGTTAAAAATATTATATATGATGAATGTGTAGTATAAATTGCGTTCTCATCTCTGAACACCCACTAGCAAACAACACCTACTCCAAAACCTACTCCACAGTAAGAGATGAACTAAAACTCTCAACCCACAAATACCTCAAACCTCTTCCCAAACAAAGTCTCTTAGCAACATTCGGAACTTCCAGATATTTCAGATGGGAACGCTTCTCCTTTTAAAAACTAAACCTCTTTAATGGCTTTTCGCGATATTTTTACAAAAATGTATGGCTTTCAGTTATGGAATTAATAAAAAAAGAATGACTTGCCCTGATTTTTTCTTGCTTCTGGCATCACACTTTTGTTTTCGCTGGAAACCAGACGTTTTATGAAAAAATGTCTGACAGAGTCCGGTTGTTACGTAAGGCTGCAAAGAATGGCTAAAAATCCGATTTCCCTTTATTTAAAATATTTAACTACCGAAAAGTCTCATTTAATGTGGCAATTAAGGTATTTGTTAAAAGAAGGGATATACCCAGAAAAAGAACATGATTGCATTACTTCCATACTGGATTTATAATTGATATAAAAAGGATTGGATGGATAAATCCAGGGAGTCAGGGCACTCAGGTTCATTGGACCATTATTGCGGCTGTTATTGTCCAAAAACCGGAGTTCTTTCTGGGGACAGGGTGTTCTGGACAGATTTGCTGATTTCTCTGTATAGCCGTCTCCCGTATAATTTTCAAGGCTCAGTAGAAGAGGATCTTCTTTAAGGTAAGGTCCTGCCGGGTATGTCAGTACTCCCTCCTTTATTACAGTCCCCTGCGGTGCAGCATGAGTAGAGTTTGCTGTTATCAGTATGATAATTGTCAGCATTAAAACAATATTAAGTATTTTTATGCCTCTCACTCCTCGTTTTGGTACTATACTCAACTAGAAGCAATTTTTGCATGAACATCTTATAGAAGAAATGGGCCAGGTAATATATATTATTTTTTAAAAATTCAGGTAAATATATTTCTACTGATGGTGCTATGATGAGCAGGTATTTGTGCGATTATACGGTAGTATAAGGTTATATGAATGATGAAAAGTTATATTCATGAAATAACAATACATGAGTAAAATAATCTTATTTGTTGAAAATATTATATACTGTAAGGACATAGTATAGTTTGCGTTCTCATCCAGATACCAACCAGAAAGACCTATTCCAAAAGACCTACTTCAACATCCACTCCGAAAAACTACCCCAAACGTAAAGAGACAATACGACACTCAATGCCTATGAGTCAAGTATCTTAACGTCTTCCAAAAGAAAAGAATCTCTTATGAATAATAAAAACTTCGAGAACTGGATGGGGACGCGGTTTTTAAATAATAAATAATTTTCAAGCCTTTAAATTATACACTCGCTTATTATACATTCATTTTTGCAATCTGTAACATTTTTGGTTTCCAAACTTACATTTTTAATTTCCGATTCAATTTTACTGCTCTGTTCTCTCTAACAGAATCTTCTATTTACCAGAGAGGTTAAAATATGCTTTTGCTATAAGGCTTCTTGTTATCCTGTTTCAACATATTGCTACTGATACGCTGAGTGCACTCGAGTATCCGGTTATTACGGAATCATAATAAAGGCATAAAAATAAAAAAAGATTGAGTACTGCCTTAAATGCAGTCTTATGGCTAAATAAAATTTAACAGCGGCTCTTTCTAGGTTCTATTCTAATTCCTGTTAATCAGTATAGTTTTCTCTCGTTAGTGCCAGGGGTTAATTTCCAGAGCGAAAAAATTATCACTGGACGCCTCGGGTGGTCTTTCTATTGGCCTTCCAGCCGGTAATTCTGTTGATTTCTCGACCTTTTTTTCAGCCGAAGCCTCGAACTGACCTGCAACCAATTTTTCCGCCTGGATACGGGAAGTCTTGATTATTTTCTTTGTCCTGAAGACTGCGAGTAAAAAACCGTAGGTAAGGGGCCCTATTATGATACCAATTGGGCCAATAACAAAGACAGGAGCTGCAAAAGCTATGAGAGTTATTGCAGGGTGGATTGCAGCCCTGCTCTTGGCAAGTTTTGGCCTTATGACAAAATCCGGAACTACGTTCAGGAAAATAATCCCAAGGAAAACCAGGGCTCCTGCTGTAAAATAGTCCTGAATGAGGACATAGTAAAGGGCAAGGAGGCAATAAACCGTACCTGCTCCTACGACAGGCAGAAGAGCCATTATAAAAGTCATTATTCCCCAGATAAGAGAATAAGGTATTCCAAGCACCCAGTAAAGAACTGCTCCGATTGCCCCGGTTGCGAGACATGTAAGGAAGTAAACAACGAAGAGGTTCTGGTAAATGTGGTTCAGCTCCCCAAGAAACACCATGCCTGTCTTCCTGTCCGGGAAAAGATTGATCAGTTCGGCTGCAATAGTTTCACTTTCGACGAGAAGGTAATAAGTCAGGACAGCAATTACTATCAGCTCAATTATCAGGATTGAAAGGTCGGTTGAGATCTGGACGATGTTATTCTGGATTCTGGGAACGTAATCCGTAACAAGAGAATTCAGATATCCTCCTATGCTCTCAGTCAGTTTACCGGGGTGGGTCTGGATAAATGGTTCAAATAGTCCGACTATCCGCCTGAGGTCCATATTTGCAAACCCGTTAAGAGTATTAGGGATTTCCAAAATTCTTGAAACCTCACTCATTAAGGCTTTCACCATTATAATGCCTGAGGACGCTATAAGAAGAAAAACCGCGCTAAGAGGTATCAGAGCGCAGATCTGCTTATTCTTTATATATCTTAAACAAAAATCGTACACGGGATGAATGACATAAGCAAAAAGGGCGCTGAAAACCATGACATAAAAAAAAGCTGATGTTATATATAAGGCAAATAAAGAAACCAGTATGATAATAACTGCGTATGTAGTTTTAACAGGATCATAATTTTTCATATGAGTTAAATAGTGAAGAAATAGATAAATAACTTACTGACAAAAACTGAACTTCTTTTACTGAGCACCAAGTTCGTTTTAAGGATTCCTCAGTGTTACATTTCAGAAATAACTTATTTATAGAAAACAGCAAAAATGTATTGAAATATAAAATATAATATGTTTAAAACGGTCAAAGTAGGCTTAATCAGAGAGATATGGTCTCCGGTTTTTCACGTTTGAAAATCGCTGTTACTTTTCCTTCATCATCTACGTCATCTTTAATCTGAACAAGCTCCCAGCCCTCGTTCCCGATTCTTTCAAGGTCGCTCATCATTTGTGGCATGTTTATACCATTAATTCTGCGAGAATCATATTCCCATTTGTGTATCATCCAGTACCCCCTATCCATAAAGAGAAACTTTTTAATGTTAATATTGTAATATAACTATAAATAACCCGAACAAAGGGAAAAAACCAATCGGGTTTTGTTTTATTTGCAGTTTCATCTATATCTTTTTTAGAGACTTTTGGAAACCATATGAAACCATATTTTTCTCATTGTTCCGGTTGTTTTTCAGGAATCCGAAAGTCCAGGAACTGCAGACCTATAAAGCACACCTTTCTCGTATTTTATTCTGCGAATTCTCTCACGTACCATGAAGTCGAAGACGAGCTCGATATCTTCAGGGTATCTCGCACCTGGATACAAAGGTGTAAAGGGTTCTGAGTTTTGCCTTGAGACATAGAACATATTTCCGCCAAAATAAGCAATGTATTCCAGCTGATATTTTTCAAACACCAGGCGAATGAATCTTTTTGAGAGAGGGGGCTTTGAGAATTCAAAATCCTCCTCCTTTAACTCGATGCCTGCCTCATACATAAAGAAGGATTGGCAGGATAGAATATAAACTGCAGGCAAACTGAAGGTAAGGATTATTTACCTTCCTGAGGATCTTGAAAACATCTTTACTTCCGGAATCATGCTTATGAACCTGCTAACCTGCCTGTATTTCTCCAGGAGATCCTGCTCCTTCCTTATTTCCTCAAGCCTCTCAAAAATATGGGTGTTTTCTGGAATATAAGGGATCTGAACCGTAACCGTATTAAGCAGGGATTCAAGCTGCTTTTCCAGTTTTTTTCTATCTTTTTCAATATCCTGGAAACTCCATCCTTTGACTTTTTGACTCACTGCACACGTAATTTTTTCCGTGGGTTTGCCTTTTGCCTTAAGGCAGGCAGTTCTTGCTTTATAGCGGATCCCGGATAAAGTCTCTTTCAGCCTCTGTTCCGTGACCACTTTTCCGGCCTTCTGGTAGTCCTTACTGAAGGTTTTTTGCGCAAGAATATAATCTTCCTCTATAGCTTCAAAAAGCCCTGAAGCCCGGTCAAAAGCTCCGATAGAATCCTCAAGAAACTTTTTGCGGGCAGATAGATCCCCAGCACTCAGGTCTCCTGCTGCTTGAAGGAGCCCTGCAAATTCTTCCAGAGTTTCAAGGAGCTTCCTGTTTTCCTCCAGGTCTCCTGTTCCACGGATTACATCTGAGAGATACCGTTCGCTTTCGAGTTTTGAAGACCTGTCCCCGAAAAGGATCTGTAAGAGAGCCTCATAAAATGGATGATAAAATTCAGGAATAGTAATTCCGACAGAGGTTTCAGCCGCTTCCTTAAAATATTTGACTGCTTCTTTAAGCCCGAAAAGGTAAGCAGCTTCGTTTTCCGCCTTAAGGACCCTCCACAGGGAAGCCCTTCCAAGGGAGCGGAGCGCATACCTGCGGATATAAATATAAGGGTTATCAATAAGAGTCTGCAGGTCTCTCCATGCCATTGTTTTATCAGGCACATAAAAAAAGGCAGGTCCAAGAGTTTTTGTTGCTATCCTTTGAACAAAGCTATCGCCATGAGCTGAAAGCCTTATAAGGTCGCCCCAGACTTTTGCTTTATCAGGAACCTCCTGATGTCCGGAAGAGAGAGCGACAACCGCCCCTTTTCTGACTTCTCTGTCCTCAGATGATGTAAGTCTCATAAGGTCATTCCATGCCCTTTGCTTATCATCCGAGTATTTAAACGCAACAGCGAGAAGCTCTGCTGCCTTCTTCCTGAGCTGGGCGTCCTGGCTTTCAGCAAGCCCTATAAGGTCGTAAAAAACTGTAGATTTTTCTTCAACCGCAGGCAGGACATGAGAAAGCATTTCTGCGGTTCCTCTTCTGACGCCTGCATCCGGATCTTCAGACATTCTGAGCAGTTCATGCCAGATGTCCTGTGTTTTGTCTGCTTTTCTTAAATATACTGAAAGGAGAGATTCAATTGCACCTCTCCTCATCTGAGGGTCGGGGTCCGAACTGAGTCTGAGAAGATCCTCTATAATTTCATTTTTGTCTGGGAACCCTGAGTATGTTCTCGCAAAAGATTCAACTGCGTTCCTTCTCACGTACCTGTCTTTATCCCCTGTCTGTCTCAGGAAACCAGAAGCGGATTTCTTGCTTTCTTTCTCTTTAACCTGCTCATTTTCGGTCCTGTCTTCCCCACTCACTCCAATTTCCCCCATTATTCTTTTTTCCTTCCCTTCTTCCTCTCTGGAAATGCCATATCCTGGAGAATTAGTTGCATCCCTCTGCACAGAATCGGCTTTTTCAAAAACCGTTTTTTCATATTTCGTTTTATCATATTCCGTTCTATAATACCATGCTGGTTTGACTGATTTTTTCTCTTCCCATTCCTCTTTTTCCTTTGTTTCTTCTGTTTCTATTATTGCTGAATTTGCCGCGTAATCTTCGAACAGCTTAGGGTGGGTAGAAGAATGAGCCTTTAAAACGTCTCTGAGTGCGTAACTGTCCCTATTTCCCGCCAGATTTATAAGATCGGAATATGCCTTATCTTTATCCGGGACGTATGGGAAAACCTCTCCAAGAGCCTTTACAGCCTGATGTCTTACTTTTATGTCTCCGTTTTCTCCTGCCAGTTCAAGGAGATCTCCCCATGCTTCACTTTTTTTCTCCTCAGGCAGCCCCGGAAAAACCATACTTAAAAAAAAAGCTGCTTTTTTTCGGACATAGAGGTCGCCTGATCCTGTCATTTCAAGCAAATCCTTCCATGCCTGCCGCTTATCAGGAAATTCAGAAATGATATTCGGGAGCAAGAGAACAATTCCCCTTCTGACATCCTCAAGGCTTGATTTTGAGTTTATCAGTTCAATCAGGTCTTTCCATGCTCTGCTTTTATCCTGAATAAGGGGAAAAACAGTAATAAGAGAGTTAACTGCCGCTTTAAAAACCAGTTCATCAGGGTAAGCTGTAAGGTTTATAAACCTCTCCCAGACCAGCTCTTTTTTCTGTACATTAGGAAAAACTATTGTAAGGGAATTAATAGCTTCTTCTCTTACTTCACTATCCCTGTCAGAGCAGAGCCTTAACAGGTCTTCAAATGCCTGGTTTCTATCCGGGAAAGCCTCAAAGAGGGCCCCAAGCTGCTTTGCAGCTTTTGTTCGCTCATCTGATTCCTGACTGAATGTTTTATCATGTATCCCGGGCTGGTCACTCAATAAATCCCACCAACTGCTGCTTCAATTCCTTCCTTTTATAATATATTCCAGTTTGGCGGGTTTATCTTTTATAACTATGGATTTTAAATTTTGGCTGGCAGCAAAAATGTATTTGGCGCCACTCTGATACCGTGGATATTTTTTGAAGCTAAAGCTATTCCGGCTACTATCAGAAGATCATGCAAAAGTATTTTCCAGCTGGTATACACAAGGAATTAGCCCTTTTCTAAAACAAGAATCTAAAAAGACACACTTTTTTTAATCGAAAAAAAATAAAGGTTACAATTATTATATACAAACTCATTTATCAAAGATTACTGAAATCAGTATGTATCGAATCATTATAGTAGGATTTTTCAATATTAAAGATAAAGTGCTATATACTGATGATTTTTCTGTTTATATCTGTATGAATATTATGTATGGGTACGTATATATAAAGTGAACTATATATGTAGTAATCAAGAGTATAGGCTTTTTAATAAATAAAAGACTTCAGATTTCTGAATTTTGACTATAGCTTAAAAATACAAAAAGTAAAGGCAAGGCATAAAGGAGCATTTTATGGAATTTACAGATTCTCAAATAAACCTCAGGCAAAAAAGTATCGTAATAAAGTCTCTCAGGTATATGGAAAGACATAAAAAAATTAATCAGTATTGTGATGAATTCAAGAAAAGCTGGACTGAATTATCTTATGAGGAAGCAAGTGATTTAATCAAGCAGCTCGATAAGATGTCCTGGCAGTAAGTACTTTAATATTTAACTTTTTCTTAATATTTAACTTTTCGCTGCCACTTTAAGCTTTTCTCTTTAGTCATACTCAGGATATTCAACCTTTCCCATGAAGAGGATGCAGTCTGTCCTTTTATCCTCTATAAAGAACATAAACGGATGGTCGGCTTTGAATTCTTTTGTATCAGATACGGCGCAACCCTTTTCCATCTCAATCATTGTTGCTGCGGCGGCTTCCGTTCCTTCTTCATATACATCTATAAATGCCTGATGAATAACCCTTGATACTTTTAATGGATTGTGACAGATTCCTGTAAAATCGGCAGGGCCAAAAGCATCCGTAACTCCCATTTTAATGAGGGGATCTGAAAGCTCGGTTTTAGTCTCAAAACTGAATTTTGGAAGTGAAGTCTCAACTTCCGCTGCGAAATTCATGTTATTTTTAAGCTCAGTGTAATCTTTTAGCATAAATTCTGCTTCAAACTTTTCAATATTGTTCTCTTTCGGGAGTACGATGTACATGGATAAATTATTGCCCCTGTAAGGCAATTCTATAATTTTTGCATCAGAGTTTTCGCCATAAGCAAAATTTTCAGCACTGTGCATCATATCTACAGAAATTTTTTCTCCTTCTATCGGATAAAAAGTATCTTTGTCCGTCAGCCTTTTATCAAATACATATATCCATTTTCCATTGAAGTAAATCGCATTCGTAATTATTATTTGGGCGTCAGGCGTTATAGAATCTTCCGGAACAAGGTCTTTAATTTTGTTATTTGTTTTATCTTCAACCCATTCATTAATGGTATCTCTGGAGCCATCCGGTTTTCCTGCGAAATCAAGATTTGTCACTTCTCCGTTGTAGTAGTTTTTGACATTGTAAATATATTCTTCCTCCGCAGGATATCCTTCCTGTACCCAGAGTGCATTTGCAGTTTCAAGCTTATAATTGTCTTTTTCAGAATTTATCCTGCCATTCATTTCTTTGAAACTCTCTCTTAAAACTGTTTTATCAATGGGGAAATAAAATACGTTTGATATTTGCTCCTTTGTAGTGTTTTCAGCTCCCTCATAACAGATCGCCATGGCAGCAGAAATGCTGTGCGGCGAAAAAAAGATATTTCCCTGCTCTCCGGTTTCCAGCTTCGCCAGCTGTGAATACATGTCAAAAGCAAAAGCATTGTTTGCAGCTGCAATATCGTAGTCTTTAACTGAGCCCGCATTTACAGTATTTTCCGGAACTACAGTTTTATCATTTTCAATCATATCTGTACTTTCATTATTAATTCCGTCTTTACTTCCGTTAGCCTGGTTAGTATTTTCACTAACTGAAACCGTATTTTCAACACAGTCTGTAGATAGTAACATCAGAGTAAGCGCAAGAATTAATATTTTCATTTTAGCCATGTCTTATAATATTTACAAACAGTATACTAGAATGTATTTATATATTATCGGGGAAATGCATGTTTTTTTAATAAAACAGGATCATAAACTCCAAAAGAAGAGCAGAATTTTTTAATTATGTGCTTGCTTTTTGACCGCCGATATTTTTAACAATCCATATGTATCAGCAAGCAGGCGCAGCCGTGACCGGGATCAACTATCAGGATTAACTATAATCTTATAGGCCATATACGGATCATCCAGGTTTTCTGGTGCTTCCGATCAGGTATTAAATCTATTACATATTTCTGATCAGGTATTAAATCTATTACATATTTATCTCATTACAGGTATTACATTTATGATATAATTTTACTTGGAAAATAATTAAAAGAGAAGATATGCAGTAATATAATGTAATGTAAACGAAGGATGAAATAATGCGGCAAGAGGATTTAATAATCATACAGATGGCACAAACAATCACAGACTTTCTTGAGCCTGTAATTCCTTATCTGGTCATAGGGTCTAAAAGGGCTGATGCAGAAGCCGGGAAGATAGAGGGACCTGATATATGGGCGATTAAGAAAAAATTATGGGAGAAACTGTGTTCCAGAGAAAGGCCCGAGTTAAAAGAAGCCGCAGGAGACATGATTATTTCGCCTTCCGACCCTGAGGTAAAACAGGCTTTGACTCAGGAGATCCTGCAGTCCCTTGAGCAGGATCCTGATTTAGCTTTAGAAATTTCATCTTTTATGGAAGAACCGACAATAAAAGAGATAATTGAAAAGGAGACTGCCAGGCTTAAAAAACAGCGTTCAGATAGTAAAAATAAAGTTTTTGAGGAATTAAATAAGTTGCTTGAAGAATTTCTGGCAAAAAAAAGTACAGTTCAGGATCTGGAACAGCAAGATCTGTCAAACTCCGGAGCAGACTCCTCTCTCGAGGAAGACGATACGCTCGAAACCAGTATCAGTGTTAAAAACCTGAGGCGCCAGTACACTCACATCCAGCTTAACCAGGGAATAAAATCCGAAGGTAGCCCCAGCGCCATAAGAATGGCAAAGATTGCAGGAATGAATATTAGAGGCCATGGTGAAGCTCAAAAATTCCAGGCTCGCCTGTCGGTTCTATCTGACCTGGAAGGGCCAGAAAAAGAGGAATTTATTGAAAAAGCCCTTGATTTTGCCTCCCAAATTGAGTATGGTGACCTGAGGTCCCAGGCGCTTTCCCTTATTATTCCTTACCTGGAGGAACCTAGAAGGGCAGAACTTATAGAAAAAGCCCTTTATTACGCATCAAATATTCAGGATGAAGATGAAAGGTCCCTTGTGCTTTCTTCTCTTGTTCCGCATCTGAGAGGTCCTGGAAAGGAAAGGCTTATTGAAGATATCTTTGCTTTTGCCCTCCATATTCGGTATAGTGATGCAAAGTTTCAGATTATTTCATCGCTTATCCCGCATCTGTACGGTTTGAGAAAAAATGAAAGAATTTTGAAAAAAGCCCATGAACTGGCGTATAGTATTCTGTCCGACTATCTCAGGGTACAGGCTCTTTCTTTGCTCGTCCCATATCTGGATTGGCCAAAGAGCGAAGATATTCTGGAAGAAGCCCTTGAATTAGCTTCAAACCTCAAAGACAAAGACATGAGACCCGAAGCTCTCTCGTTCATTATTCCATACCTGGACGGAACAAGAAAAGAAGATACTATTAAGAAAGCCTGTGAGATGGCACAGGGGATTAAATCTGAGCACAGGAGAGAACAGGCCCTTTCTTCTCTAAACCCGTATCTTGAGCAGAGGTAAGAAAAATGAAGGGAAAAACTTTGACTTTAAAATTGTCATAAATGAATTTATCACGAATGGTTTGAGGCAGTCCTCCAGCATATGAATACTTTACCATTTTTTCTATTTTTTGATACGTTTATACTATAATTTTGCATTTGACTAATCAATAGCGAACATGATAAGTTCGTAGTATGAATAGATGAAAACTTCACATCAGGTAATTCTGGAAACTGGAGTATTAACAAAATCCACTTAAAACAAGCAATAGATACTGAAAACTATAGTTTATTGAAATAAGGATGACGAGCAACAAGAGAAAGACACAAGACTTGAAATTGATACTGAAATAATGGTCAATCTTTGAAAACATTATTGCAAATAAAAATATAATCAGATTGTAGTGAGTGACGAGGAATTCGGTATCTGCTTTCAAAATTTCCATCCGCACCGATAATTGCGGCAAATCTTTCGTAATGATTATAACCTTCTCTATCTATAGACATTTTGAATGCATTATACAGGTGATCGAATGATATTTCTTTTTCTTCACATATACAGCAACTTATTATGTGGTGGACAAGCACATTTGATTTGAATTGTTTCCGCATTTTATATTCTAGCACTGATTTTTTCCATTCGGTAATTAACTGTATCCATTCAGAAGATTTAAAATATTGATCAATCGATAAATCAAGATCAAATTCAGGCATATAGGAACCAACAACGCCTTTTTCAAGAATGCCATCATCAATAACTCCTTTTTCCCGAAAAATTAAGATAGGCATATCTACTTGAAAGGCCATGGAAGGTTCAATTTGACAGTAGGGACTTGTAATCCATTTTTGAGAAAGGTCATACTGTACATGTCCTGCCAAATCAGTATTAGGTTTGCCAACTCCTTTTTCTATAAATCCGCGTCTAAACGCAACTGATAGTAGCCCATGGCATTCATTTATAATCTCTCGTATTTTGATTAATGGCGCAGAAGTACTATTATCGGTAATTCCTAGGGTTCTCGGCTTGAAACCGTTTTCCACTAAATGTCCTGCAACTTTGCTGATAAATTTTTTTTGTTTTTGATTGAATGGTTTTGCATAACTAAGAAACACTGGAATTTCCATAGAACCATTTTAAAAACTCTTTTTGCTACTACGTGTAAATTTAAAATTAGATTTAACCCTACCAACCTTTGATTAGAAATCATCACTTCATGAACGATTAAAAGTTTTTCGTTTTGATATAAAGATGCGTGACAATAGATTAAATAGTAAATAATTCGACTTTGAAGGTTGCTTATTTAAAAATATAATCATATAGGCAAGTTTAAACCTGAATGAATAAGGTGATTGCCTCTTATCGAATTAGATCAATAACTAACACTGAAAGATAAAGATTAGAGCACTAATCTTTACAGAATGAAATTATAGTTTATTTTGTTTGACTAATCTCCAATAGTGGTATCCTAAAGCTGTCAACTTACAAGATTTTGAATTCATTGCAGCATAATACATATGTTCCTCATCCACAGGTTTTACAAGTCCTTCAGATTCAAAATCTTGTAAATCCTTGAATATCGCACATTTAAAACCAATAGCCTTCTCTGAAGTAGGTTCATAAGAAGGATCCAATTTAAATTCATTTTCAGGCTTTGGGAAGTATCTGGGAATTTGTCTCAGCTTTTCAAGAGGTACTTTTGGATTTATGCTCCTTATTGACACAAATCTGGAAACATTTGTTTTAAAAATAGGCCTTTGTGCCCAGGCTCCAAGAGCAGAATCTATGTAAGCGTATATACTTCCAGCTGTAATATGCCCCCTAATATCTGCAGCTCCTCCTTGAAGTGCGTTAATCAACAATGAAGTAAATACTCCATGACCATCATCTAATTCAGCTGCAGATTCTATATTACGGCTAGCCGTAATTACAGTTAGCTCATCACATAAATTTGAGACTCTTGAATTTCCTAGATTTGATGCTGCAAAAGAGCCAGAATGACAACAATCTAAGATAATGATTTTACTTCTAGCTTCAGAATTAGTTGCAAGCTCAAGGATTTCTTGCATAGATATACCTTCATTATATTGTCGGAAATCTGATGTAACAATGTACCCTCCTGTAGATTTTAGTAAGCCATGACCTGCATAATAAAGTAATGCGACATCATTAGGTGCTTCAAATAAATCCTCAATTAGCCATCTTATTGTAGGAATATCAGTTGTGTTTGGAGGATTTGTTATCAATTTAACATCAAAGTTTGGGGACCCGTCGCCGTTTTTTTCCAGTATACTGGCTATAGATATAGCGTCATTTACACATCCTTCTAATGAAACATCTTGATTCTTATCCTCGCCTTTATAATCATTTATTCCTATAACCAATGCCTTTCTCATTATACAATCACCTTATGCTAAGTCCATTCTGGCATCAACTATTGATTCAGTATTCCGTTTTATATTCATATCAGCATACTTTTTTACAACTCTCGATGTCCTTTCTGATTCCCAAGATTCAACAGCAATTATAGGTTTCCAGAAAGATTCTGCTGTTTCAATCCCTTTGTTGATTCATTTACAGTATAAAGGATAAATATAAGCAAGAATCGCCTCTGCAATAATTAGAAAGAGTACCTTTAAAATCGAAGTTGGGAAATTACACTATAAATAAAGTACCCAAGAAAAGCTACGCATAATTTCCAGAGAAAAATTCTGCAATTGTGCTCAAAGATCACATATACATATCTCGAATTCGTTTATTATCTCTTGAAGCTTTTCCGTATCATGACCTTGGCGAATACGAGCCTGTTTTAACATCATGAGATTTCCTAACGTGGACTTTAGCATCCATGACTCTTTTGCCTTGTCTAGCATTTTTGGTAAAACTTTTACCGCTGAAAACCAATCGCTGCTTATACAATTAAGTTCGAGTACTGTAGCAAGATCCCAGTAGTTGCTTGAACTAGCACCACCGCAACGAGCCACTGCAAAACTTACCAAAGGAGCTAGTTCTTCCGCCTTTTTCAAAGATTCTTCATCACCTTTCTCGATGAGTAATGTTATAGCATTTATGCCCGGATAGTAATTACGAGGATCTGACTCGAAGCCCTCGGTGTAAGCATAAATTGAGTCATCCAGGGCAGTTGAAGCCATAATGCTTCTCTTCTCTTTTGCTTCACGGTAGCGATCCTTGTGTATGCGCCCTAATATACCAAGAGTTTCGGGATCGGGACCATATTCTTTCATAACCCCTGTAAGAAGTGAAATAGCTTTGTCCCTATCTCCCGGTTTGTTCCGTCGATTTAGTGAAAGCGCCCACTGCTGGCGTACAAAGATATGATTTTTTAAATAATCTGGAAAAGATTCGCAAAGAGCTGTCATTTCATTCCAGGCTTCCACACTGCGAAAAGAGAGCATCAGGTCTAGTAGTATGCTGGTTTGAATCTTTCTCGGATCTCCCAATTCTTGTTGAATTTTTAACAGGGCCATACCTCGTTCTCGATTAGACAAATTTAATTTAGCCTTATCAAGACGTTCCTGGAATTCTTTGTCCTGGTTAACCCGCTCTCTAAAAGAGTGAGTTACTTCATATGGCAGCTCGACAGCTGGAAACTTCGGGATCAATTCGAATAGCGGGCTGTCATTAGCTTGAGGACCGTTGATTACTTGTTGAATGCGTTTCATCAGCTCAGATTTTAGATTTTCAGCTGCCTCTTTTGATAAAGATGCCTCTTTTGACAAAGTACTGTTTTCCAGGTTATAGCCAATTGCTCTAACCATGCCAACGTCAAAAGGTAATGGATGTATCTTGGCATAAATGGGGACTGTAGTAAATGGTTTGACGGCGTGACGGATTCCCAGTTCATAAAATACATTCGGATTGGAAAGGGTTAAGTCAGCAACCACATATTCTGAAAGTAACAGCCTAGCAAACATTGTAGTATGAATTATCCCCCCAGTTAGCTCCTCATCACCACGCAGTGGCTCCAGTCCTGCTTCCTCAATCGCTGGTTTTATGGCTAATTGGTATATTTTGTCAAAATCGATTTCAGCTCCAGTGTTAAAATCAGTTTTCTTGCCATAGGGCATAGCAACGAAACATATTGATTTATAATTATTTCTGCTCATTAATTCACCCAATTCGATACTTACACCTACAAAGACAACGTTTAAATTTGCGAATAGCCTCAGAATTTGAGAAATCAGCACTCAAAAATTACATTGAAAGCAGATAAGTCTTTTTTTATGAGGGTGTAATACTTATGTTTACGATATTTAATTGAGTTATTTTAAAAATATGAATTTTGATTATTAGTAATAGCATATAAGAAATAAGCTAGGTTTATTCAAGTAGAATACCACATTCGCTTGCAACAGGGTGAGCCAGCGCAACTCTGATTATTCTATTTTTGGTATACTTAGATTACAATTTCACACCAAATTGCAGTTTTACACCTGACTAAGAAACTACCTACAAATTCAAAAAAATCTACATTTAGATAATTGATAACATTAACTTTAAATTAAGACTGTAGCCTTTCCTAGAATTCAGGTACACACCAGCCTTAAGTTTTTCCATATGAATTACATACTTGGGAAGTAAAATCAAAAACATTAAACGTTATGATTTGAATTTACACTTTAGATATTTAACATTTTAAGTCTCCCATTTTTCAGTTCAAGTGTATGAGTCCTATCAAGATTATGGAACTAAGTTTAATTTTAAGACACGCCATAAGATGTATCTGCAGTATAACTTGAAGTCAAAAAGAAAAAAATGTATGTCGCCTATAATTGTAAGCAAGTAGCAAGGGAAGATGGAATGATTCTCGGCAATAATGAAAAATTCAAAGGCATTGGCTATGTTTGCTACATTGACGTACTTGGATTTTCAGATAACATTCTAAAAAACTGGAATAGTCAGACCTCAAACCCACTTGAAAAAATACTTTCAATTAAAAGAGAGATGCCGATATTCACAGAGATAGAAGATGATGGTCAGGAAAACTCTCGAAAGTACGTGTGCCGTGTCAATACTGTATCAGATAGCGTCACAATTTGCTTTGGGTTTAATGACGAAATCATAGTCGGAGATCTCGTTCTCGGATTAGAAGCTGTCCTTGGGAACATTTCCTACATCTGGTCAATGTTTATTATGAACGGATACACTATAAGAGGAGCCATTGAATTTGGTGATGTTTACTGGGACGAGAGTGACTTAATTGGCCCGGCATTTATTAACGCGTATCGTCTGGAGTCAGAGGTTGCAAAAAACTCAAGAATTCTAGTATCCTCTAACTTAAATAGAGTATTTTCCAATTTAGTAAAACATTATGATAGTTCGCTCACCGCTCACGTATTTAAATATTTCAGGAAAGATGTTGACGGCTACATAATTGTCGATCCAAATATTTTATATAAATCAGACTCTGAGAGATCTGACCGAATTGAAGAACTCAAGAAGAGCAGAGATGCAGTATCTAGTGGTATCGTGAGGGAAAAATACAATCCCCTCATTAGCATGCTGAGTGAAGGGACAAGTACTGGTCTAAAATATAGTGATATCGGTTCCTACTAATGAATTAATGCTACTGTTTTTAGTTCAAATACGTAAGTCCTGCCCACATTGTATAAGCAAATATAATTTAAGACACGCTAAAAGAGAGGAAAACTGCTGTGCATTACATATTTTTATGCACAAAGAAATAAGCAAAACCACTCAAAATCAGCCTGATCAAAGAGAAAACGACCGAAACCATTGAAAAAGCCAGCAGGTAGACATTAAGAGCCAGAATAGATGTAAAAAAACCAGATATATCGGCATTGAGAAGCAAAGCGAAAACATTTACCAGCAAAATAAAAGTGAATATTGTCATAAGGCCTCTTCCTGTACCTTTAAGGTCTTCTTTACTCAGGGCTATGTGAGAAGAAATGCCAATTGCAAGAGTAAAATAGATCCAGAAATTAAGTGAAACCAGGTTTTCTGCCGAAAAAATGCTTTTAAAAAGCTGGACTGTCAATACCAGAATACCAGATAACGTCTGGGAGTCAGGCTGCTGCGGATCAAGAGCCAGATAATTCGCAAACGTGGCAAAGGAATCTGGCAGGAAAAGGTACATTCCGAGAATAAGGGCTGCTGTCCCACTGAATATTGGACCCATGCCTATGAAGAAGTTCCCTATGTTCTGATACAGGCTTTTTGAGTTCCAGCTATGGTTGACGTATCCGAGGACTCCGTCTCTGGGCTTCAGGCTGAAGAGCTTGAATTCGCTCACCCTGTGCTTGAAAAGATAACACATAAGAAGATGGCCGGATTCGTGTACCGGCGTGCCTATCCAGGCTGTAAGCATAATTCCTTTCATGCCTGAAACACTCTGGATATAAAAATTAGCTCTGTTTTCTAATATTCCAAGTACCACGCCTGTAAGTATTAGAGCGCCTGTGACACAGAGGGTTTCAAATAAGCTGAGTTGTAAGACATTGAGAAGTATATTTTCCATTTTTGATATCAATGGTTGATTTCTATATTTTAATCTGTCTTTTATCTGCTTGATGCAATGGAATTTTGATTTTTGATTTGATTTTTGATTTGATTTTTCATTTTAATCCATGTTTATTCTCAGAAAAGATAAGATAAGTTCTCAAGATAGCCGTAAAGGAAAAAATAAGAAGTAGTAAAATAAGAAACGGTAGAATAAGAAACGGTAGAATAAGAAACGGTAGAATAAAAAGAGTAGATTAAATACAAAAATTAAAAAAATTAAAAAATAAAAAAAATAAAAAGTAAAAATTGAAATTAAAAATAAACTGAAATCATATCACTGCTGAACTAAAAAAATCATTTCTGGCCTGCTACACCAAACCAGACAGGGGTTTTGTCTTCAGGGTTACAATTATAGTTTATGGTTATTTCCTCGTCTTTCTGGATATCTTTTATACAAACATATTTTAAAAGGCCCTTGCTGAAGTCTTTCTGGTATTTTGCGTTTGGTTCATATGAATGGTTGTAAAGCGACCCATAGCCCAAAGCAATCGCTGCTGCTCTTGAATCGGCTCCCCATGCGAAATAGTAATTGTAGAGCTGGGTAAGCTCAAGATTATTCACTTCTTCAGGGGGAAGGACGATGACCGGACAGGTTTCTATTACCTCACCTTTTTTAAGATTTCTCTGTGCAAATACGCCTCTGCCTTTTCCTGGTGCGTCTTTAACACATATTACTGGCATCTGATCAGGCTCCTCTGTGTATTTTAAATTGCCTGGAAACTATTGCATTATTTTGAGAAGTCAACTCATTTATAATTTTCTGTCAGAGGTTTTAGATAGAAAAGATCTTGTAAAAATTTGCAAGAATTCCAATACTTTAAGACCCTTTTAAAAGTGGCATAAAAATATTATGGAGCAGTAGATCATTACTGCTGTTCCTTAATGCGGGTTAAAGCAAGAGAGCTCCTGTTTTCTTCCCTAACCATAAGTTCTTTTCCGGATAGGGTGCTTTTTTCCGGACTTTTTCTGGATATAAACCTGTAATATCCCAGCCCTATCAGAAAGACAGGGTAAATGATTTTCCAGGTAAAGCCTGAAACCAGAAAACTCAGGGACAGAAGCGCAAGAGCTGAAAAAATCCATTTAATCCAGCCAGTTTCTGTTTTCCAGTACGCAAGAATAATAAATGCATAGAGGAATACAAAGTTCTGGTTTACAAGCAGCATCATGGATGATACCGGGATTTTGAAAACGTAAGTCCCGAGGATAAGTAAAATTGACAGGACATACAGCCCCACCAGGCTGGATACGGGGATATTCCTCTTTGAAAGCTTTCCGAAAGCGTCAGGGAAAGCACCTGTCATGCCTCCGGCATAAAGCAGGCGGCTTGCAGTAAAGTTCCAGGAACATGCATTTGCTGCAATTACTATTACCATGAGCCAGATGAGCAGGTTTCCTCCAGGAGTAAAAAGGACAAGTCCGGAAAGCCCGGCAGCTCCCTGAAGAGAAACACCTGAAGCAGTTGCTCCTGTACTGATAAGGGCGAGAACGATATAGATAAAAGTTACAAGTGCAAAACTCAGCCAGTAGAGTAAAGGCACGTTTCTTTTCGGCTCCTTTATCTCTCCAAGAGAGAAGGACAGATTTTCCCAGCCCAGGAATGCCCAGAAAAGGAGAGCTGAAATCTTCCAGACATTGTTAAGGTCTATGTTTCCGCGGCCCCCAAGAGCTTCGGCGGCAGTCTCGAGCCCTGAACCTAAGAAATCAAGATTGAAAATTATGAGCAGACCTGTAAGCAGGAAAAGTACAGCCAGAGCTGCATAGTTAATAACAGAAATTGCTTTCATCCCTGCCAGGTTTGAGATAAACATTAATGTTACAAGAACGACTGCAAAGAGAGCTACACCTGATTCTGACAGGTTGAAGAGCTGTTTCATATATTCGCTGCCAATAAGAGCAACAGCAGGAAGCCCGAAAAAGAAAGAACCGCCTACAAGGTATGAGACTGCATACCCACCCCAGGGGCCCACGGCTTCTTCAGCGTACGCAGCAAGCCCTGCAGTTGAAGGGAATTTCAGGCCAAGGCGGGCGCAGATCTGAATAAGAGGGACTGCAATAAGGGCAATAAGGAACCAGCCAAGAATTGCTTCATGGGCGCTTCCTGCATCAAGTGCAAGACCGGGCAGTGCCAGGATGCCTGTCCCAACAAGCATGCAGATCGCAAGTCCCAGACCTCTCTTCAGGGTAATTGTTTTTTCTAATTTCTTCATTTTTCCTCTTTTAGATACTTCCACTAAATTGATCTGCAAATATATTTTACACTATTTATATATTTGCCAGTAAAAAATTGAATTATTCAGACTACAAAAATATAACTGAGAATCTTAAATAAGTTTAAATTTACGGATATGATTTAAAGATTCGGTTTATAAGATCAGGTTATAAGATTCAGTATAAGATTAGGTTATAAGATTCAGTATAAGATTAGGTTATAATATTCGATTTGCAAGATTCAGTATAGGATTCAGTTTGAATAATTCAGTTTGAATATTTGATTTAAAAATTCTGTTTAAAAATTCTGCTTAAAAATTCGATTTACAGGTCTGAATAAGTGGTATATACGGCTTTTTCTTCCCTTTCTTTTTGTTTTGCAGTTTTTCTGACAAACACATAATACCCTATTCCTGTAAGGGCAACAGAATAGAGAATTCTCCATGTGAACCCCGAAACGAGGAAGGAAAGGGAAAGTAATGAAAGCCCCGAATACACCTAGCGTCTCCAGCCTATTTCGGTTTTCCAGTAAGATAACAGGATGAAACCGTAAAGGAAAAGGAAGTTTTGATTCACGAGCATTAGAAGAGAAGAAACCGAAATATCGAATACATAGGTCCCAAAAAGCACCAGAACAAAAGCAACATACATGCTCAGGATACTTGTCATTGGCTGCCCTTTTTTTGAAATTTTTCCCAGATAAGCAGGAAGCACTTCCTCTTTTCCCGATGAATAGACAAGGCGGCTTGAGGCAAAATTCCAGCAGGTCACATTGGCAATGATAACTATTCCCATCAGCCAGATAAGCAGATTTCCAGGAGGCGTAAACTTAACAAGCTCAACAAGCCCGGATGCTCCGCTGAGAGGAATTCCGTCAGCATCCGCTCCTATGCTTGTAGCTGCTAGCATCAGGTAAATAAAGATTGTGAGCCCGAAACTGAGCCAGAAAACCCGTTTGACGTTTTTTTCAGGATCCTGGAGATTCTCCCAATCCAAAAGACATATTCTCCCAGCCCAGAAAAGCCCAGAAAAGCAGGGCAGAGATTTTCCAGATATTGTAAGGGTCAGGATAAAGGCTGGAATTTCCAGGACCAGAATTTCCCGGATTCAGGCCTGTGATTCCGGATAAGCCCTCAAAAAGAGCCTGCACTGAAAAAACAAGCCCTGAAGAAAAGAAGTTGAAATTATAGAAAGTAAGAGCAGCAATCAGAAAAAGCAGTATAGCTACGGCTGCATAATTGAAAAAAGAGACTAGCCTGACCCCGGCAATCGTAATAAGGGTCATGACTGTGATGATAAGAAAAGCCAGGAAATGCACACCATATTCAGGCAGATTAAAAAGGTGCTGAAGGTATTCACCTCCAATGAGGGCAACAGCCGGTTCTCCCAGGATAAAGGAGCCGCAGACAAGGGCAGTTACTGCATATCCTCCCCATTCTCCCACAGCTTCGCGGGCATAGTGGAAGAGGCCTCCTGAATAAGGAAATTTCTTCCCAAGCTCTGCACAGATATGAATAAGAGGCATTGCAGCCAGGATAATCAGGAGCCAGCCGAAAATCACTTCCTGCACTGTCCCGGCATCTGATACCAGCCCGGGCAAGCCCAGCAGCCCGGAACCTATAACCATAAGGATTGCAAGGACCACACCGCGCCCAAGAGTAACTGTTTTTTCGAGTTCGGTCATGTTTTTAATCCGTTAAATTCAAAGATAGAAGGTTGTCAACAGGTTTTATCAACAGGTTAATAATATAAAAGTAAAGGTGAAGAGATAGAAAAAACTTTTAGCCCTATAACCTTTGAGTTTTTTATATAGCAGACCTTCTATTTGAGTCTTTCAAAAGGTAAGATGTCGAACAAATCTGGAGATTTTAGCTCAAAAATTAGAATATCAATTTAAAAATTATAAAGGCTTCTCCTCCAGTTTTGTTTGATACTTTTTCTAAAAAAGAAGTGAAGAAACAGATAAGAAATTATCTTCTCATTCCCGAAAAACCATTTTTTAGATTTCCATAATATCGGAAGTCTCGACTATCTTATCTATGTCCCTGCACGAAAATAAAAAGTAAAGAAAGAGTTTGTCACGTTTTTTTCACATGTTAGAACTGCTTATTCATTTTCAATTTTAGAATTCCCGATGTAACTGATACTTTGTTCTCGTGCATTGTATAGGATCTGATTTTAACCTCACTATAATGCGAAAAGAGGTCCTAAAAAGGGAATTCTGATTTTCTTCTCATAAAAGTAGTACAGCTATTCTATTTAATTCCGATTACCTCGAGATTCAAATAAAAATACTTATGTGTTAGTTGTACTTTTTATCATAGTCGAGACTTTGTAAATTTATTCACAAATTTTTATACTTATTAATTGTAGCTAAATTAAGGATATGTATGATAAAATAAAAAATTATAGAGGATATATATGAAGAAAAATATCAATAAAAAAATTAATATAAAAATTAAGAGAAAATATATTACATTAATCGAAATTCTTGTTTTATTTATGGTTGCAGGCTTAACAATGCAGATAGCAGTTGCAGGATCTTCGGAAACAAACAAAGCAACAGAAAAAGCAACAGCACCTGTACTTTCGCCAGAAAATCCTGATTTTGTCCAATACCATGAGGATAAAATTCACTCTCAATCTACAGCCTCAGTAAAGAAAGATAAAAAAGGTTTTATGCCTGCATCTGTGGACCTTAATTATCTCAGTGATATTTCTACAACCGGGATATCTGCTCCAGCTTACTATGACCTGCGGACCCTGAACAAAGTAACTTCCGTAAAAGACCAGGGTGAGGAAGGGGTTTGCTGGGTATTTGCAACCTTTGCGTCTTTAGAATCGTACCTGATGCCTGGAGAAAGCCGGGATTTTTCTGAAAACAACATGAAAAACCTTCTTTCTTCCGCATATCCTGAAGGTTTTGACTGCGAGCCCGATGAGGGCGGAAATCCGCTCATGTCAACTGCATACCTAGCTCGCTGGAGCGGACCTGTGGACGAAACAGATGATCCATACTCCATATACAGCGGTGAATCTCCTCAAGACCTGCCAGTGCAGAAACATGTTCAGAATGTACTTTTTATTCCGGATAGAAAGAGCCCTCTCGATAATGACGAGATAAAATCTGCGATCCTGCAGTATGGGGTTTTATGTACCTCAATGTATTTTGACGATGCCTGTTTTTCTCCTACCAGATACAGCCATTATTATAGCGGCCCTTCGATATCAGATCATGCTGTGTCCATTGTGGGCTGGGATGACAAATTTTCCAGGGACAACTTTTCCATTATCCCTCCAGGGGACGGGGCATTTATAGTAAAAAATAGCTGGGGTACGGGTTGGGGAGACAATGGATATTTCTATGTTTCCTATTATGACTCAAACATAGGGACGAATAATGCAGTCTTTACGGCTGAAACCACTGAGAACTATAAAAAAATCTATCAATACGACCCTCTGGGGTGGATCCAGAGTGTCGGATACGATAGCCCCACTGCCTGGTGTGCAAACGTCTTTACTGCAAAAACTGATGAAACTCTCGAAGCTGTCAGTTTCTATGCAGCAGACTCAAACTGCGATTATGAAATCTATATTTATATTGATCCTGAATCTGGTCCTGTGAGGGAAGAAGGACCGGCTTTTTCGAAAAGTGGAACAATTGGGACTGCAGGTTACCACACCGTCCCCTTAGGTTCCGAGGTTCAGCTTGGAGCCGGCCAAAAATTCTCTGTAGTCCTCAAGCTTACAACACCTTACTGCAGTTACCCTGTTGCTGTAGAAACGCCTTTTGAAGGCTTCAGCAGTAAAGCAACGGCAAATCTGGGAGAAAGTTTTGTCAGCGAAGACGGAAACACCTGGGAAGACATAAACGTGTATTATCCAGATTCGAATATATGCATAAAAGCCTTTACCGATTCAAGAAGTATACCGGTTTTCCCTGGTTATACCAATCCACCTACAGATCTTGACCGCGATGGCTTATACGAAGATATCAATGGAAACGGAATACTGGATTTCGATGATGTCGTTGCATACTATGATAACATGGAATGGATAGAAGAAAATGTGCCAGTAGAGCTCTTTGATTATAACAACAACGGGTTAATTGATTTTGATGATGTTGTAAAGCTCTATGATATGCTTTAAAAAGGAGTATAAAAAAGTTCGGGAAAAGAACCTTCCCTCTACAGGGTGTCTGAATGTGGTTGTTAAGGCTTACCTCTCAGACACCAGAGAGAAGAAACCTGTGTCAAGTGAACTGGCTCTGCAATCCTTTAAAAAAGCATTGCCTTTCTTGAAAAAAGCTGATAGCGCATAAAAAGATAGCAATGTAATAAAGTTAAGTTTCTCATTTATTTTAAAAGATATTATTGTTTTACTCTTTAATTATTCCTTTACTTAACTATATGCTTTTTTTCATTATTATTGAAATAATAGTTTAAATCACTATATTTATATTTGGTTATATGCATTTCAGATTAAGTAAAGCGATTGATTCGGGTATTTTACTCTGGATATCAAACAATTCAGAGTTATACATATCTTTACACTTATTATTATCAGTTGCGAGTGTTATTTTTCTGGAGTCACTAATAATGTAATTTTCGCCCCTGAGATGGGTTTCACTCCAACTTTCTTGAATAGACGGAGGGATAGATATTAAAAATAAACTGGTCATCCTACTGGGAATTTTTCTTATTTTGGTATTAATTTCAGGAGCTGGATCAGCGGCTGAGATAATTCTCCAGCCTGGAAGCTCAATACAGACTGCAGTAAACAATGCAAATTCAGGCGATACAATAATCCTGAAACCCGGGACATATTCTGAGAACCTTAACATAACCAAAGGTAACATTACGATAAGATCACAATCCGGAAACCCTGATGATACAATACTCAAATCCAAAAACTCAAGAGATGCGCTCCTCTTGCAGGCATCCGATATTACAATTAGCGGGATCAAAGTAACAGGAAGCGGATACAGTTACGCGGGAATCAACCTGTACAAATGCAGTAAATGTGTAATTGAGAAAAGCAAAGTTACGAATAATGGATATGGAATTCTCCTCACAAACTCTTACAGGTGTACGATCTCGAAAAACACTGTTACAGATAATGGAGCATACGGGATTTACCTTGGGAGTTCCAGCCTCAACACTATTTCAGGAAATACTGCTAATAATGATAGTCACGGCATACATGTGGGATCTTCCGACGACAATAAGCTTTCAGGCAACACTGTAACTTCAAACAGTGCTTCTGGTATGTACGTTTGCGGGCTCAGCGACAGGAACCTCATCTACGACAATTACTTCAATAACACCAATATAACCATCAAGAACGGGGTAGGGAATTCCTATAACACCACAAAAACTGCAGGTAAAAACATTGTAGGAGGGGCATATATTGGTGGGAACTTCTGGGGCAGGCCGGATGGCTCAGGCTTCTCCAATAAAGCTACAGATAAAGACGGAGATGGAATTTCCGACTTGGCATACAGTATACCTGACAGCATATACTCGGACTATCTGCCTCTTGTAACTCCTTCAACACAGCCAGTGATTTCTGCGTTCCCAGGTTATACCGGTTTACCGACAGATCTCGACCATGATGGCCTCTACGAGGATATTAATGGAAACGGAATACTGGATTTCGATGATGTCGTGGCATACTATGATAACATGGAATGGATAGAAGAAAGCGTGCCTCTTGAATTATTTGACTATAACAAAAACGGTTTGATTGATTTTGATGATGTTGTAAAGCTTTATGATATGCTTTAACTTCAAAAGCTCCCGGATTGTGACGATGAAATCTCCGAATAAATTCATGTTTTCATCGTCGTAAACTTTATTTTTGGGAGTATTTATCCCTCTGGAGGTGCCTGTCAATTAATTTTTTATGTATCTCGGCTCAGATTTTTGATTTTGAATACTGGATTCACTTTAAACGTTTTCATCACTCGATGATAATTCCCAAGCTATTCCAGTACTAATCCGTTACTTGAAACCATAGTATTTGATTTTATTTTTCGTTCAATAAAATTCCTATTTTTTATAATATTTTAACAAAAAAACGAAAGCTTTATCTATTGTTGTTATTACTCAACTTTGATAAATATTTTGTCAAATGTATACATGTTTTTTATATAGATAATGTTGTATGACTCGCAGAAGTGATGATGCAAAGGTTGTGTTGGAAAGGAAATTTGGTTCTATGAAATTCCACGATGGAATGGTAAATGATGATGTTGTAAAAACTTTATGGTGTATTTTAAGGAGACATGGAAAACATGACTAAGTTGTTTAGAGTTTTAATTCTTTTTCTGGTCTTTCTCGGAATAGGGACATCATGTGCCTCGGCAGCAAATGTTATTTCATTTAACCCTCAAACAGTAGAGGTGGATCCGGTTTCTTCCCAGAATGTCCAGATTATAATGGATCAGGTTCCTGATGGGCTTTCAGGTTTCAATATTACAATTTCTATTTTAGACCCTGAAATTGCAGAAATTACTGCGGTTTCATTCCCCAGTTGGAATACGATGCCAGAGAGTTCTACAATTCCTTCTAGTTCGGTCTGGATAAAAGCTTTAGATCCGCTTAAAAAAGTTAATTCCGGTGACACCAACGTTTTACTTGGGACCATTACTGTAACCGGAAAAAAGGCGGGTAGTACAAACCTGGACATACCGACAACAAGGATAAGTGCTGACGGTGGCAGCTTAATAACTCCTGTTGTGAACACAGGTACTGTACGAGTATCGGGTAATGAAGACCCTGTAGATGACGAAGACCCTGTCATTAACTCGGTAAGTTTAAGCGACAGTACACCTGAAACTGGGAATACTATAGTTGTAACTGTAGATGTAACTGACAATGTAGGAGTTAGCTCGGTTACAGCATCCGGAGTTTCTCTTGCAAATACAGGTGGGAATATCTGGAAAGGAAATATTGTTGCACTTGAAGGTACTCATTCTGTAAGTGTCTCTGCTATGGATGAAGCAGGAAATGTTGCCAATGATAATTCTGCTTCATATACTGCTATAACACCCGATAATTTACCACCTGCCTCAATAACCGGCCTCCAATCTACTAAAGGCACTACCTGGATCAAATGGACATGGCAGAATCCCAAAGATACCGATTTCGACCACACTGAGATCTATTTAAACGGAGCCTACAAGACAAGCACCTCTTCCGAATACTTTAACGCCACAGGCCTCCAACCTGAAACAAGTTATACCATCGGTACTCGCACTGTGGATACCAATGGTAATATGAATAAAATGTGGGTTAATCAGACTGTAGTAACAGAGAAGGAATTCGTACCTGAGATAAAACTCCCTGTAGCAGATTTCACTGCTGATCCCACGGAGGGTTATGCTCCTCTCTCTGTTCAGTTTACAGACATGTCTGAAAATGCAGTTTCTTTCAACTGGGACTTTGGAGACGGAACCGGTTCAACCGAACAAAACCCGGTACATACCTATTCTACAGCAGGAATCTATACAGTTAACCTGACAGCAAGCAATGAAAATGGTATGAATTCGAAGCTTGCTACAATAAATGTTACAGAAAGAACTGTTTCAGTGCTTCCGGTGGCAAATTTCACTGCCAATGTAACTGAAGGTTTTACTCCTCTCTCAGTTCAATTCACTGATTTGTCTGAAAACGCAATCTCATGGAGCTGGGACTTCGGAGATGGAGATAATTCTACAGAGAAGAACCCGATTCATACTTACTATACGGCAGGAATCTATACAGTTAACCTGACAGTCAGCAATGAAAATGGTATGAATTCAAAGCTTGCTACAATAAATGTTACAGAAAAAACAGTCTCAGTGCTTCCAGTAGCAAATTTCACTGCCAATG
Organism: Methanosarcina hadiensis; assembly: GCF_046529725.1. Classification (GTDB taxonomy): domain Archaea; phylum Halobacteriota; class Methanosarcinia; order Methanosarcinales; family Methanosarcinaceae; genus Methanosarcina; species Methanosarcina hadiensis. The sequence continues at coordinate 2,106,222 of NZ_CP136241.1, read as the reverse complement.
TAACCGAAGGTTTTGCTCCTCTCTCGGTTCAGTTCACAGACCTGTCTGAAAACGCAGTTTCTTTCAACTGGGACTTTGGAGACGGAACCGGTTCAACCGAACAGAATCCAGTACACACCTACTTTACAGTAGGAAAATATAATGTTACCTTAACGGTAGCGAATGAGATGGACAATAATACACTAACAAAATACGACTATATTTATGTGAAAGAGGCAAGCGAAGACGATAACGAAGAAAATGATGACGATAACGAAGTAATCGACGACGAAAATGATAATGTAAACGACGACGAAGATAATGAAGAGACATGTGAAGACGATAAAGAGACATGTGGAGAAACTAAACCAGTATGTGAAGAAACAAAACCAGCATGTGGAGAAACAAAACCAGCATGTGGAGAAACAAAACCAGCGTGTGGAGAAACAAAACCGGCTTGCAAAGAAACAAAGCCAGTTTGCAAGGAAACAAAACCGGTTTGCAAGGAAACAAAACCGGTTTGCAAGGAAACAAAACCGGTTTGCAAGGAAACAAAACCGGCTTGTGAGGAAACAAAACCTGTTTATAAAGAAACGAAGCCAGTTTGTAAGGAAACAAAACCAGTGTGTGAAGATACTAAAGAAGTAAATGTAGAGACTGGAAATATAGATGAAAATGAACAAACCAAAGATAAAGAATGCCCGGATGAAAATGTAAACAAAGATGAATCAGATGAAGGATGTCCAGATTCAAAACCAGTTTGCAAGGAAACAAAACCAGCGAGTGAAGACTCCAAAGAAGTAAATGACGAAACTGAAAGTGTAGATAAAAACGAACAAATTGAAGATAAAGAATCTTCGGATGTAAATGGAAATGAACCAGATGAAAATGAAGGGCGTCAGGATAACGAAAATGTAGATGAGGATGAATCAGATAAAGGTGAAGGATCTCCAGATGCAAAACCGGTTTGCAAGGAAACAAAACCAGTGCGCGAAGACACTGGGGAAGTAAAAGTCGAAACCGGAAATGCAGATGAGAATAAACAAACTGAAAATGAGAATAAACAAACTGAAAATGAGAACAAACAAACTGAAGATGAGAATAAACAAACTGAAGATGAAGGATGTCCGGATAACGAAAATGAACCGGATGAGACTGCAAATGGAGGAACTGAAAAGGTATGAAACACTGAAGAAGCTGATGAAAATTTGAAGAGCCTGAAAGTTAATAAACAAATTACGATGTTGATTCTTACAAAATCGTAACATAAAACAATTCATTCAGACCTTCAAAAAAACGCGCGTGATATTCTTTGAATAACATGCAAAAAATGAAGTACTTGAGAGTCTTTCATGCCAAAAAAATAATTAAATCTATTCAGCAGGAGTTACACACTTGACTTAATTTCATAAGTATTTCACAGGTGCGTACTCCTGCTTTATTTCGAGACGTCTTAAAAGTAACATATTCCTGCGTTCGTTTCTGAAGAATTATTGAATTTTGAACTGCAGTTTTTAGTTTTCATTTTCATCTTTTTCTATGCAGATCAGTTCTTCTGCATAAGGCAGCGTCTTTTTCATCCAGCCGCAGAAGTCCCTCCACTCGTCAAGCTTGTGGTGGCGGCGCTGGAAATAAATATTCCTGAGCTCGGCGTAGTTCGTTATAACTGTCCTTTTCTGCATGTAGGCGCTCGGAAGATCCTGGACAAGTTCCCTGAAGATCGCTTTTCTGTAAGCGTTGTCTTCCTCGCTGTCTCCTTCACGGGACTTGTAGGCTTTGATAAGGTCGTTAAGGTGCCGGATCTGGGCGTTCCTGTATTCGTTCATCATATCAAAGGAGAAGTCATGAGGGGCCAGGTCCCTGCTGGTAAGCTTATGCATTGTTGAGGTTGAATTCTTTTCCGTGAATTTGTATGTGTCAAACTCTTTCCACCAGTAGAGGGGAGCTGTGAGGTCAAAACAGACTGTAATGAACCTCAGAAATTTGCCGTGCTCGTTTCCTGCAAGAGTCAGGCGTCGGGCAAGGTTAAGGTCTTTTTCTCCAAGTGTACAGTTTCCTGCCTGATCAGGCTCGCTGCTGTCCATAAGGTGCCAGGAATTCATTGGGTTCCGCATTCCAAGAATAGCATAATAAAGGTTGTATGTGCCATGTAACTCGATTTTGATCATAAAAGCGCCTCTTTACCAGGATGTGGGAGATAAATTATAAAGCTGGTCTGATATTTCTAACGGTAAAAAGTTTACAACAATAAATAATTTGTGAACCTGCTTCCGGATAATAACTTATAACTCATTTTAAATATTTGTTGCGCAGGAAAAATGCAGACTTTCCAGGGGCAAATTACTTAAGAAAGACAATCCCCTCTTAACCCATGATTTATCCTTTCAAGTACGACCTTTCTGCAAACTTCGGTTTTTTTCATCTTACAATCAGCGGCAGTACTGCATATTTTCAGTACGATACTATTAACTTAAATAAGCTTCAAACTCCATGTAAACCGAAGCCTGAAATCTGTTCTTAATCCATGCTCCGTCCGTAATCCAAACACGTTCCTGTATCCAGAAAATAAAGACTGAAAACAGAGATCTGGAAATGACTCCTGGCGAACCCCTTTATATTTTAATCCTCTTCCTTACAGGTGCTTTTACGGGCATTATTTCAGGCCTGCTGGGCGTGGGAGGAGGTTTCATCATGTTTCCTGTCCAGTACTGGCTTTTGCAGGAAACCGGGCTTCACCCTGACCTGGCCATAAGGATAGCTCTCGGGACGAGTCTTTTCGTAATTTTATTAAATTCAATCAGTGTAACTTTAAAGTACCAGAAGAGGCGGGCAGTACTCTGGAAGCAGGCAATCCTTATGGGGGTTTTCGGGTCAGTTGCCAGCTTTGGAGGTTCAGCCGTAGCCGCTTACCTTCCCGCATCCGTACTGAGCACAATCTTTGGGATCGTAATCATACTTGGGGCGCTGAGGACCTATAAAACGCCGGCTGTTAAGGAAAGAAAAGAAAATATAAGCTCCAGCAAGCTCTCATATGTCTTTGCCGGTGTTCTTATAGGTTTTTTTTCAGGGCTTCTCGGAATAGGTGGAGGAGTGATTGGAATTCCAATCATGTTAATTATCCTGCGTTTCGACATGCTGGAAGCTATTGGGACTTCAGCTGCGGTAATAATGTTCACATCTTCTGGAGGGTCACTTGGATACATAATCCATGGCTGGGGCCAGCCTGAACTCCCCCCTTATTCCCTGGGATATATCAACATTCTTAATTGGGTTCTGCTGGCGGTCCCTGGTTTTCTTGCGGCAAGAAAAGGGGCAGATATTGCTCATATTGTAAATCCTGAGTACCTGAAGCACCTTTTTGTTTTCCTTATGGTCTATGTGGGACTTGAAATGATAGGAATTATCTGAAAATCTCCGGAAATGAAAGGATCATCTGACAATAACAGATTCTGACAAAAATAGGAATTGCCTGAAATATAGGGGAATCAAAATAATTTTGAGAGGCGTTTCTAAGATTAAATTGTTGAGAGTCATACTGTTGAGGGCTATAATGTGGGAGCTATAATATTGCAAGCTATAATATTGGGAGTTATGGTGATTGAGAACTGTTACTTTGAGAACTAAAAACTATAATTCTGAGAGCCATAGTCTTTCTTCTTCATGCACTCTCGATGGCTTTCACAGGGTCAAGTTTTGCAGCTTTTCTTGCAGGGTAAATTCCTGAGAGGATATTGACGATAAAGGCAAAGAAAGCGGCATATAAAAAGTTAAGAGGTTCGACTTCGAGCGGAAGTGTCTGGAGCCCGAAGTACATCTCTTCAGGAACCTCAATTGGATAGTTCTGGAGCGCAACGATAGTAATGTAACCAAGAACCGTACCAAGTATAAGTCCTATGGCTCCGAGGATTATGGACTGAAAAATGAACAAGACCATTATGCTCTTTTGAGAAGCCCCCATAGCTTTCAAAATGCCTATCTCTCTGGTCCTCTGGGCAACAATGGTAATGAGGGTATTTGCAATCCCAAAGCCTGCAATCCCGTAGATCAGTAGATAGAAGATATTTACGAAAACCATCTGAGTTTCCAGAAGCCCGAGTATTTCGGCGTTTGCTTCGCTCCAGCTTACGGCATCGAGCCCGGTCTCTCTCTCAATCGAGAATGCAATAGCATCCGCCTGGTAAGGGTCTGCAACCCTGACTCCTATAGTGCTTACTACTCCGGGTTCATTGAAAAAGTTCTGCACTGAGTCAAGCCGCGCATAAGCTATGGTTTCATCTGCGGCAGTTCCGGTATGCACCAGGCCCACTACCTTAAAAGAAGTTGTTTGTGAGCCAGGGAAAACAGCATCTACCCTATCTCCTACGTGAACCTCAAGATTTTCCGCAAGCTTATCACCGAGAAGAATTCCGTGCCTTGTATGGACAAGGGACATAAGGCTTCCTTCAATAACGTCTTCGCTTACCCTCATAACATTTTCTTCAGCTTCCGGGTCGACTCCCTGAAGCGAAACCCCTTCGGCATTGTCCCGATATTCCAGTGCAGCCTGACCCAGGTATTTGGGGGATACGGCTATAACTCCTTCCTTTTCAGAGATTCGAGCAGATGTATGCCTGTAAAGATGAATGAACTCTTCTTCCTCATCCTGAGGATTGATTACAATATGGGGATTATTTTCAATGCTTGAGGTTACAAGCTCGTCCTGGAAACCCGAAAGCATTGCCATCATTACCGTAATCACGGCAACAGCTAGAGCAACAGCAAGTATAGCAAAAAGAGTCTGCTTTTTTCTGGATAATATCTGCCTCAAAGCAATTTTCAGTTCATACATCTGGATAAACTCCCTAACTCTGCCGGCTATTCAGAACTTTCAGGCAACCTCATAACTTCAAACTTTCAGTCACTTCTGTATTCCTTTTTAGGGGGCTGATATAAATCTGTTTCTGATTCTGCGCCCGAGCTTCACTTCCCGAGTCTCGCTTCGGGAGTACGCTGTCCTACCCGAGTTTCGCTTCGGGAGCACGAAGTCCTTTTCACTCGCTTCGCTCCCTCAAGAGGACTAATTTTTGGGTTGAGATAAAACCAAGTCCTCTCTCGGGGGAACGGTGTCTTTTTCACTCGCTTCGCTCGCTCAAGAGGACTAATTTTGGTTTTTGAAGCGAACTTCGTTCAAGAGGACCAACTTAAACGATAGTAAAATGGAGAAGCGAAGGAGAATGGCCTGTTTATAAGGAATATAGAAGAAGAGAAAACAGCGAAATGATAATTTATATACGCTTAATACTAAAAGACAATAAAAAAGTTAAAAATGAGTGAAAAGAAAAATGGATAAGACAAGAAAAAATTACTTTAAAAAGGGTTAGAGCTGCACGTAATGTGCAACTTCTCCCAGGTCTTCCTCGATTCTGAGGAGCTGGTTGTATTTTGCAGTCCTTTCGCCGCGGGCTGGAGCTCCGGTCTTTATCATTTCGGCTCCAATTGCAACTGAAAGGTCTGAAATGGTTGTGTCTTCGGTTTCCGCAGAGCGGTGGCTTACGATCACTGTGTAACCGTTTCTGGAGGCCATGCTTGCGGCATCAAAGGCTTCTGAGATCGAGCCGATCTGGTTAACTTTAAGGAGAAGGGCATTTGCTGCTCCCATATCCACACCTTTTGAAAGCCTTTCAATATTTGTAACAAACAGGTCATCACCTACGATGATAGTGTCCCATAGTTCATTCGTAAGGGCTTCAAAGTCTTCGAAGGCTTCTTCATAGAAGGGGTCCTCGATAGAAAGGATAGGGTAAGAATTTACAAGCTCTACGTAATAGTCGAGCAGTTCAGGAGCGGCCAGTTTCTTTCCGTCAATATTATAGAACTCTTCTTCATAGAATTCTGTTGCTGCGGCGTCAAGACCTATTGTGACCTCGGACTCGGTATAGCCTGCTTCTTCAATTGCGTGCACCAGGGCGTCAAGAGCTTCTGAAGATTCGCTCATGCTGGGCGCATATCCGCCTTCATAACCCACATTGGTAGAAGAGCGTCCATATTTTTTCTCAAGGAACTTCCCAAGGATCTGGTAGATCTCAGCCCCGATCTGAATGGCTTCGTAAAAGGTTTCCGCACCTTTCGGCTGAATCATGAACTCCTGAATTGCAAGTTCGTTTCCTGCGTGTTTGCCTCCGTTCAGGACATTCATTGTGGGTACTGGAAGGGTAAAAGCGTTTGAACCGCCGAAATAGCGGTAAAGGGGCATATTAAGAGAATCTGCTGCGGCTTTTGCAACTGCCATGGATACTCCAAGAATGGAGTTTGCTCCAAGGTTTGATTTGTTTTCAGTCTCATCGAGCTCTATCATAAGCTCATCGATTTCCCGCTGGTTTCGCACATCAAGTCCGAGCAGTTCCTTCTGGATAATGGTATTTACGTTCTTGACTGCGGTCAGGACTCCTTTTCCCCCATATCTGTTAGGGTCTGCATCGCGCAGTTCAAGGGCTTCATTCGTACCCGTGGAAGCTCCTGAAGGGACACTTGCTCTTCCGAATCCCTTAGGTGTAAACACATCAACTTCAATTGTGGGATTTCCCCTTGAGTCCAGGATCTCCCGAGCATGTATCTTTTGGATTTTATATTCTCCAGAATCCTGCTGTAAACCGATATACGACATCATTTCACCCTTTCTAATCTCTGACTATCTATACATATATTCTGTTATTTGAACTTGACTTTTAAGTAATCTAAGCGTCAGTTAATCTAAGCGTTACATGTCCGAATGGTATTTAATTCTTTATCCGGTTAGAATGAATAAATTTGCCTGAGTTATACCTGTACTTCTTGGAAGAAGCACTCTTTTTAAAGCAAAACCCCTTTTTTACTTTATTCCAGTAATCTGCCTGTCTCAGGGCACTAATATATAAAGAGTTTTCTTTTAAATGAGTATTATTTTTAGAAATTAACTCTTTCCTTTTTAGTCCAGATTTTCCCTGTTTAAAGGTCAGAAGATATCAATACGCTCGAAGCTGATTATTCATTTACTGGAAATACCTGGTTCCGGCTTTAAGGGATTTTTGCCCCCTATAATAGCAGGACCTATCTTCATGTTTCCGTGAAGCCTGTTTTATGGTAAAGGGATGTTTATTCCTGCGAACACATGCTTTAAAGGTTTTGGTTAGAAATACAAAGCTTATTTTTTTTCTGGAGATTTATTCCTTCAGTCTTTTATACAAACACTCTGTAAAAAAACCTTAATCGGATTAGATACCTTTTTTGCTTGTTTACAATACCCATTTTATTCAGGAAAATAATATTATCTACATAAAATATATAAACCTGAAAGTATTATTCATTCTCGATGACCGAAGATTCTCCAGTTAATTTAACCGAAAAGGAGTATTCAATTATTGATATGCTCCAGAGCCTGGGACTCCCGAGGACAGAGGCCACCGCAATCGTATGTTTAAAAGATTGTAGAGAACTCAGATCCCTTCACATAGAACTTGTTTCCGGGCTAAGGCAGCCGGAAGTGAGTGTAGCTATGCGTCCTCTCAGGGATCGAGGCTGGGTGGATGAAAGGTCTGAAAAGAAGAATAAAGGAAAAGGCAGACCTGTAAAATACTACCAGTTAACTGTACCATTCCCGGAAATAGTACAGATTCTTGAAGAGGAGTTCTTAAAAGATAACACCGAAAAAATGATTGCTCTTAAAAGATTACGGGAACTGGAAATTATACTGCAAAATTAGACTCAATGCAAACCTGATCCGCAACAATTAAGTTCACAATAAATTCGCGAAATAAATTTCTTAAAAATGGTATAAAGGGAATCTGCCAGATCTGATTTCCAGTAAATCAGCCAATCATTAATTGCCTGACTCCCTCAATATTATAATTATTTCTTATTGGAAATGTTATTCCACATCAGGGGTCTGCATAAAATTCACTGGAGCAAAGCCCTGCTCTGCATCCATTACCCTCCGGGCAGAAATTCCTTCCAACTCGAAAATGAATACCTCAACAACCATGAAAACTTCACTTTCCCCTCGCAAACACCCCAGTTTAATGTTTTCTCCTCTGGCTGTTCCTGCATGAAGGTGAATTTTAGGCCTTCCGTCCTCCTGGAAAATATCTCCGATTCCGAGAATCTCACGGGCATCATTGAAGCCAGTCCAGACAGGTTCAGGAGGCCTTTTATTTTCTTTCGGGCCTGCAACAAGTTTTCCTTCCTTCAGTGCACCGAGCAGCATAAATACTGCAGACTCAATCTTTTCAAGCTCTGCAAGTTTTATGAGTTCAAGGATCAGGTCATCCCCGTGGTCAATTCTGACTGTAAAGACCCTGCCTATCCTTCCTTTAGTGTATTCCATTGTTTCTCCTCATTGAGACGTTATTTTTCCGTCCACAATTTTAACAACCCTATCAGCTTTTCCAGCCAGATCCTCATTATGGGTTACAACGATAAACGTCTGATTATACTCCCTGTTAAGTCTACGGAGCAATTCATAGATCAGGTCTCCCGTTTTCGTATCAAGGTTGCCAGTAGGCTCATCTCCAAGCACAATCGCCGGAGAACAGCTAAGAGCCCTGGCTACTGCAACCCTCTGGTTTTGCCCTCCGGAAAGCTCTCCTGGCCTGTGGTCCATTCGGTCTGCAAGCCCGACCTCTCTCAGGAGTTTTTCTGCAACAGATTTTGCTTCTTCCCTGCTCTTTCCTGCAATCAGGAGCGGCATCATTACGTTTTCCAGAGCAGTGAAATCTGGAAGAAGGTGATGGTACTGGAAAATAAAGCCCAGCATCCTGTTTCTCACTGCAGAACGCTCCTTATCCGACATTTCTGTTACATCCTTACCATCAATAAGCAGAGTTCCTGAGCTGGGCGTATCCAGCAGGCCTATGAGATGCATAAGCGTACTTTTACCTGAACCTGAAGGCCCTACAATTGCAACAAACTCCCCTTTTTTAATTACCAGGTCTGCATTGTCGAGCGCGCGAAACTCTACTCCGTTTTTGTAAACTTTGGTCAGGTTCTTAAGCTCTATAATTGGGCTTTCGTCTGTCATGCTTTTCCTGCGTTTTAAGCTTCAATCTTAAAAATAGAGGGGCTCTTAAGTAAAGAGCTTTTGGGCGGAGGGGAAGGAAACAGACTCTTAAGCGATATTATGTGTATCAGCATTTTTAGTTTTCAGGTCTCAAAAAATTTTCTTCCAGATAATTCTCTATTTGATAAAGTGCCGTTTACCAGCATACGATTTACCAAATAATCTGCCACACCTGTTCAGACAATTGGCCGGGAATCAGCTGCCAGCTTCAGGTCCTCACTTTTTTTTCTGCTCACAAGGTAAGCCGCTGTAAGGATAAGAACACAACCAAGGAAAGTTGAGGTATACAGAGGACTTTTCAGGACTGCCGTATCGAAAAAAATCCCTGACACGGGCTCAAGCAGGGCAATAATACTGCCTGTTTGCGCCTTTATACCTGAGATTCCTCTTAGGTAGAGAATCGCAGCAAAGGTAATTGTCAAACCAAAGAGAAAGAGAGTATTGAAATTCCTCAGGAAAACCGGGGCTGGTGTCAAAAGTGCGGAAGGCAACATAAACAGAAGGCTTACTCCGGTTAGCCAGAAAGTCTGGGAGATCCCTGTGTAATCGTGCCTCAGGTAGCGAATCGTAATTATAGTTGTACCGAAAGAGACACCTGAAAGTAAGCCGAAAAGCAAGCCTTTAACAAAATCGGAGCCTGTGTTCAGGTTAACCAGAATTTCTCCTGGACGGGTGATGAGCAATACCCCTGAAATGGCCAGGACCAGAGGTAGAAGGCTTTTACTGTTGTTTTTTTCCCCGAGGATTGAAGGGGCAAGCAGATTAACATATATAGGAGCCGTATAGAGAAGGAGGACGGCAGTTGAAATTCCGCTATATTTTATAGCTGAAAGATAGCACATGCCTGTTACCGCGTTGAGAAAACCGAGAAGCAGAAGATATTTCCTGTTCCTGCCGAGCCTGAGTTGCTCCAGACCTCCGCTTAACAGCAGGTAAAAGAAGATCATGCACAAGCCAAAAAAAAGCCTGCTGAATAAAACGGATCCCACAGACATGTCCTGAACCCGGTCCAGAAAAACACCTATGGTACCGTAAAGGACGCTGCCTGTTATAACTTCCGAATAAGGTTTAAAAGAATTTTCCTGAACTGGCACATTTGAGAAATAAAGTACTGGAAATATATATTTTTTGGAGAAGGACCGGTGGTATCAGGAATGGAATTTTTACTGAAATGGAAACTTAAAAAAGAGGGAATTTATTTTCCCTGCGGTCTTAAGAGCTCTTTTTTCCAGAAAGGCACTTTTTTGCTTGACATTATCCTGTCACCAAAGAGTAACTTCCTGAGGAGAATAGAGTTATCAAGGCTTATTACAACTGCTGCTGCAAGGATAAAGAAGCAGCCTATGAGCATTCCACTGTGCACAGGGCTTCCCAGGACGGTGTAGTCGAAAAAGATACATGAAACCGGCTCAAGAAGGGTGAGAACACTGCCTGTAATTGCGCTTACACCTGCAACTCCCCTTATATAGAACACTGCACCCACACCCGTAATCATGACTCCGAAAAGCACAAGAGTATAAAGGTTTTCAGCAACAACATTCACTGGCGTTGAGGCTGCGAAAGGGGACAGGAAGAACAGGCTGATCACACTCTGCCATACAAGCTGAGTAAGCCCGTTGTACTCATTTCTGAGATAGCGTACTGAGATTATGACACCACTGCTGAAAAGGCCCCCTACGAGCCCGAAAATTACGCCTTTAAGATAGCTGCTTCCAAAAGCAATCTGCTCAAAGCCACCTTCAGGTCTTGTTACGTAGAAAACACCTGCCAGACCAAGGAAGAGGGCAAGGATAGTTTTCTCGGTATTCTTTTCTCCAAGGAGGACCGGGGCAAGGAAGGTCAGGTATATAGGATCTGTATAAAGGAGAAGAACAGCAGAAGAAGCCCCAAGATACCGGATTGCAGAATAGTAAGAAAACATCTGTGAGACATATAAAATTCCTAACAAAAGGAGATATTTTTTCTTACTTTTTAAGGTTAACTGGCTGAGATTTCCGGTAATCGCAAGATAGCATAATATCGCTGAGAGACCGAAAAGAACTCTGTAGAAAATAATCGATCCTACGGACATGTTACTGAGAGATTCCATGAAAATCCCAACAGTACCATAAATTATACATGCAGTGAGTAGTTCAAGATGATGTTTAGAGGCAGCAATCATGCTATATGAGGGGGGAGGAATGTATATATATTTTTAGTAAGATAACTACAATTTCATTGATATAATACTTTATAAAAAAATTGATACACTTGATGACGAAGTTGTTTTTGTTTTAGTAAAAATGTTGTTTTTATCTTGGCAACAGAGATAGTTTTATTTTACATATAAGCCGGTATTATAAAAAAATTCGTCTTAAAGTTTGTTTACAGGGCTTTTTAAACTAAGTACAACACGCTGCCTGCTTTCAGTTCTGTAGATTGTGAGCCCTTTTAATCCCTGCATCCAGGCATAAACCAGAGCTTTCCCGATATCGTCCTTTCTGGCTTTCTGGGGCATGTTTATAGTCTTTGAAATTCCTGCATGACAGTGCCGCTGAAAAGCTGCCTGTATATCAATGTGAGTCTTCCAGTCAATATCAAGGGCTGATCTGAAGAGTTTTTTTTCTTCTTCATCCACTATTTCCGGATCTGTTATATCCTGAAGGGTGCCTCTTGTGTAGATATGTTCAAGCAACCGGTCGTAACTGGACTCCGGAAGTTTTGGCTTAAAATGTGCCTCAAAAAGCGGATGCACAAGCATGAATTCGTTTCCAGTTATGCGGGCACGCCTGTAGACCCAGCTGAAAACAGGTTCAATTCCTGCAGAGCAGCCGGCAAGAATACTTATAGTGCCTGTTGGGGCAATTGCAGTAAGTGTGGCGTTTCTTATTGGAAGCTCCCATATGGAATTTTCATACTCAGGAAAAGTCCCTTTTTCTGCCGCAAGTTTTCTTGACATCCTGACAGCAGAGTATGTTACCTGTTCCATAATCTTTTCTGCAAGCCCGAGAGCCTCAGTTGAATCATAGGGCAACCCGAGTTTTAAGAGCATATCGTGAAAACCCATAATCCCTAGCCCTATTTTTCGTGTCTTTCCGGTTGCCTCTTCTATCTCCGGGACAGGATACACATTTATATCGATTTCATTATCAAGAAAACGAACTGCTTTTCCGGCTGTTTCCCTGAGAGAATCCCAGTTGACTTTCCCATCCTCAACTATAAGAGAAAGGTTAATGCTTCCCAGGTTACATGACTCAAAGGGCAGGAGAGGCTCTTCACCGCACGGGTTTGTGGCTGAAATATCTCCAAGTGCGGGTGTGAAATTGTCCCTGTTTATGCGGTCATAGAAAAGAATGCCAGGCTCTCCGTTCCTCCAGATTCCCTCTACAATCTCGGAAAATATCTCCCCCACCTTTGCACCTGTTTTTGCATTCCATATCTCATCCATGTTTCCCTGTTCTACCAGGCGCATGAAAGAGTCAGGAACCATAACAGAGATATTGAAATTACTCAGTTTGCCTTCCTCACGTTTTGCCCTGATAAAAGGATTAACGTCGTCATGAGAAATATCAAGGATCCCCATATTGGCGCCTCGCCTTCTCCCAAACTGCTTTACGATCTCAGTCGCCTCATTAAAGAGCCTGATTAAAGCTACAGGACCGCTTGCAGTACCGACACCTGAAACGGAAGGCGAACCATCCGGCCTGATATTTGAAAAATTAAAGCCTGTACCGCCCCCTGTTTTCTGTATAAGGGCAGCAGTCTTGAGGGAATCGAATATTTCCTCTATGCTGTCCTCAACAGGTATGACAAAACAGGCTGAAAGCTGCCCAGAAACTGTACCTGCATTCATGATTGTGGGAGAGCTCGGGACAAAAATTTTACTGACCATAAGGTTAAGAAATTCAACATATTCTTCAGGGGTTGATGCAATTGCTTTTGCTACCCTCTCACAGACGTCTTCCCAGTCCTCCTCTCCTTCCCGAAGGTATCTGGATTTAAGAATCTCAGCTTCCAGAATGTCCAGTCCGTTTCCGGTTCCCGGCATAAAGACCGCTTCTCCCATTATTCAGCAATTCTTCTGCAAGACTGTTATTTTGTTAAAAATATCTTATGTTTCCTATTGGATGGGACTTTTTATCATCTTATCCGAAAATCTGATTAGGAACTATAGTCAGAAACAATAGTAAGAAAAGTAAACTTGTAAAAAATTAAAAATAGAAATTTGAAGGTAATAAACCGAAAAAAATAATAGATGGTCCGGTTGTTAAACCTCAGACCAGCTCCGCTTTTATAATTTTTACTTCGGTTTTCGGGCGGTCCTGCCGGTCGGTTTTTACTTTTCCCATCGAATCGACAACGTCCATACCTGCTACAACCTTTCCGAATACAGGGTGCATTTTGTCAAGGTAATTGTTGTTTACAAGGTTGATAAAGAACTGGCTTCCGCCTGTGTTCGGGCCTGCATTTGCCATTGAAATAGTGCCCCTGTCATTCCTGTTGTGTTTTGTGAACTCGTCAGGGATCTCATATCCCGGCCCTCCCATACCCGTTCCTGTCGGATCTCCGCCCTGGATCATGAATTTGTCAATTATCCTGTGGAATACGGTTCCATCATAGAAGCCCTGGTCCACAAGTTTTGCAAAGTTCCCTGCCGTGATTGGCATGTCCTCAAACAGTTCAATGGTAATGTCACCCATAGTGGTATGCAGAACCACTTTCTTTCCCTTCCATACAGCCATTTCTGTTCCTCTTTCGGTCTTTTAATCAGATTTTTATGTGTGCCTGTCTTTTTGTTGCTTCTGTGCACTCTATGCTCACCTTGCATGTAAATGCTGCGCTTCCCGAGTCCCGTCTCGCCCGAGTCCCGCCTCGGGAGGGCGGTGTCCTTTTCGGTCGCTTCGCTTCCTCAAGAGGACTAATTTTTGGGTTGAAATACCCGAGTTTCGCATCGGGATCATAGAAAATCATAGATTTTCGAGGAGTTGCACTGTAAGTGCAACAGCACGAGGTTCTTTTCGCTTCGCTCAAGAGGACTAATTTATGGTTAAGCTTAAAAAAGGCTTTGCGAATATTACTTTAAATTGTCTGCCTTTTTAGAGATTTACTTGCTGGAAAAATTCATGTGAATGATTATATTTTTATAGTCTACATGGTCTATTTTTATTTAGGGAAGAAAGTAGGTTAAACCATCTTATTACGTAAACCATTTTATTACGTTAAGTTCCGATTAATAGTTCTGATAAATGCAGTGGGGTAGATTGTTATGCAAAAACAAAAGGCATTTTGCCTGTGGATAGCCGCAGGTTTCTTCATCAATCTTGCCGTGTTTCCGGTTTCAGCTGAAACGGTTATATCAGATAGTATGGTTCTTGAGGATGAGACCGGAGAAATAAATTTGACAGAATATTCAATGGCTTCATATAATGAAACTGAAGCTGTTGAAACTGAGCTGGAACTGGGACTGGAATTCCTCGGATCCATGCTTCGCCTGCTTCACCTCAACCTGAACCTTATAAATGGCCTTCTCGGTGAACATTCAGAAGCATATCCATTCCTGCAATCAGCAATGGAAGGAACGACTACAGGTGTTGATGCAGTAAACTCATCGATTGCTTTTGTGGAAGATCCTACAAATATGAGTAAAGCAAATGATACTATGCATATCTTTGACGATGCTATTGCAGACCTGAACGCAAGCCTCGTATATCCGCAGGATATGCTTGATGCTGCAAACGCAACTCTCGGGCAGCCCGGGTCCACAACACCAATACTGGAAAATATGTACAAAATAACCAAAGCAATGGTCACGGTTTATGATAATATTGAGACATAATAAGGAAGGTTTCAAAATTTTTTCAAACCCCTTTGTTTCTCATGGAAAATTTTGGTAAAGAGACTCTCAACTATCAAAAATTCAAAGTAGATCTAAAGTCCCTGATGAATAAATAAAAGCTATTTTATCAGGACTACAGGCAGTGGAGTAAAATATTGATTAATTCCCTGTCCTGATCATCCGTCTGATAATCTAACTTCTGAGCGATCTTTTCCTGCAAATATTGAAAAGTTTTTGTTGAATAATCTGATATTTCCCACACGAATATCCTCAATCACTGCAGGTAAATGAGGATTTATTTTTATGGTCTCTTTTTCACGGTCAGGTTCCAGCCCTAAAATAAGTCTCAAGAATAATATGCTTGCTCCTGCGGCCCATGCCTGAGGTATGGATGAGGTTGGATAGGGTACGGGAAAGTCGACAACGCTTCTCTGGTAGCCAGCAAATACCTCCGGAAACCTGTTATCGAAATACCTGGATGCTTCCAATAAATTCACTATTACCTGGTTCGCCTCATCTCTATATCCGTATTTTATGAATCCCTCTACAATTAAACTATTATCATGGGGCCATACCGTTCCATTATGATACTCAATAGGGTTGTATCCCCTGTCCTGCATAGATAATGTGCGAATTCCCCAGCCACTGTAAAGATGGTTGCTCATTAGTTGTTTTACAATAATACCAGCTTTATCATCGTCAACTATTCCGCTCCAGAGAAGATGCCCCATATTTGATGCCATTGAATCGATCTTCTCTTTATTTTTATCGAGCCCGAGAGCAAAATATCCTCCTCTTTCATCAATCCAGAAGTCTTTATTAAATCGCTGTTTTAACTCTTTAGCCTGACTCCTTAGTTTCTCTGCAAGGGCTGGATCATCCCATACTTCTTCTGCGAGTTCGGCAAGCCTTATCTTTGCATCATAAACATATCCCTGGAATTCAACCGTAGCTATGGGGGGTTCAGCAAGTCTTGCATCACTGAAGATCATACTTGTCCCTGAGTCTTTCCAGCAGTGATTGGTAAGTCCTGCCTTTGACCTCATTTTATATTCAATGTATCCGTCCCCGTCCATATCTCCGTAATTATCAATCCAGTCGAGAGCTTTTAAAGCCGGTTCCTTAAGTTCGTTAACCAATTCTTTGTTGCCTGTCCACTTAAAAACCTCGTGGAGTAATATGAGAAATAGCTGGCTTGAATCAGCGGTCCCGAAATATGGGCTGTACGGTTTTTCTCCCAGTAAAGTCTTCTCTCCAAACCTTAGTTCGTGAAGAATTTTTCCGGGCTCTTCATCTTTAAAATCATTATATTCTTTTCCCTGATACTTTGCTAAAATACTTAATGTGGTAGATGCGATATCCGGAGCAATAAAACAGCATTGATAAGCTGCTATCAGGCTGTCACGCCCGAATAAAGCCATATACCATGGCATACCTCCTGCAAATATGGGATCGTCTTCCGTGCCTACGTAAAACCTGAGGGCAGCTAGATCCATTAAACTGTGTTTATATGTCTCCGATAATATGCTGCAATATCCGGTTAACCTGGGGACCTGGTTTAGCCATGCTTGCAGGGGTTCATTTATGGCTGGCTGATTTTTATCAAGGTCGTCACACGAAAATTTTGGCTCTTTAACTCTATCTTCCCAGACAGGATGAATTGTCAGGCAGGTCTTCCACTCGTCTTTTTCTGGAATATTGATTTTAAAATTTATCTTTTTATTTTCTATTTCTGCTCCAGACTCGCACTGAATTATACTTTTCCTGAGTATTCCATTTACCTTATACACGAAGATATGCTGATTTTCTTCTGAATTGATCTCAATATCACATTTTCCTTCTGGATTTTGTGCTCTTTCTAATTCTATCACATCTATAAAATCAGCGTCAAGCTCTATTGATAAGGTTAAATCCAGAGGCTCGGTTTTATAATTATGTATTATGATCTCTTCCCTGACCCCATCACTTACTGCGCGTTTTCTAATAATTGTGATGGGATGGCCTTCAAATATCGATTCAAATGGGAGAGTGGCATAATGGGTTGACCAGAAATAGTCCACCTCTTTTGCACTCAGTATAGATAAATCCTGATCGTCTACTTTTAAAACGAATCTTGATAAAAATCGCGTATCCCTGAAGAAAAAGCCAAAGTTATTACTATTATCGTCCTGATATATATTTCCAACAGGATCCGAGATAACGAATGCTTCCCCGTTAACGATTCGTATTTCAGATTTTCTTTGATAAGTCATAGTTCTCTCCCCACATAGTCTTATATATCTATGAATAATTCGATATGCTGAACAGGAATAAAACTCCGGTAAAAGTGAAATTCTGTTGAAAGCAAATTCTGATGAAAGTGAATTCTGGTTAGAGAAGTTTGAAATACGCCAGCCGCGAGATCGTCTGGGTTTATAAATCTGAACAGATCTTTACACTACTCTTCGATTCGCCTTCCAGAAACTTCTCTCACTGATTCACTGATATTTAGACATTCTCTGGCTTATTTTGCTTACCAAAAATTTACCCTCTCAACAACAGACTCCACTGTATTATTGTAATATATAACTTTAGAATGTGCGCTTTTTTATGCCAGATTAGTAGTGTCCGCATTCGATTTCATCGCAGTCAGGAGGATATTTACTACCTTAAGGGGTATTTTATTTCCGTAAAACTACCCTTGCAGGAGCTCCATCAGCATTTATTTTCATGGGTAATGCAGTAAGTTCGTATTCTCCTGGCTCTACATTCAGGAGATTTATGCCTTCAACGACTACGACATTGTTTCCTGCTAATTCTATGTGAGCAGGTTTATCCTCATCCTCAATTCTGTCTATACTAAAATAATCAAGACCAATCAGCTTTACCCCCTTTTCTACAAGATAACTGGCAGCTTCCTTGCCTATATAGACAAAATCTTTGGTGAGCCTGTTTTCGTCTATTAGCTTTGAATTCCTTGTCTTAAACAGAACCCTGATATAGTCTTTCAAATCCACTTTTTTAAGCTCATCAACAGAGATTTTATGCTCGTCATGAATTTCTACAACCAGTGATTTACCAATTAAAACGTTTAAAGAGAGCTGGCTTATAAGGTTTCCATCCTGAATAAAATGGGCTGGAGCATCAATGTGTGTTCCTATATGGTTGCTCATACAGATCTTATACAGCTCGTAGCCTTCATCCCTTATAGATGCCAGCTTCTCTTTATTAAATTCAGGATTCCTGGGCATTACAACTGTGTCTTCATTTACATTAAGACTTACATCAATAATTTCTCCCATGCCTGATGTCCCCCATAATAGATATGCCCTTATAATATAGATATTGATCCCGGTAAAATGCCTGCACAAAAATGTGGTTTTTTCCTGTTCGATATGCTTAATATCTATATCCTGAATATCTATATGCAATATCTATATGCTGAATATCTATATCCTGGACATCCACAGATAAAGCTGCAGGTGAACAGCAAATATTTGAATCCAGCTTCAATGCCGATCCGGATGCTCTGAAGTACTGCAATTTTCGGATATTGATGAGTTTGAAATATTAAAGGGTTTTTTGGAGAGTTTCTTTTTAACCAAATTTTTTTGGACTGAATCTTGTGGGCTGAATACAAAGGAGTGAATATTAAGGATTGAATATTATGCACTGAATATTAAGTATTGAGTATTAAGGACTGAATATTAAGGACTGAATATTAAGGACTGAATATTAAGGACTGAATCCTTTCGTTCATTGTCATTTAAGGGCTGAATTTCTTTTTAACTGCAGGAAGGACTTTCTCTCCAAAATCCCGGATAAATTTCTCCTGTTCAAGACTGGCATTATGTAGAATGATATTACTGAAGCCGAGTTCAATATCTTTTTCAATCCATTCTATATGACTCTCGGGATCAGATGAAATCCTTATATGTTCATCCAGGTCATCAGTCCTTATGTATTTTGCAGCTGCATCAAACTGCTCAGGAGTATAAATTTCCTCTTCAACAACACTTTCGATAGTATTATTTTTCCACTGTTCATAAGCTCCCTGGCGGGCTTTCTCATCGGTATCCGAATATGATAGGTGGACCTGTAAATACATGGGCTTGTCTTCCCCTCCGCCTGCATGAAAAGCATCTACCATTTTTCGGAGCTTATTATAAGGCTGGGATACAGTCACCATTCCATCTGCCCAGCTCCCTGCCCATTTTGCAGTCTCAGGCGTGAGTGCAGCACCAAAAATTTCGGGTGTAGCTTCGGGTTTAACATATAGCCTGGCTTCTTCTACAGTTATGTAAGAGCCGTAATAACTCACGGTTTCTCCAGCAAACAGTGACCTTATTACATCCACACACTCCTGCAACCTTTCGTTTCTTTCAAACTTGGGCGGATACAGATCCCCGGTTATTCGTTCATTCAGAGCCTGACCGCTTCCAAGCGCCATCCAGAACCTGCCAGGAAACATTTCAGCCAGGGTTGCTGCAGCCTGGGCAATGATCGCAGGATGATATCTCTGTCCCGGCGCGTTTACGACCCCAAATTCAAGCGATGTAGCCTGCATGGCTGTCCCAAGCCAGGACCATGCAAAACCGGTTCCTCCCTGTTCAGCCTGCCTGGTACTCCAGGGCTTAAAATGATCCGAGGATAAAGCTCCGGTAAACCCTGCCTTTTCAGCTAATTGAACCCAATTTAAAAGCTCCCCAGGTTTAAACTGCTCATGGGAAACGTGATATGATAACCCCACCATAGAAATTCCTTATTGCTCATTACACATAAATGTGATTGAAAGCAGTAACAATCTGGTCGGAGAATAATTCATCTAACTTTTTTACCGGAAATATTCAGGCATTGTCGCATTGCTTCATTTCAACCCCTTTATTTCACATGGAAAAGTTTAGCAGACAGTAATAATTTTTAGACAGAATAGAGGCAACATCTGGTTCAACTGGAGATCATAATGGTTAGACGCATTCCAACCCCCTTATTTCACATGGAAAATTTTGATAAACAGTTGCGGTTAATTTTCAGAACAGAGCCCATTTCCGGTTCAACTGGAGAGTGTTCGAGCAACTTTTTCACTATCAACTAAACATCTGTATTAAGTAATAATTTTCCAAAATTTTACTTTTATTTCTGCATACCCTGCAGATTTCTATCCTTATGAAGACGATGCCTTTGAAAATTGTAGAAGTATCTCACCAATATCATATTTGCAGAAACAATTCAACCTTATAATGTATACTAGGGGATAAGAGTTATATGTTAATATATATATTAAATAGAAATCAATAGAATGTAAATGTGATTTATTACAGTATAAGTTTACGTTAAAAGGATAAACTTAAAAGAAGTACAATTGTAAACTTTTTTGTTATGTATAATGAGCCATTGTGAGTGGGGGGAGAAATACGAAAAGAAATATGACTATAATCATGTTATCGTTATCACTATTGACATTGATTTCAGGAGTTTCTGGAGCAGAAGCACCAGAGAATTGGAAGCGCATAGACACAGAAGGATTATTTCAAGCTTCTGGTCAATATAGTATCCAATTAGTAATATTCGAATCAGAACTATATGTACAAGCTGAGAATGGACTCTATAAATACAAGGATATGTCGTGGGAAAAGCAAACGATCTCATCGAAAGATCTAAATCCATTTAAATCCGCAGACTTATCCCAATTTTCTAGTGGAACTGATGTAAAGCCGATATTAATATTCAATGGACAATTATATGCACGGGTTTATCCTAAAGGTTCAACAACTTTTGAAATTTGGCGATCTTCAGATTTTGGAAAGGAGAAGATGACGTGGGAAAAAGTTGTATCAGATGGATTTGGAAATCCTTTAAATCATAATTTAGGTTTATTGACTGAGTACAACAAGAAATTGGTAGTTGTAACTACCAATACCAGAACAAATCCTAATGTATCTTTTGGAGATTCTAACTACTATGGCTCAGGGATCCAAGTATGGGAAAGTCCTTCTGGAGATGCTGGAAGCTGGTATCAGATTAATAAAGATGGCTTTGGTACAGAACTGACAATATTTGGGAGAGGCGGCAAGAAAAAAACAGTTCGTATTAATCAGGACTTTGGTTCTGGAGCTATATATAATGGGCATCTATACATAGGAACATTATGCCACTTAGGTGGTGCCCAGGTATGGAGATATGACGGTACTGGTTTAAACGGATGGAAAGATGTTACTCCATGGGGAGACGTGACAAGTCCCGGTGCGCTGTTACTTCCTTTTCGTGTAGCAAGTATGGCAGTTTATGATAACTCTCTTTATCTGGCAGAAGGATTTCCAACTGGAAATCTTCAAAAATATAACGGAACAAATTGGGAGATGGTTGTTGCTGGTCCTAATCCATTTGCATCGACTAACATAGGTATAGTTTCTCTTGCAGTAAAAAATGGAAGGCTCTATGCTGCAACGTATGGAAATTCGTCATATAATTGTGGTCAAGTGTGGAGCTATCCTTCTTATGTAAGAATATGGGTTCCTAAATGGTATTATTGGAGTAGGTGGCATTATTATCATGGACAGATCCCACCAGTTCCTCCACTCCCACCGATAGAAAATATGTAAGGAAAAGTCTATAAATTAATCTATTTCTATAACTCTTTTTTCAATAAAACTGCCTGTACTCTTATACTGAAGCCGCAAAAAACATAGAATGAAAGAGTATGGAAACATGATTTTCCATACTTACTATTTTTCCATAGTTATAGATTACGATAAGGTTCTCCTTTCCAGTGATTTATAAGGAAGAAAATTTATCATTACTTCCAGATGAACAGAGAAGAACTTCTAGGGCATTACAGTAAGAGAAGTAACATTGAATCAACAAATACTACCATCAAGAGAAAGCTTGGAGAGAATTTGAAATCTAAGAATAGAATTGCTCAGGAAAGCGAGTTATTGGCTAAGATTATAGCTTATAATTTGACTGTGGTAATTCATGAGATGTATGAGAATGGTATTGATCCAGAATTTTTTAGTAAGAAGTTAAAAAAACATACTAGTTGAGTTCGCTTCCTTTTCTAATTCTTCTATAATGTGAGGCGCTATCATGGCTGCATACATGATATTTAATCTCATATCCATATAAGTATTAAAATACTGTCCATTTAGTTCACTATCATATCCATTTGTATCAAAATATGTTTGTAATGACGCTCTGTCATACTCAGCTTTAGTTAATTTATTATAAAATAAAAACAAGTCCCGTGTTTCATCCCCATTAAAATTAGATATTTCTCGTGTAAATGTGTAATAAACTCCATGTTCATTGTATAAAGGAGGCGGAATAAGAGGTGTCCCAAGTTTTACAGAACGTACTATATTCGGAGTTATAGTAATATCTGGATATGTAATTGAAATACTCCCATTGTTTATTGAATTAATTTTTGTTTGCTTCGGAAAAATCCCACTATTATTGATTTGTACGATAAATGGAATAGAAGAGCCATTTTTACTGTTTATAATGAAAAAATTATTTGTATCCAGAACAACGGCTTGATTCTCACCGTTGTCATCTTCTAAATCCAATCCATTTCTATAAAAATCAGAATATTCTTGAAGAGTTGGATTTAGTGATTCGATCTCTATTAACATCTGTTTTGCTGCAAATTGTTTATTAACTGTGTTCTGATGACTTATGTTGATATCTGAAACAGCAATTGTCACCAACCCAGTAAATACTACACATGCAATGATTACTATATCACTAGTTGACAATCTACCCATTGCAAAATATTGATTAAGTATTACTATAATAATTTTGTTTAATTATTGACATTTATTAACAACATAGTTAAAAAATATTCTTTATTGTTAAGGAAAAAAATATTGTAATTACAAATGCACATAATATGTAAAATGTTCCGTATATAAATAATATATTTTCAGGCAAATAATGCGTGATAAAAATTACGTGAAATACACAAAAAATCGATGAAAATATCAAAGTTCCAAGTAATCCAATTGTCACTATTTTTTTATTTTTATCTATTAAGCTTTCATCGAGATCTTCTTTATCTATTATCCTGTTTACTTTAGACATATATAAGTCCTCGTAACAAACACGCTAAAAATATTTACTTAGATATTAATTAATCTTCCCGTCAGAATTTACAATATTCCATGATTTTTTTAATCTTGCACCTAAAGTCCCATTTCTGCACCTAAAGTACCTCAAAAATCAGACTTCAGGTGCAAAGCCCTATCATCCAAAAGCTTTTTATACAAGGTACTTCATTAGACACTGGTGTACACAATAATACAACAGTGATAAAAGATGCACTATTCAATTCTCCATATCCTCAATACAACGAAAACCCGGATCCAGGCTTTTGGTCCCGATGTCCGTAAGGAAGGACCGCAGCCGCAGTTCCAGAAAAGGGATTTTATTGCCGCTGTGGCAGCTGCACGGGCAGAGGGCCGGGTTCCAGTAATTGCTGAGGTCAAGCCTGCATCTCCGGGGAAGAGTTTCAGGGAAATTAAACCGGCTCTTGCTGCTGAGCTTGCATGGGAAATGGAGGAAGCCGGTGCGGTCGCAATCTCTGTCCTCACCGAACCTGGAGTATTTCACGGTTCGCTCGAAAACCTGAAGGAAGTAAGGAAAACCGTATGCCTGCCTGTTCTCAGGAAGGATTTCATTATTGACAAAGTGCAGCTTGAAGAAGAAGGGAGCGATCTTGTGCTTCTGATTGCAGGCATCCTGGGAAAAGAACTGGGAGAATTTGTTGAGCTTGCCATTGAAAAAGGGTTTGAGCCTCTTGTTGAGGTTCACAGCATGGAAGAACTTGAGTTTGCCCTGGAGACAAAGGCAAGAATAATAGGGATTAACAACCGGAATTTCGAAACCCTTGAAATCGACCTTGCTACTACCGAAAAACTTGCACCTCTCATTAGGGAATTTGATCTTGACCACGGAACCAGCCATATTATCATAAGCGAGAGTGGGATGAACAGTTCAGTTGATGTCAGGCGAGTGATGCAGGCAGGGGCAGATGCTGTGCTTATAGGGTCTGCACTTATGGAAAGTGACTCCATTTTCGAAAAAACTAAAGAATTCGTCCAGAGCTTTTGCTGGCGTTAATAACTTTTTTCTTTTATTTTCAGGAGTTTTCGGCTCGCAAAATTGGGTTGAAAAGTCCATTTTCATTTCAAAATCAGGTAAATAATTCTGTTTCATAAAATCACGAATACAAAATCACGACTAACGAGATCAGGAATTAAAAACTAAAGATCAAGATTCAAAATCCAATATTCAGGAATATAAGATCAATAATCAGGAAATAAAGACTCAATAAGCCAAAAATCGCGAAATAAGGGAGTAATCGAATTTATGGGATCTACAGTTTCAGAATTACAGGTAAAAGGAAAGTATGGGAAATACGGAGGGCAGTATGTGCCAGAAGTCCTCATGCCGGCTCTCGAAGAGCTCGAAGAAGGGTATGAGAGATACAAGAACGACCCGGAATTCCTTGCAGAACTCGACCACTATCTCAGGGACTTTGCAGGCAGGGAAACTCCTCTTTACCTTGCCAGGAACCTGAGCAGGAAATATGGGACTAAAATCTACCTCAAAAGGGAAGACCTTGTGCACGGAGGAGCCCATAAGTTAAATAATGCCATAGGGCAGGCCCTTCTCGCAAAATATATGGGAAAAACCAGGCTGATTGCCGAAACCGGCGCAGGGCAGCATGGGACTGCAACAGCGATGGCAGGGGCAAACCTTGGATTTGAGACTGTTGTCTACATGGGGGCAAAAGATGTCAAACGCCAGCAGATGAACGCATACAGAATGGAACTCATGGGAACCGAAGTAAAAGCGGTACATACCGGCTCAAAAACCCTCAAGGACGCGATAAACGAGGCTTTCAGGGACTGGGTTACGAACATAGGAAGCACGCATTACCTGATAGGTTCGGTTGTGGGCCCTCACCCCTATCCGATGATCGTGAGGGACTTCCAGAGCGTTATAGGGCGCGAAGTAAAGGAGCAGGCGATGGAAAAAGAAGGCAGGCTTCCTGATTCTATCATTGCCTGTGCAGGAGGCGGGAGCAATGCAATGGGGATTTTCCATCCATTTATCGGAGACAGAGAGGTCAGGCTGATTGCAGTGGAAGCCGGAGGAAAAGCCCTGAAATGTACGGAAAAAGCAGCTCTTCATTCAGCTTCCCTCTGCGCCGGAGAAGAGGGAATCCTGCACGGGGCAAGGACAAAGGTCCTGCAGGACAAAAACGGGCAGATCCTTGAGTCAGAATCCGTGTCAGCTGGTCTTGATTACTCAGGAGTAGGCCCTGAACTGGCTTCCCTGGCTGAAAGCGGCAGGGTTACAGCCCGCTATGTAACAGATGATGAAGCGGTAGAAGCCTTTAATGAACTGAGCCGGCTTGAAGGAATTATTCCTGCCCTTGAATCCTCTCATGCCCTTGCATATCTGAAAAAAGCGGCAGAAGCAGGAGAACTCGGGGATTTTGTGGTAGTAAACCTCTCGGGAAGAGGGGACAAAGACCTGGAAACAGTACTGAACCTGAAGAGAGGGATCTGAAATGAGAACCGAACTCAAGGCAGTCGAACTTAAAAGGCAGAAAATCTCCGATAAATTCAGTGAATTAAGGGAGAGAAAAGAAGGAGCCCTTATCTGTTACGTGATGGCAGGGGACCCTTCTATTGAGGCAAGTTCAGGGATTGTAAAAGCCCTGGCAAAAGGTGGCGCAGATATTATCGAACTCGGGTTCCCATTCTCAGATCCTGTGGCTGACGGGCCGACAATACAGGTTGCAGGACAGAGGGCGCTTGCAGCAGGCATGGATATTGAACGCTATTTTGAGTTTGTCAAAGCCCTTGAGGTTGAAGTTCCTCTTGTGTGCATGACCTATTACAATCCTGTTTTCAGGTACGGAGTGGAAAGATTTGTGGAAAATGCTGCTAAAGCCGGAATCAGCGGACTGATTATACCTGATATCCCGGTAGAAGAGGCAGCTGACCTGAAAACAAGCTGTGATGCCAATGGGCTTGACCTGATATTTCTGGTCGCACCCACAACAACCGATGCAAGGATTCGGAAGATCCTGCAAAGAGGTTCAGGCTTTATTTACCTTGTATCAAGGCTTGGGGTTACGGGAGCGAGAGATGATGTTGCAGGCTCAACAAAAGAACTGCTTGCCAGGGTAAAGACCGATATTCCGAAAGCCGTAGGTTTTGGGATTTCAACAGGAAAGCAGGCTGCCGAAGTCAGAAAAGCCGGGGCGGATGGTGTAATTGCAGGCTCGGCTTTTGTCAGGATCATTGAAGAAGGAAAAGACGTGAATGAAAGGCTGGAAACCCTTGCAAGGGAACTCAGATCCGGCATGCTTGAAGCAAATTAAACAGGGGAACCGAAGGGAAAGAAAGGAGAGAGAAAAATGCAGGAAATAAAGGCTTACATTAAAAAACTTGAAGAGGGCTGTGACCTGAGTTCAGAGGAAGCCGAAGCCGCATTGGGGGAGATTCTGAGCACAGCAGAAGACGAGGAAATTGCATCATTTCTGCTCGCACTGAAAGCAAAAGGGGAAAAGCCGCAGGAAATTGTTGGTTTTGTTAGGGGAATGAAAAAAGCTGGAAATACTATCCGTCCAAACACGCCTTTCAGGATTGTTGATACCTGCGGGACAGGAGGAGACGGGCTCAATACTATCAATGTCTCGACAGCGGCTGCAATAGTAACTGCAGCAACCGGGGTGCCTGTAGCCAAACATGGAAACAGGGCAGCGACTTCATTGACAGGGAGTTCTGATGTGCTTGAAGCCCTGGGAATTAAGGTGGACCTTTCTCCGGAACAGGTCAGGAAAACAATAGAAAGGATAGGTATAGGCTTCATGTTTGCCCCTGTTTTCCACCCTGCAATGAAGAGGGTTGCAGGGGTGAGGAAAAACCTCGGGGTAAGGACTGTGTTCAACATACTTGGTCCTTTGACAAATCCGGCAGGAGCAAAAGGGCAGGTTGTGGGAGTTTTTGATAAAAGCCTCTGCGAACCTATAGCTTATGCGCTTGCCGAGCTCGGGACCGAGCATGCCCTTGTTGTTAACGGGGAAGGAATGGACGAGATCACAAATACCGGGGAAACTTATGTTGCGGAATTGAAGAACGGAAAGGTTACAACCTATACGCTGACTCCGGAATCGCTTGGCATGCTGCGGGCAAACCCCGGAGACATAAAAGGAGGAACTCCGAAAGAAAACGCTAGAGACCTGCTCTGCATTTTTAAAGGGCAGAAGGGGCCCAGAAGAGACCTCATAATCCTGAATGCGGCTGCGGCTCTTTACGTGAGCGGGATTGTAGGCTCTATAAGGCAGGCAATTCCTATTGCAGAAGATGCCATAGACAGCGGAAAGGTTATGGTTAAATTCAACCAGTTCAGGAATTTTACCGGTGGATTTTATGAAAAGGATAAAAAACAGGGCTTTATTTCGGGAAAAGCAGCTTCATCACCTTTACCGATCTCCATATTAAGCCCGGCTTCCGGGGAAAGGGCATGAAAACAGGATTAAAAACCAGAATAAAAATCTGTGGAATCCGAAGTCCTGAAGATATAAAACTGGCAGCTCTCTATGGAGCCGACGCCGTTGGATTTATAACGGAAGTCCCTGTGGAGAGCCCGAGAAAACTTGATTCGGATGCCGCGGCTGCCCTTATCTCAAAAGTTCCGGAATGCCTTGACTCGGTAATGGTCATAATGCCTGAAAACTCTTCGAGGGCTCTGGAACTCATTGAGAAAGTGAATCCCGATATTGTACAGATCCACTCGGACCTCTCCCCTGTCGAACTCGAAGTCATAAGGGAAAGAACGGATATCCCTATAATAAAAACCCTTACAGTCCCTGCCGGGCTGGGAGCTTCCAAAATCCAGAGCCTTGTAAACCGCCTTCTCAAAGAAATCCGGGAGCTGGAAGAAAGCGGAGTTGTGGACAGTGTACTCCTTGACTCAGGCATTGCCGGAAAAACGGGCGGTACAGGCTGCATACACGATTGGGACCTGAGCCGGAGAATTGCAGAAGAAACGGAACTTCCCCTGATCCTTGCCGGCGGGCTCAAACCCGAAAATGTGCAGGAGGCAATAAAGGTTGTTTCTCCTTATGCTGTGGATACGGCTTCAGGAGTAGAAACTCTCGGTAAAAAAGATGCTGTAAAAATAAAAAGTTTTATTGAAGAAGTGAGGTGTACCAATGCTTTCCTTTGACATTGGAAAAGAAGAGTTCAAGAAGCTTGTTTCGGGGCTCGAAAAACCAGCACTTGTCCAGCTCCTTGCAAAAATTGATTCCTCTTATTCTCCTGGCTGTTCTCCCCTCGAGCTTTATCAGGCATTAAAAAATTCAGGAACCTCAGGTTACTCCTACCTCCTTGAATCCGTGGAAAAACAGGCAAGTAAAGCACGGTATTCCTTTGTTGGAAATGACCCGGATGCCATGCTGACGATTAACAACAGGAAACTTTCCCTTGAACTACTTAACTCGAAAGCTTCTGCTTTTTTTGAGGAAATCGTTTCAAGAGCAAATGGAACCTGCATGCAGGAAATTGGGGAAACAGACAATAAAGAGAATGTGAATAAGAAATGTGAAGAAAGAAAAAGAGAAAAAAATAAAACCATAGTTCAGACACCTGGAAAATTCACGGTCTCAATTCCAGAAGGAAAAGACTCTTTTGATGCCCTCCGCCTGGTTTTCCCTCCGGCAAACGGGATTGAGTTTCTCAATACAAAACGTTTTGACAGGCAGACCTTTCTTGGGGGAGCTATCGGGTATACAGCTTATGATGCGATTTACGACAGCTGGCTCAGAGCTGAAAAGGGATTTGAATCCGAAGTCCCCGAACTTCAATATCTCCTTGTCTCAAAAAGTTATGTTTTCGATCACCTGACTGAAGAAGTCTATATTGTAATAACTCCTTTCATAAGTCCGGAATCGGATGCAGGAAAAATATATGAAGAAGCCCTTTCAGAGGCAGAAAACCTTCAATCAGCAATTAAGGAAGCTCCTCTATTCAGGGGAGCTTCTCTACCTGAAGATGCAGCTTCAAGCCAGCCATCAGTATCAGGATTAAAAGGACCACAGTTTAAAGGGTCAGAATTAAAAGGATCCGAATTTAAAGGACCAGAATTAACAGGGACAAGTTTACCTTTACAGGTGTGCAGCACTGGCAGGTCGGAGTTTGAAACGTCAGTATTGCAGGCAAAAGAGCATATTTTTGCAGGAGATATTTTCCAGGCTGTCCTTTCCAGAAAATGCGAATTCAGCCTTGAAAAAACTCCCTTTGAGCTTTACATGCAGCTCAGGGCAATAAACCCGAGCCCTTACATGTACATTTTTGAATTCGGAGACCTGGCAATCGTAGGAGCGAGCCCTGAAACCCTTATGACCGTGCATAAACGCACAGTTATGATAAATCCTATAGCAGGCACCTGCCCCAGAGGAGAATCCGAAGATGAGGATGAAGTTCTGGCTTCTCACATGCTCGGCGACGAAAAAGAACGGGCAGAACATGTAATGCTTGTTGACCTGGGAAGAAACGATGTCCGCATGGTCTGCGAAAGCGGTTCCGTAAAAGTTTCAGGTTTTATGAAGGTTCTCAGGTATTCTCATGTCCAGCATATAGAAAGTACGGTTTCGGGAAACCTCAGGCCCGAATGCGACCAGTTCGATGCCTTCAGGGCAATCTTTCCTGCAGGGACCCTGTCGGGAGCTCCGAAAATCCGGGCAATGGAGATCATTTCCGAACTTGAAGCTGCTCCCAGAGGGATATACGGCGGTGGAGTAGGGTATTACAGCTGGAACGGTGATGCTGATTTTGCAATCGTAATAAGAACCCTGCTTATAAAGGGAAAAAAAGCTTCAGTACAGGCAGGGGCAGGGATTGTTGCGGATTCCGATCCTGCTTATGAGTTCAGGGAAACGGAAAGGAAAATGGCAGCAATGCTTGCGGCTATAGGCGGAGAGAACTAAGTTCCAAGCTGGAACAAAAACTTCAAAATAATATCTCAGGAGAGTTTTCAGATGAAAATAGTCTTCATAAATAACAAAGATTCTTTTGTATGGAATCTGGTTGATTACATCTCATATTTCGAAAAAGATACTCTCGTTCTTCCAAATACGGTTACTCTGGAAGAGCTTAAGGAAATAAAACCTGATGCACTGGTAATTTCTCCAGGCCCGGGAAACCCTTCTGACCCGAGAGATATTGGAAACTGCCTGGAGATAATCAGGGAAATGGGCAGGGAAATTCCTCTTCTCGGAGTCTGCCTCGGGCATCAGGCAATCAACGTGGCATTCGGCGGGCCTGTAAGAAGATGTAAGGTAGGGCCTGTGCATGGGAAAAGTTCGAAGATCATGCATACGGAATCGGCTCTCTTTGCAACGCTCAAAGAGCAGTTTGAGGCCGGACGCTACCATTCGCTTGAGATTGGAGAGCCTGCTCCCGGAATAAAGGTTACTGCGCGTGCAGAAGACGGAACCATTATGGCAGTCGAGCACACAGAATACCCTGTTTATGGCCTTCAGTTCCATCCTGAGTCCGTACTTACTCCGGAAGGATTAAAAATTATAGAAAGATTCCTGGAAATCTCAAGGAGCTTCAAAAGAAAACAAACGGCTGTTTAAGACTGCTCGAAAATACAGATGGCTGCTTAAAACAGCCTGGAACTTTTTTCTAGCCTTTGGCAGTTTTATTTTTTATTTTCGGAAGGTCTGGCTCAGGGTTTTCCTTCTTCGCCTTTACTTTGGTCTTCCTCTGCTTCTCCTTCGAAGAACTCTTCTTCCTTAAATTCTTCATTGGGCCTGGCTGAATAACCTGCAGGTTGAAGGTTCTGAAGCTCTGAGAACTCGCCTACTGTCTGTGCAATCAATTTGGGATATTTTTCAATCTGTTCCCTTGTAACGAACTTCTCGGCTTCGGAAGCCTTTATAATTTCCTCTCTTGCAGCTTTTGCCATGCTGCTTAGGTCTTCGAGCTGCTGCCTGTTTGCAAGATAGCCAATCTCTTCCAGTGCCATTGTGGTCCAGAGAGTTACAACCTCCATTTTCTTTTCAACGGCACCTGATCCTATGGCCTCAAGTGCGTCCACAGAATTCTGTGCAGTCTCAATCATCTGGAACTGGGCTGCTCCTTTTCCTATTTCCTGTACAGCCTTCGAGAAGGACCACATGGGGTTTGAGAGATTCTTTTCAAGCGCAGGTTCAGCAAGGCTTTTAAGGACCTGTACTGCATTGGTTGCGACAGCGTCCATCCTTTTCTGGACAGCTTTACTGCCTATGTTCCGTATTGAGATAATAACCCTTTTCAGGTCTGTCTCCAGTTTCGCTTCAACCAGTTCTTCTCCGAATTCCCGCAGGTACTCGATATACTGAAGTGCATCGTATTCGTTTTTCTCTCTTATCGCTTTTTCTCCGGATTCTCCGAGTTCAATAGCTTTTTGTTCGTTTAACGAGAACATATATAAACCCCTTTCCAATTAAATCCTTTAAAAAATGCTGGTTTTAAGAATTAAGTAAAAGAATTGAGTTATTTATATTGGAATACTCTGATATTAGTCTTCCTATATTTTTGGGAATTTATAAAGAATTTAAATCTATTATTTTAGAAATAAAAGAAAATAACATAAAAAAAGGCTTAAAGAAGGTTTCAAGAAAGGCTTGAAGAAATGCTTAAAGAAAGGTTTCAAAAAAGGCTTGAAGATTCTGGAAAAACTAATTTTACTCTTTTCCGGTTTTTTCTATTTCTTGCTTTATGTTTTCCACAGTCTGCCAGGAATGCCTGACTATTTCAGGAAATTCTCCGCAGTGCTCTTTCCCCCATTTCAAGAGGAACTCCTTTGTCTTGGGGTCAGAAGGATAACCGCTTCCAAAGTCTGTGCACCATTCTTTTTTGAGTTCTTCTATCAGCTCGTCCCTGCGCACCTTTGCAATAATCGAAGCTGCCGAGACCACCGGATAAATCGCATCTGCCTGGTGCATGGAAATTATTTCTATTTTCTTTGCATGGTCAGGGCTGGTTTTTGCGTACTGCCTGAGCAGGTTTTCGGCAAAACGTTCGGCTTTTACATCAGCAGCATCGGCATACACAATATCCGGCTTCAGCTGTTCAAGCACTTTTGCAAAGCAGACAACCATAATCTCATTCATGCTCATTATTTTCCTGAGTTCGTCTATTTGAGACGGGCTGACCTCAAGAACAAAAAAGCCATCTGCGTGCTTTTTAATCTGGGCTGCCAGCTGCTCCCTTTTTTTCGGCGTCAGTTTCTTGGAGTCCGCAACTCCCAGCACCTTGAGGATATGGGCTTTGGACTCATTGATTTTTACGCCTCCTATGCACATGGGCCCGATTACCGGACCTTTTCCGGCTTCATCAATTCCTGCGATTATCATTCTGGAGTGGCTCCTGGTTGAAGAAAAGAGTTTTTTTACTTTATAAAAGTAGGGGAAGGTATATTTTTGCAAAGTATTAAACAGGTCTTTATGAAAATCTTCTGAAAAACAAACTTCAATTGATTGAACTTAGTAGCTTGATAAGTTTTGTTTGTCTTTTTTTCAATTCTCGCAGCTGATTTAGATGTCTCTTTGATAAATTTATACTATAAAATATGAAACATTTAAAATGCCATATTTATAGCTTTACTCTTAAATAAATATTTGATGAAAAAGAAAAACTCAATTGTTAAATATCTTAAGAGAAACTTACTTTAATATTTTAATATAGGATTACGAAAGTTAAAGAAAAGAGGCAAATTCCTAGGTCTTTAAACAATTTGAAGCTTTCTCCAGTATAAAGATATTCCTTTCTTGGTTGAAAGCCTGTATTTTCTCCTATGGATGACCTTAAAAAATTACTTTATAGCTTCTGATTTTAACTTTCCATTCTTGATATTTATAGTGAGCATACAGACTGCTTCTGTATCAGTAAGAAGCAATATCGAGGCATAAAGATCACAGTGAAATATCATGTATTACGCCCATTCTACAGACAGAAAGGATAGGTATGACTGGCAAACCTTAAAAGATCACTTGGAAAATGTGGCAAACATTGCTTCAGAATTTTCCAAAGAATTCAATGCCGCTGAATTCGGATACGCTGCGGGTTTGTTGCATGATGTAGGGAAATACTCACATGAGTTTCAGAGACGTTTGGATGGCAAAAATATAAGAGTTGATCACTCTACTGCCGGTGCACAGGAGGCTAGAAAACTTTATAATGGAGCTCAAAGCCGCATATTGGAATATATTATAACTGGGCATCACGGAGGTCTACTCAATTATGGGACTAAAGAATGCGGACTCGATGAACGCTTATCAAGGCCTTTTTTACCTGACTATTCTGCATACAAAAATGAGATTTCAGCTCCAGACCTGAGCAAATTACGCCCAGGTCTTACTCCCATTAACAATAAGATGGGGTTTGCAATTTCGTTTTATACCCGTATGCTTTTCTCATGCCTTGTTGATGCTGATTTTCTTGATACTGAACGATTTCTTTCACCTGACAAATTCTCTTTAAGAGGGCAATATGAGCCATTTGATGAGCTTTTTTTAAAATTTGACAACTACATGAAAGCCAAACTTTCAACATCTGAAGAAAACTCGATCAACAGGTATCGAAGAGAAATCTATGAACAATGTATAGAGAAGGCAGAATTGCCGCCGCAGATTTTTTCTTTGACTGTCCCTACCGGTGGAGGAAAAACACTCTCATCAATGGCATTTGCTCTGAACCATTTGAGAAAATACAAGTTGAACAGAATTCTCTATGTCATACCATATACAAGCATTATAGAACAGAACGCAGATGTATTTCGCGAAATTTTTGGAAACAAAAACGTGCTTGAGCACCACAGCAATTACGAACCTAAAAATGAAAAATCTGAAAGCACTGATCTTTCACGGGAGAAACTGAAACTTTCATCGGAAAACTGGGACATTTCTATTATCGTTACAACAAATGTCCAGTTTTTTGAATCTCTTTTTTCCAATAAAGTTTCTCGATGTCGCAAGCTGCATAATCTTGCAAAAAGTGTAATAATTCTTGACGAAGCTCAGATGCTACCTACAGGTTTTTTAAAACCGTGCCTTTCCGCTCTTTCTGAACTGGTAGTCAATTATGGGTCAACAGTCGTTATCTGTACGGCAACTCAGCCGAATCTTAATGGGCTTCTGGATAAGAATGTCAAGCCTGTTGAGATAATGCGTTCTCCTCAAGAACTGTACGAAGCATTCAGGCGAGTCCATGTGACAGACCTTGGAGACATAGATGATTCTGATCTTTCAGCCAGACTTAACGTGCACAAGCAGGTTTTGTGTATCGTCAACACCCGAAAACACGCACAAAAATTGTATGAACGACTCTCTGAGTCTGAAGGTTGCTATCACCTTAGTGCAAGAATGTGTCCGGTCCATAGAAGAATGAAACTGAAGAAGATAAAAAATCTGCTGAAAGAAGGTACTGAATGCCGTGTCATTTCCACCCAGCTGATTGAAGCTGGGGTTGATATTGATTTTCCTGCTGTGTACCGAGCAATATCCGGAGTCGATTCCGTCTGCCAGGCGTCTGGAAGGTGTAATCGCGAAGGAAAACTGGATTCTGGAGAAGTTTATGTTTTTCGATCTACTGAAGATTATGGAAAGGCAACGCACTGGCAGAGTCGGGTTGCCGAGATTGGAAGAATGATCTTTGATGAATGGGATGATCCTTTATCACTCCCTGCCGTGAACAGATATTTTGAGAAACTTTATTCGTACGAAGGAGACGGGCTTGATAAAAAGAAAATTCTTCCCTCTTTTGAAGAAAGATTGAGAGAGATTGCGTTTCCATTTGAAGATGTGGCTGATGCATTCAATCTTATTGATAATGATACGCGAGATATCATTATTCCATATGACGACAAGGCAAGATCCATAATAAAACATATTCAACAAACAGGATTTCCTGGGAGATATATTCGAAATCTACAGGGGTATACAGTAAACATTTATGTCGAAGAGTTCAAGGCACTCGAAAAAAGCAATACGATTTCTTCGATAGCTGATAGATTTTTTGTTTTAAAGGATGCAGAGAATTATTATTCTGAAAATATTGGACTTTTGAACCCAAAACAGAATTATGATGATTACTCATTGTTTATTATTTAAGGAAAACTTTTATTCTTTACTATATACCGAAGAGTTATATGTGAAAACCGTTTATTATTTAGTGAGGTGATTGGAATAGGATTTGGAATCAAGCTTAAAATATGGGGGGACTATGCGTGTTTTACGCGGCCGGAGATGAAAGTTGAACGCGTGAGTTACGATATCATAACTCCCTCAGCAGCAAGAGGAATTCTTGAAGCGATATATTGGAAACCTGCGATTTTCTGGAAAATTGATAGAATTCATGTCCTGAATCCGATCAAGTTTGACAACATCCGCAGAAATGAAAGGCCGGGAAAAATACTTGCAGGCAACGTAAAAACTGCTTTTAAGGGAGGTGATATTGCTCTATATCAGGACTCAACAGAGGATACTGTTCAAAGAGCGTCCCTTGTTCTGCGTGATGTCTGCTATGTAATTGAGGCACATTTTGAGATGACAGACCGTGCAGGGCCTGATGACACCGTCGAAAAACATTACAATATTGCACTTCGGCGGATGAGAAAAGGACAATGTTTCCATCACCCTTATTTTGGCTGTCGTGAGTTTCCGGTCCAGTTTGAATTAATTGAGGGCGAAATTCCTACGTCTTATTATTATGGAAAAAAAGAAGGAGAAAAAGATCTTGGATTCATGCTTTATTATATTGACTTTTCTGACGAGATGAAAGCAGTCTTTTTCCGTGCCTGTATGGTAGACGGAGTTATTGATGTTGAGAAATGTCTGTCTAACGGGGGAGTCTCATGATCATCCAATCACTCTGCTGCCATTACGATGTTCTTGAAGGAGATGAAAACGTCAATATTCCAAAGCTGGGATATAGTAATGCTAAGGTCTCATTTGCCCTTGTCATTTCCCTTGATGGCGTTCTGTCACATATTGTTGAACTGAGAAGTGATGACAAAAAGCCAAAGCCCAAAGATATGGATGTTCCTATCCAGAAATCCCGTTCTAGCGGGGTTTTTCCATATTTTGTCTGTGATAATGCAAAGTATGTTTTTGGTGTAGAAAAAGTAAAAAGAAGTGAATTTGAGAAAAAATTTAATTTTGCCTCGTCTGAAGAGAATTCTCTTGAGCATACGATATTAGAAGAGACTGATAAAGAAGTAACTCTTGTCCATCGGCGTTCCAGAGAGTGCTTTGAGGCTTTCAAAACCCTTCATCATAGTATATTGGATGGTCTTAATGATCTCGGAGTCCGGGGATTCCTTGCTTTTTTGGACAGATGGAATCCAGAAGATTTCTTTGAAAATCCAAAGACCAGAGAGTATAAAGATGATCTTCTTGCTGGTGGAAACTGTATTTTTGAGTGTAATGGGAGTTTTTTGCATCAAAACAGTGCGGTTAGAAACGCCTGGGAAGCTTACTCCCAGAATGAGACTGGCAATACATTTGCCCAGTGCCTGATAAGTGGTAAAGTGGAGCCGGTATCCAAGATCCATCAAAAGATAAAGGGCGTTGTCGGGGCCCAATCGGCAGGCGCTTCCATTGTCAGTTTCAATAATGATGCTTTCTGTTCTTATGGAAAAGAACAGAGTTTTAATTCTCCAATCAGCGAATCAGCGATGTTCAGGTATACAACTACCCTGAATTACCTTCTTTCAAGTCCTGGCAACAGGATAAGAATTGCTGATACTACAGTTGTTTTCTGGGCTGAAACACATGAAAAGTCATGTGAAGATCTTGCGAAATTCTTTTTTGACCCTGTTGAACCGGATACGAAAGAGAAAAAAAATGTAGAGTATTCTCGGGTACAGGACCTAAACAAAACCAAACAGATAGAGGACATTCTCAATAAAGTTCGAATCGGCAAAAAAGTGAATCAAGAGGACATTGGGACAGACCCAGAAACGAGTTTCTATATCCTTGGTTTGTCTCCTAATAATGCACGGCTTGCAGTACGTTTCTGGTATGTTGACAGTATTGGGAATTTGATTGAAAAAGTTGCCCGTCACCATCTGGACATGGAAGTTATCAGAGATGATTATGGTCCACGATACGTTTCAGTACATCGCCTGTTGAATGAGACGGTTCCTCAGAGTTCAGATAAAAAAACCATTTCGCCACTCTTTGGTGGCCTGATTATGCGTTCGATCTTGACCAATACGGGCTATCCTATCTCATTATATAGTGCAATCCTGAGCCGTGTGAAAGTAGATGGCTCAATAAATTTTGTCAGAGCTGGTTTTATCAAAGCATACTTGCTCAGACTGAGCAGGACGGGATTATCGAATTTAAATCAGGATTTGATTACCATGAGTTTAAACGAGGAAAGTTCAAATGTGCCATATCGACTTGGAAGGTTATTTGCAGCTCTTGAAAAGGCACAGAATGATACGAACAGAGAGATGAAGAGCACCATCAACAGCAAATACTTTAGCAGCGCTTCGTCAACGCCCGCAGTTGTGTTTCCTGTGCTGTTAAAACTTGCACAACACCACATTGCGAAATCCGAGTGGGGCTTCAGGTCTAACCAGTTAATCGAACAGATCCTGGCAGGTGTGAATGAGTTCCCTGCATATCTGAACCTTGAAG
The DNA here is from genome assembly GCF_046529725.1 of Methanosarcina hadiensis. Classification (GTDB taxonomy): domain Archaea; phylum Halobacteriota; class Methanosarcinia; order Methanosarcinales; family Methanosarcinaceae; genus Methanosarcina; species Methanosarcina hadiensis. The sequence goes on along the minus strand of NZ_CP136241.1, from coordinate 2,068,668 downwards.
ATCAGGGCATGTTCATGCTTGGTTACTATCACCAGCGTAAGGCTTTTTTCACGAAAAAAGAGGTCGCAGCAAATGAGGAGATGTCGTTATGAGTGAAACCATCAAGAATCGATACGAATTTGTACTGCTGTTTGATGTTGAGAACGGTAACCCGAATGGCGACCCTGATATGGGTAATATGCCTAGGGTTGACCCCCAGACCGGAAACGGAATTGTCACTGACGTCTGTCTCAAGAGGAAAGTAAGAGATTATGTTGATCTTATGAAAAGCGGAAATGCAGGTTATGACATATATGTGAAATCCGGTTCAGTCCTCAATAACCAGCATAAGAAGGCATATGATTACCTTGGAATAAACCCGGATTCCAAAAAACCAAAAGAAGAGGAACTGACAAAATTCATGTGTCAGAACTTTTTTGACATTCGGACGTTCGGTGCAGTGATGACAACGGAGATCAACTGCGGTCAGGTCAGAGGGCCTGTACAGTTCAGTTTTGCCCGCAGCATTGACCCGATTTTTCAGCAGGAAATAACAGTTACTCGATGTGCCGTTACCAATGAAAAAGATGCTGAAAAAGGCCAGACAATGGGTAAAAAACAGATTGTGCCTTATGGCTTATACCGTGCAGAAGGATACGTTTCCGCTCATCTGGCTAAAAAGACCGGATTTAAGGAAGATGACCTGGAACTGCTCTGGGATAGCCTGATAAATATGTTCGAGCATGACCATTCGGCAGCAAGGGGAAAAATATCTGCAAGAAAACTTATTGTTTTCAAACACAGTAGTGAACTTGGATGCTGCCAGTCCCATACCCTGTTTGACAAAGTTAAGGTGGAGAGGCTTTCCCGTGATATGCCTGCTCGTTCTTTTGCGGATTATAAAGTAACAATCTCGGATGACATGCCGAACGGTGTTGAGCTGATTGAGAAATTATGACCGAAAAGAAATATGCTGAAGACGAGCTGCTCTCGTTGTCCGGCATACAGCATTTCCATTTTTGCAAGCGCCAGTGGGCCCTGATTCATATTGAACGCCAGTGGGAGGAAAACCTTCAGACAACCGAAGGCCGTTTTCTTCATGAGCGTGTGGATAATCCATTCCTCAAAGAAAGCAGAGGTGATGTTGTGTTGTCAAGAGCATTTCCACTGGTTTCTCATCAACTTGGGCTTTACGGGGTTGCAGATGTTGTTGAGTATGTCCGATCTGAAAATGGCATTTCTCTACCGGATTACGAAGGTTTGTGGAAAATGCATCCCGTGGAGTATAAAAGGGGCAAACCGAAGATTGATAAGCGGGACGAAGTACAGCTCTGTGCACAGGCAATGTGCCTTGAAGAGATGTTTAATGTAACCATAAATTCGGCTGAGTTTTACTATAATGAAATTCGGAGAAGAATTCAGCTTGAAATTACCGAAGAGCTGAGAAATCTCGTGATTTCTCTGTCTGATGAGATGCACCATCTCTTTAATAAAGAGCTTACTCCGTCTGCTGAAAAATCACGAAACTGCAGATACTGTTCTCTTGTAGATGTCTGTGTTCCGAAATTGACGAAAAAGTTTGTTTCTGCCCGCAAATATGTTAGAAATCATGTGGATGAGGCATGTAATAGTGATGTCTGAAATTATCAAATTTTCCAGAATATCTTTCTAGATGTATTAACCGATTCAAACCTCAGGCTAGTAAAAGGGGTTTACATCCATGAGAAAACTGCTGAATACATTATATGTCACAACCCCCGAATCCTATCTTCTCAGAGACGGGGAGAACGTTGTTGTCAAGGTAAAGGATATTGAAACATTTCGTATTCCCATACATAATCTTGAGGGCATAATCTGCTTTGCATATATGGGGGCCAGCCCTCAGCTAATGCAACTCTGTACTGACAATAGAGTTGGATTATCTTTTTTGACTCCAAATGGGAAATTTCTGGCGCGTGTAAATGGAAAAGTTAGAGGAAATGTTCTGCTACGTCGTACACAATATCGAAAAGCAGATAGTAAAGAAGATTCTCTTGATTTTGCCAAGTGTTTTATCATCGGAAAAATTGTCAACTGCCGTACTGTTCTTGGAAGAGGCATCCGGGACCACAGGGATGTAATTGACATTGATAAGATTCGTACGGTTAGTGATTTACTGATTGATAACCTCAAGAGCATTGATTCCTGTTTAAATTCGGATTCTCTTCGCGGCATTGAAGGAAATTGTGCCAAATTTTACTTTGATGCACTGGACGAACTTATTCTTAAACAAAAGGACAGTTTTTTTATATTTGAGAGAAACAGGAGACCTCCCCTTGATAATATGAATTCTTTGCTGTCTTTTTTGTATACGCTGCTTGCCCATGATGTTGAATCAGCTTTAGAAACCGTTGGACTTGATCCTTATGTTGGTTTTTTCCATACAGACCGTCCAGGAAGACCCAGTCTTGCGCTTGATATGATGGAGGAACTCAGGCCTTTTATGGCTGACCGCCTCGCATTGAGTATGGTTAACCTCAAGCAGGTTGATGGAAAAGATTTTCTTAAAAAGGAAAATGGGGCTGTCCTCATGACTGAAAACGGAAGAAAAAATATACTGGCAGCCTGGCAAAAGAGAAAACTGGATCAGATTACTCACCCATATTTGAATGAAAAAATCCCGATAGGGCTGATCCCATATGTGCAGGCAATGCTGCTGGCCCGCTATTTAAGGGGGGACATTGACGGTTATCCGCCATTTTTTATGAATTGAGGTGTTTTATAGTGATGGTACTGGTAACTTATGATGTGAATACAGAATCAGAAGGTGGAAAAACAAGGCTAAGAAAAGTGGCAAAAGAGTGTGAAAATTATGGTCAGAGGGTTCAGAACTCTGTATTTGAGTGCCTTGTGGACCCTGCTCAGTTTGCAGAACTCAAACATTCTTTATGTGATATTATGGAAGAAGATAAAGATAGTCTCAGGTTTTATTATCTGGGTAAAAACTGGAAAAATCGTGTGGAGCATTTTGGCGCGAAAAAGGGGTATGATCCAGAAGGTTTCTTAATTGCATAATTTCTGCGAACCCATAGTGAACATCGATTTACCGGGAGGTTCGCAGGAGAAATCTGGTCATAGTATTTAAATTTTTCGAAGGTTTATCTCTATCTTCAATAGTTTAAATTTTTTAAGATAGATAAAATACAAAATGGTGGAGGTATAACCTTAATTAATTTACCGTCGCACCCTTCGCGGGTGTGTGGATTGAAATACATGTGGCTTTAGTGGGCCAGACTTTCACCTATAGTCGCACCCTTCGCGGGTGTGTGGATTGAAATTATTTGTATACCTTCTATCGTCACCTGCACCGGATCGTCGCACCCTTCGCGGGTGTGTGGATTGAAATTCAACGAAGGGCTGTAAGCGCAAAGGTGTCCGCGGTCGCACCCTTCGCGGGTGTGTGGATTGAAATCTGCAATATCTCAGGAGCTTGTAGATGAAATGGAGTCGCACCCTTCGCGGGTGTGTGGATTGAAATCAGACAATCCACTCTAGATTTTTCAAACATAAGTGTCGCACCCTTCGCGGGTGTGTGGATTGAAATAACTGATGCCGCTAATGCAATGTATGAACTTGCATGTCGCACCCTTCGCGGGTGTGTGGATTGAAATTCTTCTTGCCCTCGAAAATGTTACCTCTAACCTGTCGCACCCTTCGCGGGTGTGTGGATTGAAATTTTCTGCTCATCAATCGAAATCCCCACAATTGAACGTCGCACCCTTCGCGGGTGTGTGGATTGAAATCCCCCGACAACTATGTGATACATGATATATATCTTGTCGCACCCTTCGCGGGTGTGTGGATTGAAATCCTGAAACCCTATAAGCTTCTTGAAAAAACTGATCGTCGCACCCTTCGCGGGTGTGTGGATTGAAATTGTGTAATCTCCTGAGCTTTCATATCAAGGGCAAGGTCGCACCCTTCGCGGGTGTGTGGATTGAAATTCTCTTTTTTCTTTTACCTTTTTCCCGGCAACATGTGTCGCACCCTTCGCGGGTGTGTGGATTGAAATTGTATCATTTGCGCAGTCTTGACAAACACCAGCGGTCGCACCCTTCGCGGGTGTGTGGATTGAAATCATATTATGACATCTACGACATTGAAGCTGTAAAGTCGCACCCTTCGCGGGTGTGTGGATTGAAATTATTATATTCTCACTTTTATTTATCTTAAAATGTCGCACCCTTCGCGGGTGTGTGGATTGAAATAAACAAGAAAGGAAGTTCTCACATGGTATCTTGAAAGTCGCACCCTTCGCGGGTGTGTGGATTGAAATTATCTACAAGACTACCAGACGTTATAAAACCAAAAGTCGCACCCTTCGCGGGTGTGTGGATTGAAATCTATATAAAAGTTTAAAGGATTGCCTGAAAAATCAGTCGCACCCTTCGCGGGTGTGTGGATTGAAATATCTCTCTTTCCTTCCTCTTGCTCATAGTTTAAGTCGCACCCTTCGCGGGTGTGTGGATTGAAATCAGATACTATATTTTTTAGAGTTGGGATTACCTGTAGTCGCACCCTTCGCGGGTGTGTGGATTGAAATAACTCAAACAAGAAATTAGAATCTGCTATTGCAGGTCGCACCCTTCGCGGGTGTGTGGATTGAAATTTTCAGGATACCATTCTCTGAAGGTGAGTATGTTAGTCGCACCCTTCGCGGGTGTGTGGATTGAAATCGGTACTCAATATGGACTCGCTGAAACCACAAGTCGCACCCTTCGCGGGTGTGTGGATTGAAATTGGAAAATCCGTTTCTCAGTCATATTTTTCATCAAGTCGCACCCTTCGCGGGTGTGTGGATTGAAATGATATTAACAATCTAAGAATAGCAGCAGCAGAGCGTCGCACCCTTCGCGGGTGTGTGGATTGAAATTTCATATGGGCCGTAACACATCAGTTAACCCTCTTGTCGCACCCTTCGCGGGTGTGTGGATTGAAATAAAAATATGCGATCCTCTTAACCGAGGACATGCCGTCGCACCCTTCGCGGGTGTGTGGATTGAAATTGCGCTTGCAGGAGTAATAAACACAATTACAGGAGGTCGCACCCTTCGCGGGTGTGTGGATTGAAATACCGCTAAAAATGCCGCTCAACTCAGAGCAAGGCCGTCGCACCCTTCGCGGGTGTGTGGATTGAAATAATCTTGAAGGTCTTGAAATCATCATCAAGATGAGTCGCACCCTTCGCGGGTGTGTGGATTGAAATTGAGTGACGTATTCTTCATCATAAACGAGGAAAAAGTCGCACCCTTCGCGGGTGTGTGGATTGAAATCAGCTTAAACCCACAACCTGAAGAGCTTGAGATGTCGCACCCTTCGCGGGTGTGTGGATTGAAATCTTAATTTTAAGCTCAAGCTCTTGTATCTGCAGGGCGTCGCACCCTTCGCGGGTGTGTGGATTGAAATTTGTATTTACAGCCTACACAGGCACCCTCGGAGGGTCGCACCCTTCGCGGGTGTGTGGATTGAAATCGGTAAGTATGAAGTAAGGAAAGGCAAAAGCTCTCGTCGCACCCTTCGCGGGTGTGTGGATTGAAATCTGTTGCTCCGGTTATGGTTAAAAACCGTGATGTCGCACCCTTCGCGGGTGTGTGGATTGAAATTCTAAGCATTTCGTTAAAATAAACAACTACGTTGTCGCACCCTTCGCGGGTGTGTGGATTGAAATTACTGTGATGAGGTCCTGTTGCAAAAAGCAACTGGTCGCACCCTTCGCGGGTGTGTGGATTGAAATGAGATCTGGTGTGATCGGATCACCTTCTTGAGATGGTCGCACCCTTCGCGGGTGTGTGGATTGAAATTTTTAAAGTCGCTTATTGTGATACTGATTCTAGTCGCACCCTTCGCGGGTGTGTGGATTGAAATAGCGATGGACTGTCCAATCCTGACTTCTTCCTGAGCGTCGCACCCTTCGCGGGTGTGTGGATTGAAATTCTCCTTCCTGCCTGTTGGCCCAATCACCGTGAATGGCAAGCAGTCGCACCCTTCGCGGGTGTGTGGATTGAAATAGTACCGCGAAGATGGGGAAAAGCTGTTTTTGAAGTCGCACCCTTCGCGGGTGTGTGGATTGAAATCTTGAAACTCTGTGATAAGGATCAGAAATTTCTGCGTCGCACCCTTCGCGGGTGTGTGGATTGAAATAATCTCCAGGCTGATGTGCCTGCACAGGTCGGGTGTCGCACCCTTCGCGGGTGTGTGGATTGAAATCAGCGGCTTTAATTGTTGGGCTCATTTCTGAGGGTCGCACCCTTCGCGGGTGTGTGGATTGAAATGGGCGCTTGGCGCTTAGTTTTTGATTTACATGAAGTCGCACCCTTCGCGGGTGTGTGGATTGAAATTTCAGTCGATGTTTTTTCAGAACGACTGAGAGCAGGTCGCACCCTTCGCGGGTGTGTGGATTGAAATATGCGGTTCAAGACAAAAAACAGACACTCAAAGAGAGTCGCACCCTTCGCGGGTGTGTGGATTGAAATTTCAGTCGATGTTTTTTCAGAACGACTGAGAGCAGGTCGCACCCTTCGCGGGTGTGTGGATTGAAATATGCGGTTCAAGACAAAAAACAGACACTCAAAGAGAGTCGCACCCTTCGCGGGTGTGTGGATTGAAATCTCTCTACTTGCGGAGAGTGCAGCACATAGGGCGTCGCACCCTTCGCGGGTGTGTGGATTGAAATCACGAATGTTGAGGTTGCTGTTTTTTGTGCGCGTCGCACCCTTCGCGGGTGTGTGGATTGAAATCCTTTGGTCTTTTCGGATACTTCATAAGCTTTAACGTCGCACCCTTCGCGGGTGTGTGGATTGAAATATAGATGATTGAAGGAACATCAAAATAGTCGTACGTCGCACCCTTCGCGGGTGTGTGGATTGAAATTGTAAACGGTGCATATACGATCGATTATTATGATGTCGCACCCTTCGCGGGTGTGTGGATTGAAATGTAGAATGGTATTAGCAAGTCCTCTTGCAGATGTCGCACCCTTCGCGGGTGTGTGGATTGAAATCCGCCCTCTGGTAGATGGTGAGAAAAAGTCCGGTCGCACCCTTCGCGGGTGTGTGGATTGAAATGTTGATTCTGATGAAATAGTTTCAATTGAACAGCGTCGCACCCTTCGCGGGTGTGTGGATTGAAATCTCAAAAGAAGTAGAATCAACTAACAGTAAGGGAGTCGCACCCTTCGCGGGTGTGTGGATTGAAATCTGCATGCCTGTATGTCGACCTCTGAATCGTTCGTGTCGCACCCTTCGCGGGTGTGTGGATTGAAATTATAAAACCGATGCCGGATGTCTATGTCTGGCAGGTCGCACCCTTCGCGGGTGTGTGGATTGAAATCTGAATGAGCCACAGGGGCCCGTTTTTGTCCTCCGTCGCACCCTTCGCGGGTGTGTGGATTGAAATTGAATTATTCGGGCTCGATAATTGAGACTACCTGTCGCACCCTTCGCGGGTGTGTGGATTGAAATTTTTCCGGGAGGTTATTCTTGTGAAGCATATCTGTCGCACCCTTCGCGGGTGTGTGGATTGAAATTGACCTTGTTAACCCGACTGATGCAGCAGCAACAGCGTCGCACCCTTCGCGGGTGTGTGGATTGAAATTGGGGATTTCTTTTCGTTTACTCAATGTCTACCGGTCGCACCCTTTGTGGGTGTGTGGATAAAATATTATAACTCAAGAATAAACATTGATAATGGTCGCATCTACCAAGGTGTGTATGGATTGAAATGGTATATAGTAAAGAATTATTAAGAAAAACAACATAGTCGCACCCATATGGGTGTGTGGATTGAGATCCTGAAACAAAAGCATTAAATCTAAAGTTGATTATTTTTGGCATTAAGTTAGCTAGTAACAATGAGATGAAATCCCCATGCCAGTAATCACCTTGCATTATGAAGACCTCGAGAAACTCACGGGAACAGATAAGGAAACCATCATAAAAAGGGTGCCTATGATAGGTGCCGATATCGAAAGGGTTGAAGACGAATATGTTGACATCGAGTTCTTCCCTGACAGGCCTGACCTTTACAGCGTTGAAGGGGCAGCCAGGGCAATGCGGGGCTTTCTGGACATTGAGACCGGGCTTCCCGAGTATGAGATAAAGCCCTATAAGGTGTCCATATCCGTAAGCGAAGACATCCTGAAAATCAGGCCGTTCCTCGGGTGTGCGGTTGTAAGGGGGGTAAAGCTCACTTCCTCTTCCATCAAGTCCCTTATGGACCTTCAGGAGGACCTGCACTGGGGCCTGGGCCGAAACAGGAAAAAAGTTTCTATCGGTGTCCATGACCTTAAAAATATAAAGCCGCCCTTCAGGTATATGGCAGTTGACCCCGAATTCAAATTCGTGCCTCTTGACTATACTGAAAAGATGAGCATGAAGGAAATTCTTGAGAAGCACCCCAAAGGCACAAGATTTGCCCATCTCGTCAGCGGTTTTGACAAATATCCGATCATCCTGGACGCAAACGACAATGTACTGTCCTTCCCGCCCATAATCAACGGCACTCTCACAGCTGTGACTGAACAGACAACCGACCTTTTCATTGATGTTACAGGGCTTGGAGAAGCAGTGTATACCGCTTTGAATATCGTGGTCACAGCCCTTGCTGAAAGGGGAGGAGAGATTGAGTTTGTGAGGGTAATCCGCCCTGGGGGAGAGGAATTTGTCCTGCCTGACCTTGAGCCGAAAGAAAGGCTGCTTACGACAGGCGAAGTAAAATCTCTTGCAGGCATGGAACTCCCGATTGAAGAGATAGTAAAACAGCTTGAGAGGATGCGCTTTGGAGCATGCGCCCTTGATAAGGAAACTATTGAGGTAAAAGTTCCGGCTTACAGGGCAGATATCCTGCACAATTATGACCTTGTAGAAGACATTGCCAAAGGCTATGGCTACGAGAATATCAAAGTAAAGATCCCTGAGACCTATACTGCGGGCAAGTCCCACCCGATTTCCCTGATGCGGGCTTCGGTAAACGAAATAATGGTCGGGCTGGGTTATTATGAGGTTATGCCCTTCACGCTTACCAGTGAAAAGATAAACTTTGAAAACATGTGCAGGGAAAAGACTGATGACGTAACATATGTGCTTCACCCGATCAGCGAAGACCAGACGATGCTCAGGACAACCGTGCTTCCTAACCTTCTTGAAATTCTTTCTTTGAACCAGCACAGGGAACTTCCGCAGAAGATCTTTGAGTTCGGAGAGGTTGTAAGCAACGAAACAACAGGCCAGCATGTTGCAGCAGTCTCTATCCACCCGCAGGCAAACTTCACGGAAGTTTACGAGGTCGTGGATGCCTTTATGAGGGAAATGATGCTTTCTTATGAAGTAAAAGAGTCAAAAGACCCTGCATTCCTTGAAGGCAGGCGGGCAGATGTTTATGTCAATGGCAAAAAGCTTGGAGTTTTCGGAGAATTCCATCCTGAGGTTATAAGCAAGTTTTCACTAGGGTATGCCGTCGTCGGGTTCGAACTCGACCTGAACGACCTCATAGGCAAACAAATTTAAAATAACTAAGTATTTGAGAGGAGCTTTTCTTTTCCTTTTGTTTTTCCTTCTTTCTCCTTTCTTCTCTCTTCCTTTTCACTTCCTTTTTTCCTTCCTTTCCCTCTCTTCCTTTTTTCTTTCCCTATCTTTTCCTCTATTTCCCTCCTCTTTTTTCCTATATTTCTTCACTTTTCTTTCAATATCTGTTCCATTTCCTCTGCAATTCTTCTGACTTCAGTGATTTCATCAGTCCTAGCGAGCCTGTATACAAGTTCGAGAATCCTCTCTCTCATTAAGTCAAGGTCTTCAAGCGCAAAAGAAAGTTCTCCTATGAGGGCTTCCAGGCTTTTCGTTCCAGCAAGAGCAGAAAGCTTTTGAAGATCTGCCTTTATCAGGTAAAGGGTTTCAGGGGAACTGAGGTCAACATCATATTCATCTTCAAATTCCCTTTTAGAAATTGTTTTAAGCCACATTACTTTTCGGATATGACTGATAAAATTAGTTAACCACCTGTATTCGTAGTTCCCACTAATTTTTCCGATCAGCACCTCGTTCCTGGTTTTAAGAGGAACTGCCACAAGGTCTCCTTTTTCTATTTTTGCAATAAAAGAGCAGATCTCCTTAGCCCAGGTTTCGGAAAGCTCTTCCCGCATGCCCGGGTATTTTTCCATTATGAGTCTCATTACCTGACCTTTGTTTTTGGCGGACAAATCAGGAAGCTCAGCCCAGCCAATAGTAACAATGCTGTCTTCCAGAATTCTCTCTTCGTCCTCTAAAGTGCCTGCGGATTTGAGCAACCAGAACTTCATAACCTGCCTCCTAATTTTTCGATTTCTTAGGTCCGTATTTCTTAGGTTCGTATATCGTATTCTTATATCCTGTAATTAATTAATGGTTTCCGCAGCCGTAATCAATTATAATTTGTGCGGGAAAAACTCTTTTAAGTTTATACTCCCAGGTACAGGTATGGGCAAAAAGGTTTTTGTCGGGGTTGACGGCTGCAGAGCAGGCTGGTTTGCAGTATTTCTTGAAGAAGATGAAAATGGCTGCAAATGGGAAGTTGCTGTCTTTCCCGAGTTTTCGTGCCTCATCAATTTCCTAGAAAATAAATATAGAGAGGCTGATCCACTGGTCCTGATTGATATTCCTATTGGCCTGAAAGACGGAGGTTCGGGAGAGCGGCTTTCAGACATCGAAGCCCGAAAGATCCTGAAAGCGCGAAAGTCAAGTATTTTTCCTGTGCCGTGCAGGGAAGCAATTTATGCGGAAACCTATGAAGAAGCATGCAATATCAATGAAAGGCTTACAGGAAAGAGAATTTCAAAGCAGGCATGGAATATAGTTCCCAAAATCCGGGATGTTGACAGTTTTCTGGTAAAAAACAAAAATTACAGGGAAAAGGTCCGGGAGGTAGGGCCAGAGATTTGTTTCCAGTCTTTCTCAGGCTTTCCTGTGAAACACTCAAAAAAGGAAACCGAAGGGTTTCTTGAAAGAAGAGAGGTTCTGAAAAATGCCTGCAAACTTGCAGATGAAATAGTTGAATATTCCCTTTTAAAATATAGAAGAAAAGAACTTACAAAAGACGATATACTGGACGCACTTGCAGCTGCACTCACTGCAAAGCAGGGGAGTAAATATGGGTTTGTTTATGTTCCCGGTAAACCGGAAATAGATAGCAGAGGGCTGAAAATCCAGATGATATACTTTAAACCAGGATGATACGCTTTAAATTCGGATGATACACTTTAAATCCAGATAATATACTTAGCTTTACATGTTCGATATTCATTTGTTCGACATTCATTAACAGCTTAAAATAATCAGCTCGTTTGCCTGCTACACTGAAAATTAAAACTTATTCAATCAATACATCAAGCTATACTTAACAGCCGTACCTTAATAGCTATACATTAACCCGCATTAACACCTAGTCCGTATTCATATTATGCATATGACAGACAGGCTGGCGGCTAGCCAGGTCCTGGAAAAATGCTCTTACTTCTACCGGTTCGACTACTTCCATACAGTGCCAGAAAAGCTCTCTTCCCCAGTCCAGTGCTTCTTCCTCGGTGGATATCAATAACTGGTCCCTCAATTTACCATCGTTTTCATAAAGTTTGAGCGAAAGGAACCTGTCAGTAACAACAACTGAGGGTATGGGCATAGGCTTCCTGCAAACAAAAATTTTCGAGTTTTCATTTTTAGAAAACCTTTCAGCTTCTTCAGGAAAACTGGAGAACAAACGGATTATGACACTTTCAGTTGTACAGAGCGTAATTCTGGTCCCATTTTCAGCAAGGTCTGCGTAGAGAGAAGGTGATTCTGGATGGAAATATGATACAAAGGTAAGAATCTCCTTTGAATTCAGCATATTATCCATGAAAACTTTTGGAGTTTCAAGCATGTGTTCCACATCAGGTTCAAGCAGTTCACAATGCCCGAGTTCATCGATTCTCTCAAGAAGGAAATCAGGAATTTGGGTTAAGTCACGCGTCTTCCAGTAGTCATTACTTATTTCAAAGACCTTAATTGTGCTCAGGAAAGGTATCAGATTTTCAACTATTATTTTTCCCGTTTCAGTTAGCCTGTAGACTTTCTTTTCCTCAACCAGCAGGTGAGCATCTTTCATTTTTTTTATATGGGGCTGAATCGAGCCTGCATCCATATTCAGCAGTTCTTTGATTGCATCAATATCTCTCGGCTCTTCCCTGAGGAGAAGTAAAAGTTCTTTTCTCTTTTCAGAAAAAAAGATGAGATTTATAAGTGACTGTTTAATCTGCTCACCTCCATTAACTCATTTATTCTAGGATAATTCTTTAAACACTTATTAATGCCCTAAAAACCTTTTTATTTTTGAACATGATTACTATTCTTATATTTTATATTTTTCTAAATTGATAAATAATATGTCAAATTATTGTCCTTAAGAAATACTAATTAAAATTTTTGAACGAATCTGGTATAAATGGACCAGAAAACTGCTCTCAAAGATTGAAACCTGAAAGGAGAAATCCAGAATCAACCAGAAAAGGGAAAGTTAAGAAAGATCAACTCATAATTAAACAGTAAGCAATAAAAAATAGAAAAGAGATAGAAATCTTCAGATGATATCCTGCCGGAGGCATGAGATCTCTGAATGAAAATATATATTTTTATAAAAAAATTTTAATCAAAAATATTTACGCTTCAAAGAGTCCAGACATATGTTTAAGGACTTTAATGAAGGTTCGTCCAGAGGGGAGTGAAGACCATTAAGAATCCAGTCCATATTGACAATTCTATCCCTGTAAGCAGCCATATTAAAAACTCGATTGGAATGGAATTCATCCTCGTGCGCGCAGGAGATTTTGAAATGGGCTCTCCCTCAAATGAGATGCGCAGAAAGCTCTGGGAAAGCCCTGTGCATAAAGTAACCATAAAAAGAAACTTTTATCTGGGGAAGTATCAGGTTACTCAGGAACAGTGGAGTAAAATAATGGGAAATAATCCCTCCTATTTCAGGGGTGAGAAGCTTCCGGTAGAAACCGTTTCCTGGGAGGATGTTCAGGTTTTTATCAGGAAACTTAATGCTTTCGAAAATGCTGGTGAAAATAGCCCGGTATATCGGCTCCCTGCGGAAGCGGAATGGGAATATGCAGCAAGAGCAGGAACTACGGGCAGCTATTTTTTCGGGGATAACGAAACGGAACTTAAAGAATATGCCTGGTTTCTTAAAAACTCAGGGCTTGAAGCTCATCCAGTGGGCATGAAAAAACCTAACCCCTGGGGATTTTATGATCTTTACGGAAATGTTGGGGAATGGGTTCAGGACGAGTACCATATCAGCTATAAAGGAGCACCTTCGGATGGCAGGGCATGGGAAAGCCTTTTTCCCAGCATATCTTTGCCTGTAAGGATAAGGAGAGGGGGAGGCTGGAACGGGAATGCAGGGTGCTGCAGATCGGCTGAAAGGCTCTTTGCGGCACAGAACACGAGACTCAACAGCGTGGGGTTCAGAATAGTAAGGGAGTGCGACTCTCAAATGTGAACTCCTAATAATTGACGAACGATACTTTCGTCAACAAATAATGCTTTTTGCTAACAAACAATACCTTTAGTAATAAACAGTATTTTTAAATAGTACTTTCTGCACAATTTTCATAACTGTGGACCACAGGTCCCGTTTTTGAGAAAGTGAAAAACAGAAAGCATAGAAAGAATCGGAGGCTGATTGCTTCCTGGAATATTTTTTTTGGTTAATTTCCTGGCATTATTTTGTTTCTTCCGGATCTTGCACCTTTATCCCCTGCCTTTTTTCCTCAGGCAGGGGTAAAAAAGAGTATCAGGTGCTTTCGATGATTCAGGAGGCGATTAAATTTTGTGTCTTTCGGGTAGAGACGTTCTTTTATTGTATTATTGATATTTAACATTTTTGTTCTCTACTTTGTTACTAAATATTAATTATAATTATTACAGTTCTACTCAGAAAAAACCAATAATTTTGTCAGAAAAATCAACTGCTTTAACCCCTGAACAGTATTCACGCTTAAAACAAGATTAACTGTTAAATTAACGGCTGCCAGGACAGATTAAAGAATAAAAATATAGGTTCTGAAAAATAAAATAGGAGAGGCAGAGAATACTTTCAGACAAACAGGAATATTTGAAAAAAGATAAGTAGTATACGCCCTTCAGGAAATAGCTAAAGAATAGAGTAATTTTATGACTCCTCTGGGTAAAAGCGAGTTTAAAGGAGGAAAAATTCTGCCTTTTAGAGATATGGCCCCTGAAGAACTTGAATTTCTTGTAAAAAAGGCTTTTGAGCTTGAAGCCGTGGACGCAAAGATAATCCCCACCAACCAGGTCTTCGTTGAAAAAAGAGTGGTTCTAAAATGCAGAGGATGTATTGGCTACGGGAAAAAACTTACCTGCCCTCCTCATGTTCCTGCTGTCGATGAGTTCAGGGAAATACTTAAAGAGTACAGGTATGCTCTTCTTGTCAAATTCCGGTCTCCTGCGGTAGCGGATGAAGAGATTGCAAAAGCTCCTTATAAGACCTGGCTTGATCCTTCAGAACCTGAAGAAACAAGAGAAAAAGCTTCAAAATTCTGGTCAGATTATTTTGATTACAGCAAAAAAATGCTGCTCTCAATGCTTGAGCTTGAAAAAACAGCTTTTAATGAGGGTTTTACTTTTGCAGTGGCATTTGTTAATGGTTCGTGCAGGCTCTGCGAAAAATGCAATGTGGAAAAAGGGGTATGCATCCATTCAAACATGGCAAGGATTCCTGAGCACGCTGTAGGCATTAACATGAAAAGAACTGCTGCAGAAGCAGGAATGCCTCTAATGTTTCCTATAAAAGGTCAGCCTGAACCCATGTCTATCCTTTTGATCGATTAAATACATAAAAAAGATAGAAGCAGATTTAAATAACAGTTGAAACAATAAATTAGAGTGTATGCCCCTTCCATATCAGAAAACTCATAATTGTCGTCCCGGCATTTCCAGGTCCCTTTCCGTAAAAAGAAAAACAGTTGTTAAAATTACTCTCCTGTTAGGCTGGTTAATGATCATACTAATACTTATGACTGCAACCGGGACAGCATCTTACGAAAATGCCAGGTATTTTTTCTGGATGGTGCCAGTCTCAACAGCCCTGCTCTATCTGCTATACATGAACAGTAAGTCCAGCAAGATGTCAAAGGGAGAAGAGGTCAAGTCAGTCCTTGCTCTCGTCTTTACTTTTGTGTGCTTGATAATGGCATTTATTGCATCTATCTTATTAGGGCACAAATAAGCAATGGATTTTTTAATTTCCTTTTTAACTAACAAAAGATTTAAAATTAGAATAAAAATCTAAGAGTTGTGAAGTAGAAGCCTGAAAGAAAATTCTGGAAGAAATCCTGGAAGAAAATTCTGGAAAGAAGGAAATTCTGGAAAAAAGAAAGTCCTGGAAGGAAGAAATTCTAACAGGATAAAAATCTAGAAAATGTAAAAATCTAAAAACTAAGGATTTACATGTTTATTAGAAATTTCTAAGAGATTTCATCCGGAGTTCCCTTCCTTTCTTTTTATTTCTTTCTACTTCTTACCCCTTTTAAATTAGTCAGGGATCAGATGTACTCTGGTTAGCGGTACTTCAGGCATATTTCCAGCTATATTCCGTAACCTCCTTTGTAACCTCCTTTTAGACTTCTGGCTTTCCATTAGATACAAACGTCTCATTTCCGTTATTGTCGCCTGCGTCTCCTGAGCTGTTATCAGAGGATTCTTCTACCAGAGGCATATAATCCGTACTTCCGGTAGACTCGTTGACAACGAAAGGACTATCTCCGATACCGTCTCCATCGGCATCTTCACCTGTATAGTCGCTCCAGATATTGCCTGCCGTACTGCTGTTCCATATGTTAACCCCTTCGTCCAGCGCATCAAGGAAGTTAGAGAACTCATTTTGATAGATAGTGTTGCTGGAGGATGCATTAAGGTAAATTCCAAGCTCGTTCTGGTGCAGGGAATTATTTGTTACAGTATTGTATCCCGCATTCTCTAAAATGATTCCATAATCGTTTCTCGAGACCGAGTTAGAATCAATTATATTTCGGTCAGATGTCCCAAGGAAAAACCCTATCCCATTTGCAGTTGCGGTGTTATTGAAAATGGTGTTGTTGACAGAGCTGTTCATTAAGATTCCCTCGTCATTTGTTGCCAGCCAGTTATCTGAGAGTTCATTTTCATTGGAACCGATAAGAGCAATCCCGGTGTATCCCATGCCTGCAAGGTTGTTGTTAATGTAATTGCGCTGGGAACCATTGAGAGCTATGCCCACATCATTGAATATCAGGGCATTGTTGATCAGTGAACAGTTGTCTGCCCCTTCAAGATAAATCCCAACCTCGTACCAGTCCTGACTGGAAGGGCCTCCTGAGATATAGAACCCGGATATTGTCACATTACTCGAGTTAACAAAAAAGACATCGTCATTCGAAATTGCACCCAGCACATATGTGCGGTCGTTCAGTTCTTCTGAAGAATTTGAGATAATTAAAACTTCTTTATTCACTTTCACATTTTCCCTGTAAACTCCAGGATTTACAAGAATCGTGTCTCCGTTCTGTGCATTATTTACAGCTTCCTGGATAGAAGTGTAGTTTTCCCCTCCATTCATACTTACGGTAATAACCGCAGCATTTGCCGGGATTATAGCAGTTCCAAGTACGAGAAGAGAAATTACCAAAACATTTAGAGCTAGCCTTTCATTCATAATTCAATACTCCCTTAATTGATTGAATTATCCATTCCAAAAGAATAAATGATATTTTATATTAACTCGTAAGGATATATTCTAGAGTAATAAAAATATTTTGAAACATAAATTCTGAAAAATAAGTCTGAACTTTCGTTTATTTTACTCTGCTAATTATCCTCCTGTATTCAAAAAATCGGTTTAAAAGGAGATTCGATATTTGAAACGCATAAAAAATTCGGATTCTCTCTCAGTAAGGCTGATAAAGAAAACCAGAGCTTAATGAAGAACTGAAGTGAAAGAAAATAACTCAATATAAAACTCAATACAAAGTAACTTGATATAAAATAAATTAATGTGAAATAAATTAGTACAAAATAAATTAATGTGAAATAAATTAGTACAAAATAAATTAATATAAAATTATATGGAATAAATTCTTAAAAAGGAAATAAATTTTAAAAACAAAAGGAGCTTTTTCTTAAAAGCTAAGGCAATTAAAAAGAAACGGAAGCGGATTAGAAGTTTTCTGTAATATAATCCGCCATAGACTCAAAAACCTTCCTGCCTTGATCTGAACCAAGGATTGATTCCGATGCCCTTTCAGGATGAGGCATGAGGCCGAGAACATTTCTTGAAGAGTTCACTATTCCTGCGATGTTTTCCAGAGAACCGTTAGGGTTGGCTTTATCTGTTGGCCTTCCTTTTTCATCCACATAACGGAAGACGACCTGGTCATTCTCATCAAGTTCTGCAAGAGTCGGTTCCTCAGCATAGAATTTGCCTTCCATATGGGCAATGGGGAGCTTTATAACCTCGCCTTTTCTGAACCTGGATGTAAAGGGAGTGCTGGCTGTTTCGACTCTAAGGCTGGTCCAGTGGCACCTGAACTTGGGGTACTCGTTTGTTGTAAGAGCCCCTTCCAGAAGCCGCGCTTCGGTCAGGATCTGGAAACCGTTGCAAATCCCGAGGACAGGTTTTCCTTCGGCTGCAATTTTCTTTACGGAATCCATAATAGGAGTTCTGGCAGCAATTGCTCCTGCCCTGAGATAGTCTCCATAAGAAAAGCCGCCAGGGACAACGACCCCATCAAAGCCTGACAGGCTTTCTTCTTTGTACCAGACAGTTTCGGCGTCCGCACCAATCACGTCTTTAAGGACGTGAAGGACATCCAGGTCGCAGTTTGTGCCTCCGAACTGAATAATGGCAATTTTCATCTTTTTTCCCTCAATCTTCCTTCAAGTTTTCAAAGCATTTAGCTTTCTGGATTTTATCATCAATCCTTTTATTCATGCACGGAGCCTTAATTGAATTCTTTGAGCTCTATAGTATAGTTGTGGATGATTGGGTTTGCAATTAGTTTCTGGCACATCTCATCAACTTTCTGCTTTGCAACTTCGGCAGATTCGGCTTCGAGCACGATTTCGTACAGTTTTGCAGTCTTTACGCTTTCGACTGCGTATCCAAGGTGTCCGAGCGCCCTCTTGGCTGTGGTGCCTTCAGGGTCAAGCATGCCTGCTTTCTGTTCAATAGTTACTGTTGCCTGGTACTGCATTTTTGTAAGCCTCAATTTTGAATCTTGAATCTTTAATTACAATATTCTGTTTATTGAATCTTTAATTACAACCTTTTAATTATTTGGACTTTTACCTTTTTTCCGGTAGACCAAATACGGTATGAGATGGAAGGTGATGCGCTGAAGGTAAATAATTACCGGTCTGAATCATAATAATTATAAAGTATTTGATTACTTAATCTAATCCCATTTATTTTTAGTTATTGGCTGGTTTTTAACTTGCCTTACCAGCGCCGATTTCATGGGAAATAAGGATAAAACCTATTTAATCTTATGGGTGTTATTTAGAGACATGTTTATTAAGCACGGAAAAATAAAGACCATTTATCAGGAGAATTGGCGTTTGTAACTTTCTATTATGCCATAGATAAAATCATTCTTAATACTATAAATTATTCTTAAACTATACTTGATTATTTATCTATGTACCTTGGATACGAGAAGATCAGATCCTGCCATCAGTACATATGTCTTTGAATAGCAGTGCCCATAATGCCGAGAAAACATATAATTTGTAAACAAAATTACAGAGAGTTAGAAATTAAAGTTATATATGCTTAACTTGACCAGTATGGCAATTGTAAAAATATTCAAAATTATAAAAATAATAAACGGCTTTGCCATGTCTGAAAGCAGACGCATCCATGTGTTTTCTATCTTTTTATCCCAGGCAGCGAAATATTCCTGATTTTTGCGTTTTGTGGATTCAAGTTGCATTTGTTTTCCTCAGTCCAGGTATGTTTTTAAGAGTCATCTAATTTAAATATTTTTATTCTGTTTCTCTTGCCTGGAGAGTGAACCACTCCATAGCCAAACACCAGGAAACAATTAGTTCATCGATTAATACGAGATAACTAAACCATCCATATTAAATAAATATGGTACATTTACAGTGAACTGAATTAAAAAAACTTCTCTATCTAAGACGTCTCTATTTACATTTTTCTCGTTGTAATCTCTATTTTACTGTCAGAGGGCAGAAATCCCAGGGTTTATGGAATTATTTGCAGTTTTCGGATGCTTCCGGGAATGTCACCCGCATTTATACAAGTACTATTATAAAAATGTATTACAGATTTGGATAGTTTTAAATGTATAAAAAATCCAATTATAAATTGGGTGAAATACTGAACTTCAATAAACCGGATAGCTGGGATATTAAACACGATGGTCTGGAGTAGGATTTGCACCTGACCAGGCAGCTTGTTCTCTGCAAACATGGAGTTCTCAGAGGCAGCAATTGCTGCAGGGCTTATGTGCCGAAAAATGACCTTTACATTACACGCTGTTGCTGTCTTTACTGTAATCACTCCATCTGGATAGGGGACGAAAAAAGCGCAAGGAATCCCTTCGCTGCACTGCAAGGTGATCCCATATTCGCTGTAGAAGTGCTCAGGGAGGAATCACCGGGGTAACATAGCAGATATAAAACAGAATAAAAAGGAAAAAGATGATAAAAGAGAATAAAAAGGAGAAAGATGATAAAAGAGAATAAAAAGGAAAAAGATGATAAAAGAGAATAAAAAGGAGAAAGATGACAGGGTCAGAAGCAAAAACAGCCGGAATTTCGTGATTGAAGTAAGAAAAGCACTGCAGAACTATAAGTATTTATAAGTACGATTTTTTGATTTCTTTTCATTTCTCAATTATTTCTTTTTATGCGACTTTCATTCAAATGGTGGAGATATCTGCATTTATGTGTAGAGTTAAGGTCGGTTTCTGGAGTTAAGAAAATATCTTCAGCCAGAGAAGCTTTTCCGGATTTTACCCTATTGACAGCGCATTACCGGCTTGAGAGTTGTTTTTCTTATACCGCGGGCTGGCTCCTCTCCGGCGCGGCATGGGAAGAAAAAAATGAAAGACTTTTCCCATACCTAAAATAGATTCAACAATTATCACATTAATTAAAAAGCCGCGGTATCTTAAATCTCATTTAAGTTAAATTGTCGATATCTTTTCCAAATCTATTTGTCTTGCTTATACGGTTCTTTTCAGCTATTCATTGGCTATTCATTGATATGTTTCCTGGAGACTGCAAAACAATAAATACAGGATTGTGCTGTGTATACCGGACAGAAAGAACGGAAAAAAGGTATAATTATGTGCGGAATAGCAGGAATGTTCGGAACTTCTGACAGTAATACGGAAGTAAAGAGAATGCTTGCAGTCCTGGGGCACAGGGGACCTGATGCCTGCGGAATACATACTTCGGGAGACCTGAGCACAGGAAATACCCTGCTAAAAATAACCGGGGATATGCCCCAGCCGCTTACAGGAACAGGGTCCCTCGTACTTAACGGAGAGATCTACAATTTCCGCGAGCTTGCGGCTGAGATAGGGCTAAAAACCAATTCTGATACGGAACTGCTTTTTGAACTTATAGAAAACGGTGTAAAAAAAGGCAGTGCCCCGGTAGATGCCGTATTTTCCGCACTTCTGAAAGTAAATGGGGATTATGCTCTTGCATATGCATGCGGGACAGAACTTGTACTTGCCAGGGACCCATCAGGGGTTAAACCTCTCTTTTTTTTTCATGCGGAGAAAATGGGAAAGCAGGAGTTAGTATTTGCTTCCGAAAAAAAAGCCCTCTCACGCATTAACAGAGAAGCAAAGCCTTTTCCTCAGGGAGGGGTTACCGGCTTCAATACCAAAAACGGGAAAATAGCCGAAAATGTAATGGAGAAATCCCTTAAAATAAAATCTCCTAAAGAAAGAATTTACAGAGAAAAAGAAGCTGTATTTCGCTTGAAGGAGGCCCTTGAAAGGGCTGTAGAACTGAGGCTTAGCCCGCTCTCAGGAATTGCGTTTTCAGGAGGAATTGACAGTACCTTTTTAGCAGCCCTTGCAAAGAGGATAGACCCCGATATCCCTCTATATGCGGTCGGGCTTCCTGGCTCCCATGACATCACCCAGGCAGAGTATGCAGCCGAAGCCATAGGCATGAAAAGCAACCTGAAAGTCCACTTTCTTTCGCCCGAAGAAATAGAAGCTGCTGTTCCCAGGGTAATTTACGCAACCGAATCTACTGACCCGATGAAGGTCACAATAGGGCTTCCTCTTTATATAGTTGCGAAGACCGCAGGTGAAGATGGAAAGCGGGTCATTTTAACAGGTCAGGGAGCGGATGAACTCTTCGGAGGGTACAGCAGACATGAAGGGTTTTTCGAGATGGGACCTGATGTGCTGGATAGGGAGATTTTTTCTAATCTTGAGAATATCTCAACAATTAACCTTGAGAGGGATGACATGGTTACAATGGCCAATTCCGTAGAGCTCAGGGTGCCTTTCCTTGATAAAGAAGTAATAAAAATCGGACTTGCCATTAGTCCTGAACTCAAGATCCTGAAAAAAAATGGTTCATATACACGAAAATATATCCTCAGGAAAGTGGCAGAAGGTTTTCTTCCCCCGGAGATTCTCCGGAAAGAGAAAAAAGCAATGCAGTATGGGACCGGAGTTCAAAAAGTGCTTGACCGGCTTGCCAGGGAGTCGGGTTTTTCCAGAAAGCAGGGGAGCCATATAGAAGAATACCTTAAACATATTGCTCTTAAAAGCGGGATCTGTTATAAGTAGAAATAAAACACAAAAAGTAAAATCAGATAAAATCAATAAGTATAAACAGTTTGATGGTTATATCCGAATAAAAAATATTCCGTTTAATTTATATCAGTATCAGGGGGAATTCGAATAAAAATAGCAATAACCGGAAAAGGCGGCGTTGGAAAGACCACTCTCTCAGGCACTCTGGCAAGACTGCTGGCAAGGGACGGATATGAAGTCCTGGCAATAGATGCAGATCCGGACATGAACCTTGCATCTTCCCTGGGTATAGAAAACCCCCCAAAACCCCTTGCTGACTTCAAAGACCTTATCCAGGAAAGGGCAGGAGCCGAAGGCGGGGCTTTTATCTATAACCCTAAAGTGGACGATATCGCAGGCAAATATGGAGTAATAGGGCCGGATGGAGTAAGGATGCTTGTCATGGGGACTGTTGACAAAGGAGGAAGCGGGTGCATGTGTCCGGCTTCAGCCTTCCTCAGGGCTCTTCTCAGGCACCTCATGCTTAAGGAAAAGAGTGCGGTTATCCTGGATATGGAGGCGGGGATAGAACACCTGGGAAGAGGAACCACACGCGGTATGGATCTTATGATTGTGGTGGTGGAACCAGGGGCAAGGTCTCTTGAAACAGCAGAGAGAATAAAAAAGCTCTCCTCTGAAATAGGGATAAAACACATTGCTGCCGTAATTAACAAAGGAGGAGGCGGGAAGGTTAACCACAGGCTTGAGGAACTTGGCATCCCGGTACTTGGAGAGATTCCTTTTGACGAGCAGTTAATGAAAGCTGACCTTGAAAAAAAGGCTCCTATTGATGCAGGCGGCGAAGCTGTTAACGCTATCGTGAAAATCAAAGAAAAACTTATGGAAACAGTTGAAGAGATCAGGAAAGAAAACGAGCAGAGTAAAAAGTAAAGGCTGGAAACAGCCCTTAACACTTTTTGGTTTTTTCTTTATTTCTTCCTTATTTCTCTTTCTTTATTTCTTCCTTATTTCTTTTTCTTTATTTCTTCTTTATTTCTTCTTTATTTCTTCTTTATTTCTTTTTTTATTTCTGATTCAGATTCCTTTTAGATCCTTTACTGATTTCTGGATTCTTTACTTTTTCTTTTTGAATCATGAGCTTTTTTCCTGTTTTTCAGTTTCGAAAAGATCAGTTAAAGTCGCTATCCGGCGAATCGATCAGGGTCCCTTTTTTATATATAAGCCCGAGAAGCCTGAGCCTTTTTTCCCGGATAAGGGCATCAGTAGGATCTACCTCAAGAGCCCTGTCATAAGCTTCCATAGCCTCTCCATACCTTCCAAGGTTTTCCAGAACCAAGCCTTTCTGGTACAGGGAAAAAATATCATCGGAATTGACTTTAAGAACTTCATCATAACATTCTATGGCTTTTTCATGCTCCTTTAGATTGCTATAGGCAAAACCCTTGAGGCATTTTATTCCCAGATGCTCAGGCTCGATTTCGAGAGCTTTGTTATAACATTCAAGAGCCTCCTGAGATCTCCCCAGCCTGTCAAGGACAAAACCTTTCTGAAGCCAGGCATCAAAGTGCAGAGGATCCAGATTTAAAGCTTTATCGTAAAGCCTGAGTTTGTCCTCATAATCATTAGTTTCACCTGCTGATAGAAGGAGCTGCCCGGGGTCCTCGTGTTCTTCGGTTTTTTCTGCCGCTTCCAGTTCCTTCTGCTTTATCTCAGTTTTTTCAGTAGTATTCTTCTCCTCGGTCATTTCGGAATCCTCTTTCCAGCGAAGATATATTCGGACCCCTTTCGGAATCATCTTCCATGTCTAATTTTCCGGATTTTTGCACGAAACCGGAGTTAGACCTGTATTGAGCACTTTCATTTCAAATAAGATATACTTTTTCTGATTCGAATTTTGCGAGTAAACGGTAGAAAGGGTTTATGTAAAAATTATTCATGCAGAGAAGTTATTTTTGCATAAGCCGTTTTTTGCAGAAAATATACTGTTTTTGTAGGAAATATTATTGAGAATTTATGTCCCTCTGGCGGCTAATTCTCGAAAGGATTTCTACCTTTATTTCAAGCGCAGGAGTAAAACCAGGTTTCAACTCAAGAGCCTTATTACAGCTCCGAAGGGCTTCTTCCTGTTTGTTCAGTTCTGAAAGAACAAGCCCCCGGCCTGCCCAGAGTGCGGGATCTTCCGGTAAAGCTTGAAGGGCCTCATTATATGCTGACAGAGATTCCTCATATCTACCAAGTCTGGAAAGCAAATTTCCGACAGCTTTCAAAGCTTCCAGGTAATCAGGCCTGATTTTGAGGGCTGAATTATATGCTTCAAGGGCTTCTTCTTTCCTGTCAAGTGAAGATAGGACACAGCCTTTTCCTGCCCAGGCTTCCGCATATTTCGGGTTTCTCAGGAGCACTCTTTCATATGCTTCGAGGGCTTCCTCAGGTCTTCCGAGTCTGGCAAGCACCACTCCTTTGTTATCCCATGCAATCTCAAAAGTCGGTTCAAGCCCGATTGCTTTATCATAAGCGTCAACCGCTTCTTCAAGCCTGCCCATTTCCGAAAGGATTACACCTCTGTTATACCAGACCCTGAAGTCGTCAGGAACCATTTCAAGTACCTTCTCTATGAGTTGCAGGGCATCTTCAAACCTTCTTGCCTTATAAAGAAGTGTGGATTTCTGAAAAAGCGCTGTGGCATTTTGAGGGTCTTTTTCAAGCATTCCAGTACAGGCTTTGAGTTCGTCGAAAAAAGGAAGGGAGGCATAAAGGCCCCTTACAGCAAGAAATAGAGGCAGGAGTTCGTACTTATTTCCATTAACATTCAGGGTTTTTGTCCCTCTTTTATAAGAAAAAGATGCTGATTCCTGTAAGCTTTCATTTTCTACAAGTGATTTTTCTTCAATATTTTTATTCATGGAGATACTTTCTTTACTTTTATTCCCCTGCATTTTTTCTATTCTTTCTATTCCTTTAAGCGCCTGTTTCAGTCCAGAAAAAACAGAAGGGGAAAATGGAGAATTGTTTTTTATATAAAACACTTCTCTCAGATGTTCTCCCAGCTTTTTGCTACTGCTGTTCCAGAAAATCCCGGAGATGTCTCCCGATTCTTTCAAAAACTTCTGAAGACAGGGTTTAAAGGATATGAAATTTTCTGCGTGCCCAGGAATATCAAAAGCTGAAAGCGCTGCTCTGGAGTGTTCCCTGAGTTCTTTTATATAGTCTTCTGTCATTGAGGGGTAAGCTTTCATTTTAAAGCCCTTCTTATTCCTTTTCAGCCGCGGTCAGAAAAAGATCTGCATGAAGATTTCCGGTCAGGAGGCAAAAACTTCCCTTTAGATGCAACTACCAGATCTACGGCCGACCCTGCCTGCAATTTTGTCCCTGGCTTTGGATTCTGTCTGAGCACTTCCCCTACTATAACCCCTATGGGCAAAACCCCTTTTTGTTCAGTGACCTCTCCAGCTAAGAGTCCGGCCTCTTCCAGAATTCCTCTGGCTTTCTCAAAAGGCTGCCTTATGACATTGGGGACCTCAGCCTCTCCTTCAGGAGTTTCGGAGCCTGCTTTTATTTCATGACTATCAGCACCCTCACCCTCTCCGAGAACCTCTTCAAGCAAATCAATTGCTCCACTGATTCTGAGAAGGGTTTCACCCAGGATTTTCTTCCTGTTCTCAAGCTCTGCAAGTTTTAATTCAATATCTTTGAGAATCTTTTGCCCGTTTTCATATTCTGCCCTGAGTTCTACCAAACGCTTTTCAAGTTGTACATCCATAAGTCCGAAAACCCCTTTTGAGCTATTAGTTATATTATAAACGTGACTTTTCTCTGTAAACGTGACTTTTCTCTGTAAACATGACTTTTTTCTGCAAACGTGACCTTTTCTCAATTTTCGATCAGTCCCAGTTTTGACTTTTCTGATTATTGATCCATCTGATTCTATTGGCATTTTTGACTTATCTGACTATTGGCTTCTCTGATTTTATTGACATTTATCTGTGGCTTTTTACTTTTCTACTTTATACCTTTCTACTCTCTGCTTTTCTAAAATTTCTCTTTTATTTTTTTCTCTTAACTCTAACCCAATAATTTGTCTTATTCTTTTACAATTTCAACCCAATACATTTTAAGTTTTATATTTTGTACTTCAATGGCGAAATTAAGAAAAATATCATAACTGGATAGTTATCCACAGTTTCTTCTTTTCATAACATACTCATCTTCAATGCTGCACTCCTGCCTGGATCGACAGTATCCTGCAAGCTTTTCCAGAAACACTTCTCTTAAAGGAAGTAAAGAATCACAGGCAGCAAAATTACTCCCATTGCATGGGATTTTCTGACATTCATATAAGATGGGAGCATACCTATAGGAATAGAGATGATGAATATAAAGAGACCAAAGAGTCCAGTAAAAAGGAAAGACATTATTGTAAGCCCCAAAAGTACTGTGATACAGAGTTTTGTGTAGTCGAGCTTTCGGAGCATATAATGGGCATTGTTCCCTATCCAGACTGTGGAGAAGTAAGAAAATAACGCAGTCATGAGAATGGCAGTAAAAAATAACATTATTACCTGAAAACCGAGCGATTCGATACCCAGAATATCATTTATAGCAACCATTGCGCCGCTCCGAGTCCTCCCGATAACAAGAAGAGCAACTAGCCCGAAAATTGCATTTGAAGTGTTTACTCCGGAAATGGAAACCATAAACTCCTTCGAGCTTTCAATAGTCTGGTGATTTGAAGAGGAATCTGAATAAAGGGAGGACTTTCTTTCTCCAGGTACAGGTTCCGATGTTTCTTTTTTCAGGGATCTCCTGTCGAAATCGGACCTTACAAAGAGTCCTACCAGGAGGGCAGCAATGGCAGAGGAAAGACCGGGCAGCCAGGCTACAAGAGAACCTGCTGCACTTCCAGTAAAGACCCCTCTCAGGACTCTTTTTCGGGAAAGCTCAAATTTTGAAACGGATTTCTCAGGAATCTCGGAATTTGTGAGAAGGCTTATTATAAGCTGGGATGCCCCGAAAAGCCCGCTCAGGAGAGGAAGAAGTATAGAAGCTTCCCCAAAGTTTATTACAGGGTCAAGCAGGTTTTCTCTGGAAAAAATGTAAAATTAGGTACTTTTTCTTTTATTAAAATAGCCCTATGGGATTCAAAATATAAATAACATTACAGATTGAATTTTTGAAGTACCAACAAACGGACAATCAAAAATTTTTGTATAAACATATCAACATAGCAACGTATATACAATAGTTGAAAATTCATTAATTATAAATTAATATAACTTGTGGGAAGGTTTAAATGATATGAACACATTTATGAACATTCACATAAATATTAAATAAAAATTATTTTTAATTAATTTATTACGTAATTACGGAATTTTTACGGAATAAAGTATAAATTAAAGTTTATGATATATGGGTCAATTCAAAGTCAATTAGTTACCATAATAGCTTAACAAAAACCGAATCTTTTATGATATACTAGTTGCAGGACACGAGCTAGTTAGTTCTTTACGAACTAACTTGTACTAATAATGTACTGATGTACTAATTATATTCACACAAAAGTATAAATATAAATTGCTTAGTAGGTGCTCAGAATAGCACCAGAAATTAATTGTATATACAAAATAATTAATTTTTAATAATTAATTTTGGTGAAGTTTTACCTTTAGCTTTTTCATAGTCTGAATAACTCATTGTTGTTATCTTTCGGTTAAATCCCCAAGCACCTTTTCCATCAACAACTGCATAATAAAACTCTAACTCTTTTCCATTATTACGTGTTTTTATCTGCATTTTGTTATAAAAAAATCTTTGATTCACAAGATCAAAATCAAGTTCATTTCCATCATTATTGTTTCGGTATGTTCCACTTTCAGTAACTGATTTTAAACGAATTTCATTATCAACTTTTATAAACCTGAAAGGAATTGATTCATAAAGAGATTTGGTGACAGGATGATTAATTCCTTTTATCATATAGTCGTAATATTTACGTAATCCCTCACTTTTAGGATTTGGATTATACTGTTTTGAAACAACCATAGAACCTTTAAAGGTGTTTCTTGCTTCCTGCAATGCATCTAATAATAATTCTTGTTTTTCTTCCTGACTCAAACAAGGATCAAGAATTCCATCAATTAATGTTTTTAATTTTAATTCATCTGCATTTTTAAAGAATTCGTTATTAAAGATTTTTGAATTTAATTCCTGCTTTAATTCTTCATTTCCAAAATTATCATTATATTGACTTCCAGAATTTGAAGCAACCGTAACACCTGATCCTATTGGACTACCAATATTCATTTGTGTTATGGTTTCAACAAGATTCTTTAAGGCTTCTGGATGTTCAATAAGCTGTGTTTCAATTTGTGAATAAATAAACTCCATTCTTTTTCTCGCTAATTCTTCCCTTGCGAGATAAGGATTTCTTGCATGTCTTAATCCTTCATCGGTTAAACCGAATAAGAACGGCTTTTTTGATGTTTTCTTTTCTACATAACCATAATCCTGATATCTGTACAAAAGCCCGCAAAATGTCGTATATTTCGCATCATAGCCCTGTTTTTTAAGGGTTTCAAACAGTTGTCTACTTGAAATAGGTTCAACCAGATTTTTGAGAAACGATTGCTTTATTAGACAGTCCTTTTCGCCATAATTCCCTCTATGCACTTCATTACCCACAAATTCCGAAATTGGTTTTCCAGAAATGGCAGCCATCATTTGATAATTCTCATTCTTATGTTGTTCGATTTCTTCATCAGTCAATTTATTAGATTTTTTTACCATATTTTCACCTAAAAATATTTTTATTTTTATTATGTTATAAAATTATTTTAATATAAAGATTTGCTCTGGAATGCTAACTTTGCATATATGCTGCAAAGTTAAGGATCAGATGTAAAAACTGAACTACGAAGCCGAAAATATTTATATATATAAAAATTCAGGATTTAGAATTAGATAAAATAGAAAAAATAAATTTATTATGAACTGCTTTAAATTAAATACCTTGAATTCAGTATTCAAGTTGCTTGAAATTCAATCAAAATATACTGTTCTACGGTACACTATAGAGTCAACGTAGTTTTTCAAAAATCAAGCAAGACTAATCAAATGTTAATGATACTCGAAATTCGGAATTATTGCATTGAATATAATCGACCTAAAGAATGCTCTGAAAAATCCGCATAAAACCCTAAATTTGCGATTTTAGGAGATTTATCAGCAGATTTGATAAGTTTATCCAGACATCACAGATTGCAGCTAAAACAAGTTTAAAATTGGTATGTGCCTATACAGGATAAAGAGTATCGCCAATTAAACGAGTGTGTTCATTTCTTATGAACTTAATGGTTGATTATAATAGCTTTCATTATAATTGTACTTCAGGTGAAAAAATAACAAATGTGTTCATAACATATAAATCTATTGATTATTATTGTTAAAATAATTATAATTATCTGCAAGTTTGGCTGGTAGGATAACGTTGCGTGACTGATATGTGTTTGGCGTGCGAGGTGGAGGTCGGCAGGCGGCAGGAAAAAATGATAAAAATTTCAGTTTTTTATTAGAAACGTTCAAAATCTTATATTTAACAAAAAATTATGAATCCGGCTGACCCCGAATTTGTTAAAAAGTGTCTACCGTTCTTCATCACAAAATGAAGTTTGTTTTTACGATAGCAAGAAGAACTGTATCAAAAATGATTTCCGAAATCAGCTAGAAAGTGTCTATAGTATATTATAGACACTTTTTTGTCATTTTCAGAAATGAGTTTTTATAATAATGTAAAGTTATTCAAAAAATGAAGGATTTATTTTTGTGATGAGGAACAAGAGCCTTCATCATTATTATTTTCATCATCAGATGGATGTATTTTTATTCGTTTATGTGCAGTCTCAAAATCGGAAATATCAACAATTCCAAGTCTAAAATTGATGAAATCATTAACGGTTTCCCCATTTACAAGAATTTCAGATTTTGCACAAAATGGTAATTTTATTAGTTCATCTGAGAGATTAATTTTGAAATTATTTCCAATTTCATCTATTATAGAATAAACTACTTTCTTTGCAAGTGAAACAGGACTTTCCTTTATGAAGATCCATATACGGTAATTATTCAATTTTTCAATTACGTAAGGAATTTTATTTGTGTCAAGGAATAGTTTAAGCTTATTTAAATCAATTTTCGAATCAGTTTCAAATGATATAGTATTTGTTTTCTTACTCAACACCGAACGGAAATAATATGTTTCATTACCTGATGTATGTTCATTAATTATTTGTTCATTAATTGGAATATCTTTTTTTGAATAACCACCATTTTTGTATTTGAATTGAGTTTTGTATTTAGTTCCAGTAAATATTTTATTTAATGATTCAGCTTTTGAATTAACAATAAAATATTCCTTGTTTAAATTAATTAAATTCTTGCATTTGTAACAATCTATTTTTACTGGTTTTGAAAGTCCATACATATGTATAGCACTCTGAATAAGGGTTTCATTCCAACTTTCAGCTTCAATAATTTCAGGTTTTGAAATATGTTCCCCTACAAGTGTTACATTTTTTTCTGTCTGTCTACCTATGCCATAATCAATAATATCAACTATCCTTCCAATTGAAGCCCATGATGTGATGTTATCAAGATCTCTTTTCGTACAACCAAGAGCAAAAACAACTGATGGTTCTTTACCTTCAGGATCTTTCACCCTGCTCATTGCCTGCCAAGAGTCACAATGCATCTTTTCTTCCGTAAGAACTCTGGCATCATGCTGATCTTTTCTAATTGAATCAAAAGCATGAGATGGGATGTATCCAAGTCCAATATGAATTCCAACTCTACAATTTGAAGTGACACCCATCATGTCAGGACAACGATAATAAGATATTTTTGGATGATATTCGGAATTTTCGGGTTTTTCAAAAATTTCTTTTAGTTTATTATGGTGTGAAATATTCATACAAACAATAATTACTTTTTCATCTTTTCCGTAAATATCCATAATATCCTTGCATTGCTGAACAATCTTATCCTGATGATTTTTGAAAGTATTTTTACCAAAAGTATTAAAAGTTTTACTATCAGAGAATATCTTCATTTTTGAATTGGCATTCATCGGATCTCCGTTTTTGCCAAATGTAATATTGTTTATTATTGTTTCAGGATAGAATAGGTCTTGATAATTATATTCTGTGTGAGTTGCCGACACCAAGAACGTTTTTGAGTGATATGGATCATATTTCAAATATTCGGAAATTGCTTTTTTAAATTGATGGTCAATTGCACTAATATGAAAATCAAAATAATATTTACATTCAACATTTTTATCATACTTTTTAGCTATTTCAATATTTAATTCTTTACTAAAAATAATATTGACAATAGAATAAATCATATTTACATCAGAAATATTAATATTAAAACGATCAATTATTTTAACTAGCCTTACAAGTTCCTTAATCATTAATCCAACAACATTTGATTCATCAATATATTTTAATTCTTTTTTTCCGGTTATTATATTTGTAACTAATTTAGGAAGTATTTTAGCATTATAATGATTGTTTTGAATTTTGACAGAATGTTTTTTCTTGAAAATGTCACTTGATGATTCAAAAACATTTTTCATTATTTCTTTCGTTGCTAGAAGTTCAGGATCATTCACTAATTCCAAATATCTGTTAATGATTGCTCTAATTAATCTGAATGATTTATTTCTATATGCTTTATCTGCAACAACAATTTTATCTTTTAATGCTTTTATATCAATTGCTGTTTGTTCTGAATAATCCATAACTGTCATTCTGTCGAATGCTAAATCATGTACTTCGTCAAGAATTCTGACTTTAACTTCAATTAACTTTTCATATGTCATTGCAGCAATTGATTCAGGGTATAATGATGCAGCTAATGATAATGCAACAAGTTTAGAGTATGTTATACATAATCCAGCAGGGTTTTCAACTCTATGGATTTCAGTTAATGGACATACATTAAAATGTTCACATTTTGAACAAGATTCCCCAACCAATAAAAATTGCAATAATTGAAGATTGGGGTAATCTTCGAAAAGTTCTTGATTTATAATACATTCAAAATTAGATGGAATATGAATTATTTTAGCATCTGGTTTATTGAAAATTCGCTTGACATCTTTAATGTCAGTTTCTTTAATAATTCGGTTTGTAGGTTCAATTATTATATAGGGAATATGCCTTTCTAAACACATACCTTGTAATGAAGTGGTTGCACCTGCTCTGGTATCCTTAGATATTTTGTATACTCCATCATCAAAATTTAAAATTTCGTCAGCTATTTGACTACGAATGTCTAATTTTACATTATTATCATAATCTTTATATTCTTTTGGATCATGTATTATTTTGTCTATACAAATCCCTCCTAGGGTAAAAAACTAAAACTTGTTCTTCCACCTTCTGATCTGGCAATCAGAAGGTATTTTCTATTATTTGATTAGCATTTGGTCACCCCAAGTTTAAATTTCCTCAAATTCCTTAAAAACTGCATCCTGACAAGTCTGACACAATCCAGAAATCTTATATTCTTTTCTTGAGATTTCATCTCTGAAAGGTATCGTTCCTACACGTACTCCACACATCGGGCAGATTCCATTTTCAATCATTTCAGTTTCATTTTTGAAACCCATTACGTTCATGAGAACTTTATTCATTTTTGACACCTTCTGTTTCTTTTTCACTTCTGAAATAATCTAATATAATTGCTCTTTTATCGTTACTAAAATTTTCAAGAATTTTTGGATCACTGATAAGCTTTTTTACCGTTAAAATGTCCTCTATCATGCAGTTTTCGACATATCCGCTTCTAGTGAGTCCAGCAGTTTCAAGTAAATTGTCCATCTGTTTAAGAAAGATTGGGTTCAATGTCATTTGTGTTCTAGTTTTCAAAATATCACCTATATTTTCTCTTGATTTTCTATTATTTTTATTATTTTAGATTTATTTTATAATGGAAATGTATTTTGAATGTATATAAATGTTACTGAAGTGATGTATGAACTTCCAAAAAAAGCAGTACCGTAAAACCGGAATCAGTGAGCTATATATTATGATTAACACAAATTTACTTCAATAGTTAACAATTGTTAACATTAAAATAGATAAAATAATTTCCATCTGTGTCACGTGTCCAACCTGTCAAGAAAGCAATCAACGTACGAATATGTACATCCAACTCAAAAGATTTATATAAAAATAACACATTCATTATAAAATTTAGTCGAAAAATGCATGTAAAGTATCTTATTGCACGCTAAAATAATGCAAAAGTATATTGAACTATTTAGTCCCAGATTTAGATTTTAATTGAAATATCTATATCTGTAGAAAACTATATAGGCTTTAAATTGATAAAAATCAGCTTAAATTTTAATTTTTCCTTCTGGACATAGTTTGATATTAATTTGTGAAAATCATTCGTAAAATGAGTTAAAAAGGGGTTTGCTGCTGAAATTAAAAAGAGCATATGATTATAACAAATCTAATATTAGAAATTATTGAAATACTTAATAATTCATTTACAAAATAATTTATTAATTTAATGATAATCTTCCTCATTAAATAATTGCTTTCATAACAACAGCTTCTTGCATTTCTGATTCATTCGGGGTTGAATAGTGTTCCTGAATTACTGCAATTGTATCACCAGTGAGTTTTGCTACTTCTTCAACTCTCCATCCAGCAGCTTGACAGAATTTCACGCACGTTGCACGCATGGCATGAAATGGTCTTCTTTCAATTCCTGCAAGATCACAATACATTTGCAACCTTCGATGACAGGTTCTACCTGAGTAAGTGATAAGGAAAGGTTCTTTCTTTTCTCTGCTGTTTACTAGTAATTTAATCATTCTCATCATTTCTTTTGATAACGGAACTTCATGTATGCGGTTCTTTTTGTGCTCAAAGAATTTCAATTTTCCAGTCCCATTTTGAAGTTCAGTGACATCTGAAACCCTGATTCCTGAATTCTTCTTTTTTGATCTTCCAATATCTTCCCTTCTTATTCCAGTAGAAACGGCAAGTTTAAAGAGCACTTCATCCTCAAGATTATCAACAACACTTAGAAACTTTTCCCACTCAGTTTTAGTAAAAGCTTTTTCCCCCGTTGTATATCTTGTACGTTTCATCAACATATTATCACACCCAATTTATTTTTGTCCATTTATACAAACAGGTTGGACAAACTTCAATATAAAGATTATTATTCAAGTGTAAAATAGAAAATTTTGTCCTTTACTATGGGGAAGCGGCCAAAATGAGTGCATCAACAAAAATCTAAAATGCTGCTCTTTCTCGTGAGTTTCCTTGTTATGTTGTACAGGATGCCTGGAGAATTGCCATAAAAAACATCTAAGATATGATACAAGGTTGCTATCAGGAAAAATAGGAATGCATAAATTTTACGGTAAAACCTATGCATCGAATAAACCGCAAAATTACACAGGTTTTACCATATAAACCTGTGATAGATTCTAATCTGAAATATAAGTAAGAAAAATATCAATAATATATATAATTGATTAATATATATCAAGTATAAGCATATAAATTCATATTATAATTTTTATAAACAAATTAGGTAGAGTTATATAGATATCGACTAAATATCATAGATTATTTAATTCAAGGTGTTGAATAACTATGCCATTTAATTTTGGAAATTTAGACTCATTTACTAGGCAATTTATGAAGCAAGAATTAGCGTATGATCAAAAAAATAATAAATTATACATTAGTCCTCGCTTGAATGAAGAAGGAGCACACCTTTATCCAGAATTACTCCTAAAAGCAATTGATGAGGGGAATGAGATAACATTTGGAGCTGATCTATTATCGCATGGTTGCTTCAATACACATGTACTTAGAAATGGTAAGCCTACAAAGATGCCAAGTAATGCACATGAAACATTGTCGGAGGGGGAATTTAATAGATTTTATATTCGGGCTCTTTGTCTAAGAGCAATTAATGAAGGATGCGAATTAGAGGTATATAGAGCAAAACAAGTTTCAAATCCAAGACCGGATTCACAAATTATGATTGGGCATATTATCGACGCAATAAGTTCAGAGTCCTTATTAAATGATTTGAGAACAAGTACAGGTATAGATACTGCTTTAGGACTTCCAAATGGTCCCAATTCTGGATTGAGTGTGAGAATCAAAAAATAAGATTCTTTTTCATTCTTTCAGTAGATAATTTTACATTTTCTTATTTTAGATTTTTTAAAAGACTATGTAAAGGAAACAACTGCAGGTGTTATTATTTTCCTTAAAACAATTATTGAGAAAATTCTATCTTCAGATGATTTAGAAAATAATAAAGCAGCTCATTTCATAGATAAATTGGAGTCTGAAAATTTTGGGGTAGATGAAAGTAGTACATATTTAGAAAAAAAGTATGAAGAAATCCTTGAGGTCTACAAAAATGAGAATAAAGACGATTAAAATTAATGGCATCAGGGGATTTCACTATCTGGATGATTCCACAACTAATCCTCACATAATTAAAGTCAATGGTGGAAATCATCTTTTTATTTATGGGGAAAATGGTACTGGAAAATCTAGTCTTTTTGATGCAATGGAGTGGGCCATTTGTGGAGAGGTCACAAATGAAATAAAAAAGAGAAATGTAGACAATTCATTTATTTTTAACGAATTTAATAAGGATACAGCCTCGCCATATGTTGAATTAGTATTTGACAATTCAAAGAGCATAATCAGAAAATTTTCCAACAATAGAATAAGCCTACAAGATCAACATAAAGTATTAACAGATGATATGGAATCACTATTCATTGAAACAAACAGAATTGAGAAGTTTGTAGCTGACAAAAAAGATAATTTATGGAAGAATTTCTCCGAGTTGCTCGGGCTTGAAGAGTTGCTTAATTTTGAAAGACAATTAAAAAAATTAAAGGACAAAGCTGCAAAAGAATATTCAAATATTGACCATCAATATCGTTCGTTAAATGAAGAAATCAAAAAATTAGACGATGAATTAAAAGGACAGATAAATAGATTTCAAGAGATCTTTGGAAATGGATGGGTGTATCAAATTTCGAAAATCAACTTTGATAATATTTCAACATATAATACTCTTAGCCTTAAAAAAAATACTTTTATAGAAAACTATGAAACACAAATATCCATAAATAGTTTAATTGAAAAAAAACAAAGTGAACTGCTTGAAATCTCAAAAAATACAATGGATACTAAAATTATTCCATTAATTAATGAAGCTACATTTTATTTTCAATCTAAAAATAATTTATTGAAATGTCCGATATGTGATAATGAAATTATTTTCAGTGAAATTAGTTCTAAACTAAAGAGGTTAAAGGAGTCATTTAAAGCATATAACGATATTAAATTGGAAATTGAAGGTTTAGAAAAGAGTCAAATAAGAACAATTGAATCAGATTTTAATTCACTAAAAAATGTCATTAAACAACTTGATCTATTAGATATAGATCCAAGTATTAATGTCAGTAAGTTTTACAATTTAATAAAAATGAAAAATGATTATTTGAATGAAAAAATTGCTCAAAATACATCATCTGAGATTCTAAACGTTAAACTTTACTTTGAGAAAATAGATGAAATTGAGACAAAAAAATTACAACTCGAAAAGTTGCAGAGCGAACTAAATCTAAAATTAGTCATCAGGAATGACATAACCCAAGTATATAACAAATATGAAATTGAATATATCTCAAAAATTAATTATGAGTTAGATAATATTTCAGAGGAGATTGTAACTAAGATATATAATCAAATAAACCAGACAGAAAATGATAATGTAGATCAAATAAAAATCAAGACCGATATTGAAAATAGAGCTCTTGAGTTTATTATTAAGTTTGAAGGCTCAGAATCATTCAGTAATGCTAATAAAATTCTTAGTACAGGACATTTGAGATGTCTTGGGTTTGCTTTGTTACTCACGAGAATAATTAGGAAAAACTCTCCTCTTAAAACAATTCTTATTGATGATCCTATATACGCAATAGATCATGAGCACAGATATTATTTAATAAAATATTTGCAGAGCTTGGGTGAGACTTATCAATTAGTTATATTATCGTCTGATAGAATGTTTTATGAAATCTTGACAAATACTTTCCCAAAAAATACATATGAATCTTATGAAGTTTGTCTGAACCAAATAGAAGGCATTTGCTACAAATATTCTAATTTACATGCTTCAGCAAGTAATTTCTTAACTAAGGCAGGAAAACACTTAGAACAAAATGATTTAAGGGCTGCATCACTTTATGCACGACTTTCTTTTGAGAGACAATTAATTGAAATTGCTGATAATGTTCAAATAAATATTCCATTTAAAAAAAGAGATTCATTCAGTTGGGGAGATCTTATCAACGCTGACATAAAAGCAGCAATTGTATCTAAATATCACAATACTGATGAACACACAAATGACCTAGAGTTTGAGAAAGTATTAAAATGCAGATATTTTAAGTCATTAATTTATGGGTTTCCTTTAAATCAAGAAATGCATTACCCCCATTCAAAAAGACCTTTTTTCACTAGAGATGAAATCAGTGAAGTCATCACAACTATTGGAGAATTTAATATGTACATCAAAAAAGTCATGAAAGGAGAAGACGTTAAAATTCTTGCTTAGAGGATGTCTTAAAATTCAAATACTTCTGTAGTTGGATAATTAGGCCTAATAGGGGTTTAAAGGGTGTTTTGTCGGAAATGTTGGCTGGACCCCTATAAACTAATTACTTTGTGTCTGGTTTAAGCAACGTGGTATCACCCCTTATTATTGAGCTCATCCCAAAATGTCAATGTCAGTTTACTTTTCCCCATTTTGGCCGGATTACTTCTCCTCACTTTTTGATATAAATTTTACTCAACTTTTCATAAACCCGTTAGAAATTGCTGCAAATATTTCCTATTTGTCTGGCGATTTTACTGATACTAAAGCCTTTAGAATGTAAATCCTGTATTAAGAACCATTCTTTCGTCTTCATTATTATTTATGATCCTCAAGCTTTTCTCAAGGATTGGAAATTGGGGAATTTTAATCCGGCTGAAATGATGAATTATTCACCGGCCTTGACATGGATATCTTACAGCAAGTGAAAAACAAAAAAAAACGATAAACTCTACAAACTAAGAACTTCTTTTTCTATTTTCAATGAGAAATAAACTATATGTATTATTTACACTTATATTGGATTTTTAAAGGATATTTTCATTTATTTTTTTTAATTACAAATAAGTCATACTTTGATAGACTTTGCAACTAAGATAGTATGAAGTGCAAAAAAACCTTGCTGAAGAGTCAAGTATAATTTCTTGAAAAAGAAAATGAGGAATTAAATAGTTTGCTTATAAATGAAAAATAAATTTCACTTTACGTAAACTTTGTAATCAGAGCCTCCTGAGCTGAAGTCGCAACATCATAATCTACTCCTATAGCGATGAAATGCTTATAACCACACTCGATTTTGTCGCTTTCTGATATTCTGAGCTTTAGTTTATCTGTGGTTGACTTTGTTTCACGGATCATGTAAACAATTTTTCCATTTTCTTTTAAAATGGCCCAATCAGGATTGTAATTCCCAATTGG
Source organism: Methanosarcina hadiensis (assembly GCF_046529725.1). GTDB lineage: Archaea > Halobacteriota > Methanosarcinia > Methanosarcinales > Methanosarcinaceae > Methanosarcina > Methanosarcina hadiensis. Next base: position 2,030,186 of record NZ_CP136241.1, on the reverse strand, counting down.
CGTCGGGACTTTAAACCAAGCTGGAAGTTTTACAAAATACTTTACATCCTTGATGTCTTCCAAATCTTCTGCAAATTTTCTCTCAATGCCGGAGTCACAGACTATGTAATCATAAACTGATTTTTTAGTAGGAATAATTCTTTCTTTTGCGAAATTCAGTTTGTTTTCATCTTCACGCAAAAGGGACATCTCATATGAGATTTCATCAAGTTTCTCGTATTGTATGCCTTCGATTATCATCTGATGAAGTACATCACGAATTTCCTTTACTACGGCATCCATAAACTTTTGTGGATTTACAGGGAATTCTTCAATTCTTCCAGACTGCTTAAGTATCTCAAAAATTGTTTTGCGAGTGAGCTCTACTTTGTTCTGTATGTACGAAAGGATATCGGGTAATTGATCTGCTCTGCTAGAGTATTCTACATTAGGTGTACTTGTCAGGGTAGCAGTTACACCTTTGTCCTCTATATTAATATCCGCAAAATAAGAAACTAGTTTAAGAGGAGTAATTTTCTCCATTTTATGAATACCCTTCGAAGCTCTTGCTATAAGTTCGTCTGTGGAATAATTAACTGAATAAACTGTCTTTGTGCTTATAGCGTTCCAGAACTTTTCAAACTCAGGGTCAAGTATTACATCTTCATTGATGTGGCCTTTAATCTTTTTGTTAGCATTATCAATATGATTCTCAATCTGGTGCTGTTCAATCCTTGTTACAATATCTAAGGTTGCAGTTGCGAACTGTTCAGGGACTTTAAACGTATCTTTTTGGATGCTTTTTGAGAAGTCTGGAAGTATGAAACCATCGTTGCCAATAAAGCCTTCTGTCTTTAAATGATCCCAAATAGTTTCTGATTCTTCTCTATTGATTTCGAATTCATCATCAGCTTTGCTATAACAAATTCCAACAAATGCGTCCAGAGGAAGGCGACCAAATACAAAACCACAGTCTTCTTCAAACTCTCGTTGAAGCATAGAGACAAATTCTTCATAACTTTCGTTAGCCACAACTACTAGATTATTAATATATTCATCGAATACTCGATTTCCTTCTTGATCTACTGGAAGCCGAAGACCTCTTCCAATTTCTTGACGCTTCTTTATAGTTGACACTGTTTCGTTAATAGTACATATCTGGAAAACGTTTGGATTATCCCAACCTTCTCTTAGGGCCGAGTGTGAAAAGATGAACTTAAGCGGATTATCAAAACTTAAAAGTTTTTCTTTTTCTTTCATAATAAGGCTGTAAGTATCTTCGTCATCCTTTGTGTTTCCTGTTGTATTTTTGAATAAACCTTTTTTATCCATTGCAAAATAACCATTATGTACCCGCTCAACAGGAAGAATATCCAAACCGAAGTTCTCATATTCGTGAGCGACCTGAGAATATATCTCCTCGAACCACATTGCATATTTTCCAAGTTGATAACCATCGGCAGTATAGATACGGTAATTTTCTACTTTATCAAGAAAGAAAAGAGACAATACTTTAATTCCCATACCTTTAACTTGCATCTCTTTTTCAAAATGAGCTTTTATTGTCTCACGAATTTGTTTCTTTACAATATTATCTCTATTTCCGCCTTGCTCTTCTGTAAGCCGGAGACGAACTCCATTTGAAAATTTAACATATTCCATTCCTGGACGTGAATTAATTTCATCTATAATAAACCCATTTCGGTATTCTTCTCTCTCCTTCGATATAATAAAGAGATCATCACCTTTTTTGAATTGTTTTCTTTTAAGTTTGGGTCCGCCCTTGGTTTCTTCGTAAAAAGCTAGTTTTACAGTAAACTTGTTATTCTCATTTTTTATGTCTTCTACCTTCAGAAATGCCCTTGTTGGATCATTTTCTGCTAATATGGAGTTTACAGATATCTTCTTAACAAGTTTCATTTGAAAGGCTTTCACAGGATCAAGTTGATAAACAAGATTATATTTATCACGATGAGTAGCTGAGTAACGAAGTGTACATAGAGGATTTAGTGAATCTATGGCTTCTTTTGCTTTTACACTTTCCATATTTTGCGGTTCATCCATTATTACAATAGGATATGTTGCCTGAATAAATTCAATTGGCCTATGCCCCCCCATCTGATCACGCAAGTCATGTATAATATTATTGTCTTTTTTGTTAAAGGAATCAATATTAATAATCATGATCTGCATTTCATTGCTACTTGCAAAACTCCGTAGTTGGGCCACCCTCTTGGAATCATATACAAAATAGTCGAATGGGACATTGTTGTATAGTTTAAGAAAGTGTTCTTTCATTATTTCAATAGATTTCAACACACCTTCACGTATTGCTACGGAAGGAACAACAATAATAAATTTCTTAAAGCCATAAATTTTATTCAATTCAAATGCAGTTCGAAGATAAATATAGGTCTTTCCAGTCCCTGTTTCCATCTCTATGGAGAAATTAAGCCCTTTGTTTTTTATGCTATCCTCAGAGAGAATATTGTTTTTCCTTTGGATAAGATTCAAGTTCTCCTGCAAAGTTTCTTCGTTCAGTTTAAGCTCATTTTGTAATCCAAGCACGTTTTGAAAAATCGATAATCCAAAAATAGTGGATTCATTAGAATAAACATTTTCAAAGAAACCGCTCTTTTCCTCCTGACCTTTGAAAAGACCAACAACTGCATCAATAGCATCCAATTGATATTGCTGATTAGCATCAAACTTAAGCTGCATACTTCCCCCTCATATTGTCCTGAAGTCCTCAACTCCAAACGATTTCATAATCTGTACAGCATTAGTTTTCAACTGATCATTACCAGCAAAACCATCATCCAGACAAACGACTCTTGCGGGTTCCCTCTTGGCCATATCAGTGATAACCTCTTTAGAAAGTTTTCGATTGAGGCATACTAATAAGGCATCGTTCTCAATTGAATAAATCTTCTGACCTGCAAGCTCAATTTCCTCAATTTTAGTTGTTAGTGTAAAACCAGACTTCAATAAAAGTTCGTAAAAAATATCTTCCTCTGAACTGTAAGGATTGACATTTTCCATTACCAATTGGAGTTGCTTTATTATTTTTTCTCCTGTATTAATTACTTTTTCTCCTGTAGCATATAAGCTGTCCCATTGATTAAAATTAGATTTGTCAAGTTTAAATACCTTGAAACCAAGATCTAACATTTTTAAGTCATCATTAGAATCAATATCTGAAGGATTTTCTTGGTTTAAACTCTGTCCACGTTCATTTTCTATTTTTTTAATTACCCTACGAATCCGTTCTTTGCCAATATCTGCAATATTTTTGTATCCTGCTTTAAAGGACTCGGATTTTTGATCACAAGGTTCTGGAAGTTGAACCATAATATACTTACGTGATTCCATATTTTCACAGTTAAGTTCTAAAACCGAATGTGCTGTTGTTCCTGATCCTGCAAAAAAGTCTAAAATAATGCTATCTTTATCAGACCCTAGTCGTAGAATTTCTTTTATCAGGCCTGAAGGCTTGGGATTATCAAAAATAGCTAGATTACCTAGTAGTTCAGTCATTTCTTTTGAACCTTGAGTATTAAAGGGAACAAAATCCCAAAGTGTTGAATAAGTTATTCCCTCTTTTACATCACATAAAAACCGCTTTAACTTTGGCCGGCCTTTTCCATCCTCTCCAAAGTAAATTTCATTATTAGCCAATAATTTATCAATTTTTTTCTTACTAAATCTCCAATTTCCATGTGAGGAAGGATAGTGTTCTTCTCCAGTATTCGAGTTAACTATGGGAAAGTATAGAGACTCAACGTATCTGCCTCCTTTAATGTTTGCCATTAAATCTCCAGGGGTCCAAGGTCCTTTGGGATGATTATCTGGATTTTTATATCTTTCTAATTGCTCTGTGTTTCTTGATTTTAAATTTAATTTGACTTTGGAGACATCTTTACAAAAAATTAATATATATTCATGGGCAGCTCCAATTATTTTATCATTTGGAGGAGTACTTCTCTTTTTCCATACAATTTTCTCGACAAAATTTTCTTCCCCAAATATCTCATTACAAATTTCTATTAAGTTTGCAGCTTCGTGATCATCAATAGAAATGAAAATGACTCCGTCCTCTGTCAACAAGTTCCTTGCTAAAAACAGCCTTGGATACATCATATTGAGCCATTTGGAATGAAAACGCCCTTCTGTTTCTGTATTTGTAGAAAATTTAATTCCTTCGTCATTAACCTGTCCTGTATATGCGAGATATGTATCCAGTGTTTCAGAATATTTGTCAGGATAGATGAATTCTTTTCCAGTGTTGTAAGGAGGATCAATATAAATCATCTTTATTTTGCCATAATATGATTTTTGCAAAATCTTTAGAACTTCAAGATTGTCCCCTTCAATAAACAAGTTTTCAGTTTCATCAAAATTTACTGACTCTTCTCTGCATGGTTTTAGAGTCCCTATGCTTGGTTGCTGAATTATCTTGAAACATTCTGATTTTCCTGGCCAGATCATACCATAGCGTTCTTGTCCTTCATCAACTTCTTCTCCCATGGTCTGACGGAGTTTATCGAAGTCAATTTTATCTTCATTAAATACATGGGGGAAAATTCGTTTTAATTTAGATTTTTGCTCTTCGGTTATGTTCATAGATTTAAGATCCAATTTTTCTGGCCCAGCTAAGTCAATCATGTAATCCATCCTTCTTTGAGAGTCCAGCTAATATAACATACAGTTATCTTTTAAACTTTTCATTAATTTATTGTATTACATTATTAGATAATATCTTTAAACATTTCCTATTTATTATTCATACCTTTTATGACGTGCAAAACTCTGTAAAATAATAAATATGATAACTATAATGGAGATTAAAGAGGAAAAGCATTCAGGTTAATGGTATAGTTTACAATGGAAAGGAAGTAAATAATATTGAAAACAAACCTTTAGATTTAATGGAAGCTTAAGTTTTCGTTGATGAGAAAGAGATTAAGCAGAAAATCTTGGCATTAGCTCCTGAAGAGGCTAGGAAGTTAGGGATTAAGGAATGATGAAAATATAACTTATAAATTTCAGTTTGGGAATTGATCTATAGTTTCATTCCCTCCAATAACCATTCTTGGCAACAAAACCTCTTGATATTATATTTGAATCATTCCTAAGCATAGAAGTACATTAAAAAGAACGAAAGATCGAATTATGAAGGATGGTAAAATAAATTTGGATACAAAAGAAGTAAAGAAAATTCTAAATGGCACATAAATATTTATTCTTGGCCTTAGAAAACCTTCTCTAAATTAGCTTAAAGACGTCAAATAATAACTAACAGTCCCCAAATATTGGTGCTTTGAAGATTCTTATTGGGGGTTTAAATTGTTCTTTTCATTCATTAGTTAATAATCACACTCATCAGATACATCAAAACTATTGATCGTCTGATTTAGAGAAGGTTGAATGATTATATTTGTCAATTCGTAGAATTTTATTGCCAGTAATTTCCAAATTTGATTAATAATATCCATTTTCTGTTCTTCAGATAAGTTTGCCGATGGTAAACGATAAAAATCATCTTTTTTTGTGAAAGATTCTATATCTTCATTAGCTACTATTTTTTTTACATCACCAATAAAACTAATTTCAATACGTTTTTTCTTTTCATTTGAATCTATTCTTACCATGAAAAAATAATTTGATACCATATCATAGAAGACAAATCCAGCACCGCTAAGTCTGGCATTTCTACTTTTAAGTTCAGTTAGGAGTGGTTCAATACTGATCAATTTAGTTTCCAAAGTTCCTTCTATAAGTTTCATTTCAAAGGAATCGGTAGCATTATTAAGATCTTCTGCCTTTTTCCGTGTAAAATTAATGATGCCCATAAATTCATATTTTTTATTAATTTCTTTTATAGTTTCTTTAAAAAATATATTTATTTTGTCAGTACTACCAAAAACAACTAAATTGTGTTCGATTAATTTCAAATTAAAGAATGTATCCCTATTAATTATTTCGTTTACAATGCCTAGGACTATATTATAATCGTTTTCTTGTTTTAAAAGCATTGAAACAATAAAAGCCCCATTTATCGGGATTATTTCAAACTCAATTTTTCTAGTGATGATTTCAAATAAAGAACTTCCCGTGGAATCAGATATGGTATATTCAATTTCTCCAATTAATTTAGAAGTCCCGATTCCAAGACGAACAAATGTACTATTCTTTATATCTTCAAAGACTTCTCCTACATGAGAGTTGAAATACTCCTTTATCTCGTCAATTGAAATATTATCTTTATTCTCTAATAGAAAACCAGATCTCGTGGGAAAAGCTTTAATGCCAACATATTTTTTTAGTTTTTCTTGTGAATCTACTCCATAAATAAAATTTGAAGCAAATTTAGCCAAGGAAAAACGTTTATCTGCAAAAGTAATTATCCCTCTTTCTTGAAAATATTCCTCCAAATTATGAATCCTAACTTTATTATTATCATTGAAAAAAACAAGGAGATCTTGCTGGCTTTTGTATGATTTTTCATAATTTTGAGTCATTTAAACACCTTATTTAATTTTTGAGAACAATCCATGCCGCCAGAACCAAAATAAAGAGCCTCGATGTCATTTAAAGATTGGATCTCTGATTTGTATTGGTTGTAAAGAGATTCTTTAGTGAAATCACAATTTACAAAAATTATTTTTGAGATTTCAAAATTAAAATTCATACAAAAATGCTCAATAAACAAAAAAGATTCAACCGAAGGTTTGTCAAAACTAAGGATACCACAACTATTATTGTTATTATCTGCCCCAGATTCTCTAAAAGGGATTATGTCTGAAAACATATGAAATAAAGACAACTTTTCACTTTCTACGAGCTGGTTATTTGAAAAAGGATCCCGATTATAAAATGTTAACTGCTTAGTACATTTTTTTAGTTCTGAAAAAGCATGTAACTTATCGTTTGATAGGATAAAAATAACCGGAAAATTGAGATCTCTCGTTCGTTCACTTGGTTTGTATTTCTCCAAAGTCTTATAATATCTATCAAAGTCGAATTTAATAAATCTGTAACATAAAATACCATATCTAAAAGATTTCAAATCATATGATCTAATTTTTTGATCATCATGTAATTCTTGGGAATTAATTGCTTTTTTAATTTTATATTTAAAAATCTCAATATCATCAGATAACCTCGATGGGACGAAATCAGAAATATCCTCGATTTTTTTACTTTCAATTATTGCTCCTTGCTTAATCTTTTCAAAAGGTTCAAAAAGCTCGTATATAAAATCATAACCTTTATTTTCAGTTTTGTTCTCATCAGGATATTTTAAATCTTTAAGATCAACATTTCTATAAAGCAGTTTCCAACCAGCAAAATTTGAAAAAAAAGCTTCAAATTCGTCTTCTGCAAATTCTCCCATTATATTGTTTCCTTCAGATCCATTAATATTTATACCAAGCTCATTCATACAACTACCTCACAAAAAATTTAACACAGCATACCTCAATATATCGGAATTATTTTCAGAATACGATTCGAATAAAAAAGAACCAGCTTTGTTAATCTTTACCAAAGAGAAATTACCGTCATAATCTTCAATAGATAAAACAACCTTCATTACACTTAGGCCGTATTCATTCATAATATTTCGAAATGTTGTTTCTTCTTGAATATTTGCCGTATATTTTCCCATTAAAAAATCTTTATATTTAAAATTAGCAATTTCGATTTGTTCAATTCTACAGATATATTTTGACTTTCTTAGCAGATCAAAAACTTTAGCAAAATCAATTTCAAATGGAGTAAATAAATCTCCACAAATTGCTTCCAGTTTTCGAACTAAGAAATCACTTTGTGATTTTCCTGAATAAATAAACAATAACATTTTTTCTAAATCAATTTCAAAAAGAGTTTCTTTTATTGTTTCTCCTTTTTTTAGGATAAGTTCATTTTGGTATTCTCCATAAGTAAAAGAAGATTTTCGAAGATACTGAAAATAAAAATTTGTCTTATCGATGGAACCTAAAAGAATAAAGCCTTCATTAAACTCTACAGGATTAAAATGGTTTTTCTCTATAGTAGCCACAAGTCCTAGGTTAAAAGAACATGCAAGTTTTTTGATACATGCAGAACGAAACTTGTACTCGAGAATTATAACACCTTTATTCTGTTAAAAGTTATCCTAAATAAATGAGTCGATAAATACATGTAACAAAAAATATAAGTAGCCTAATTCAAGGAAAACAGGAATAAATAAGATACTTTTTATTATATTTATGCAAATAATTGTTTTTATAAGGAATATTTACTTTTTAGCTTTAAAATCCTAGGCATTTAATGTATGAGCTTATCCCAAAACCCAGTTTTAATCTCAATTATTTGAATTGTCCAAGATTTCTTTTATAATCAGAAGCTCGATTAGTCACTTAAAATACAAGACCCAAAGAAGCAAATTTTGAGTTTTGGGATTGGCTCTATATTTTCATTTAGAGTAACGAACCAAACATTCCCACATCTTTTCTTGTTACTGTTATTTTGTCATACTTCTTAACACCATCTGGAATAATATACATGACCTCTGTATCTCCAGTTGCATTAAGATAATCATTGAATATATCTTGACCTTCCTTATCTGCCAGTACTGCTATTATGTCAAACTCTTTCTCATCATCGTCCTCGGTTCCAACAGGAACTTGAGTTACTCTCCATTGACCATGTTTAATTACTGCTTTAGTAATCGGGTAATACTGTTTTGTTCCTTCAGAGTAGACTAAAACCCAAAGTTCATATCCGCTTGGAATGTTTTCTGCTGTTCCTCCAACATCCACCTTCCAATCAATTTTTTTTTCAGTTGGCTGAATAATTTTGATATCCGGTTTTGGCGTTTGTCCTAGTATTGCACAACCAGAACTGGTTACGAATAATGAGAGTACAACAATAATTATGGTAACTTCAATGAACAAGGGTGTTTTTTTCTTACATTTAATAGCTTTGATAATTGCACCTCTTCGATCTCTATTTGTTTTTATTACTTTCATGAGTATGCAAAATAAACTACCAATTACTAGCACAGTTAGAAACCCAATGGAGCCAATATCCATATTCCTACACCTATAATTTTGTACACTTCCTTAGACACTTAAAGATCAGTGACTATTTCACTTTGGGACTTCTGCAATTAAATTTTTCGTTTTTTAGATAACTTGAAGCCAAGATTGAAAATGAGTTTTGGATAAACCTCTAAAAATATATTTTATTATAAAAAAGCAAATAAATATCGAAATGTTTAAATATACATATTTTAAGTTATTTATTGTTTATCGTTTATTTTTACATTAAATTGTAAACTTTTAGGTATCATAATCATGTATTTAGTAGGGTTGGAATAATTAATGATTGAAACTATCCATCTCAAAAATTTTAAATGTTTAGATGATACAAAAAAACTACATTTAAAACCCCTTACTGTTTTATGCGGAACCAACAGTAGTGGTAAATCGTCTATCATTCAAAGTCTTTTAATGCTGAAACAAACCTTTGAAAGCCAGTCTCGTTATAAAAATGTTTTACTAAATGGTCAGTTTGTTCATTTAGGATCATTTGAAGACTTAGTTTATAAGAAGAAACCTGAAAATAAAGTTCAGATAAATTTTTGCTTAAACATCCATGATATGATATTTGATAAGGAACATTTATTCAACTATTTTAATTTTGGGGCTGGAGAAAATCAGACTATCAAGAAAAGGTTTCTAGATGTAAACATTAGTCTAAAATCTTCGGAAAACCAAAAAGATAAGGAACCTAGCGTTGAAACCTTTGAAATTAAAGCCAAATCTCTATTGGAATCGAATACTTGTGTAAGTGGTACTGAAATAAAATTTGAAAGAATGGAACAAAAGGAATACAATGTAAGCTGGAAAGATACTGTTTCTCATTATTATTTTATGTTTGATGCACCCGATGTTAAACCAGCTAAAGAGATAGAAACTTACAAATGCCCAATTTGTGATTCTAATCATAGAACAAATTCAAGTATCGGAAAAGGGCATTACCGATACTATTCCTATAATAAGTTTTGTTCTAAGTACATGTGCAGCTTAAAAGCTTCATTTATTAACCTAGTTCCTGAAATTGAAACTGATAAGGAACGTTCAGCATTTTCTTTTCATAATATAATTAGACCTCTTCTTACTTTAAGAGATATTTTAGAAAAAGAGTTTAGTAATATATTTTATATTGGTCCGTTAAGAGAAGAACCTTCTAGAAGGTATATTTCTGAGGAAGAAACTGTAAGTATAGGTAACAGAGGTCAAAACGCTCCATTCGTTTTAGCAACAGAAAAAGAAAAGAAAATTTCATCTTATTACATGTTCGATTCTAACGAAGAAAAATGGCAGAATATCACAGGGGATACATTAGAAAATGCAGTAGATAGATGGTTAAAGTATATGGGTATTTCTGAGAAATGTGAGCTAATAACTGATAGAGAAATTATACGTTTATATTTACCTACATATGCAGATAAAAACGTGAAAGCTACATTAGCTGATGTTGGTTTTGGTGTAAGTCAGATACTTCCAATTTTAGTAGAAGGTCTCAGGATTCACCCTTCACAAATTCTAGTCCTTGAACAGCCAGAAATTCACTTGCATCCTAAACTTCAAATGCAGCTTGCAGACTTTTTTATTTCAATGATTCTTTCAGAGAAAAAGGTATTTCTTGAGACTCACAGTGACCATATCATTAATAGAATTTCTAGACGAATAATTGAAGATGAGACAAATAAAATAATCTCAAAAACTAACATTTTGTTCTTCGAGCAAGGCAATGAAGGCTCTATAATTAATCCAGTGGAACTTGATCAAAGTAGAGGAACAGTTAATTGGCCGAGTGGATTTTTTGATCAGTCCCCTGAAGAGAAAAGACTTATTATAAGCAAAGGAATCGAGAGAAGAGCTAAAATCATGTAAGGTGATCTTTTGATTTCTACATTTCATCCAAGTGTGATTTTATGTACTCATGAAAATTGGGATGATGAAAAATATCAAGAAAAGTTTCTAACAAATCTAATCTATCACTTGAGTAAAATTAAAGAAATGAAAATAAAAATAGCGTGGTGTAAAGAAATTGAATCCATTCTTTGGAATGACCCACCTTGGTTACATTATCATGCTGAGCCAATGTTAATTGAAACATTTTATGAAATTATTAGTAACAGTATACCTTTTAATCCTCCTCCAAACAACGAATGTAATATGATACCAATTCTACCAGTTGATTACTCTTTTGAAGTGAAGACAGATTGGTTAATATTACTTCATCGAATAGCACATAAACATACTGATGTATTTATTGTTACTAGCTTGAATGTTGATACTGAGATAACTTCAACAAATGTTTGGTGTGACTGTAGAAGCGGATGTAATAAATATAATTATAAAGTCATAAACGATCCCACTGAATGGTATAAAAAAATCGATTACTTAACATTATGTCCAAAAGATTCAGATAATTGGGATAGAGGATTTTTATTGGCTTTAAAAGCGTGTTACAAACAAGAATTCAGCACAATTATTCTTAAAAATAAAATAGAGAACGTCGAAATGTCAAGAAATTTTAAAAAAAGTTTTATTGACATTGATGATGAAAGAACAAAGAAAAAAATAATAATAGCAATAGTTCAACGGTTAACTTATACAAAAGCCGAAGCTGGACGTCATCGAGGATTACGTGATGAAAAAATTAGAGGGAAGAGAAACGAATATAGTTTTAGAGTTTCTGATGTAGAAAGAATACACTATACTTTACTAGAAGAAGGTAAAATGTTGCTATTAGATTATCATCCTGGTTCAGAACATGATTCACGTTGTAAATAAAAAAATTAAGTTGTTTTTACCTTCAACTTTCACTAAGATCAATGCAATCAACTTATTCTCTCTTTTAACTAAATCACACAAGCTTCAGCAGGTATTTTACTTCAAGCTCCGTTATTATTTATTTCTCTGGACATTATTTTCGGTGAAGGGAATTTTAAAAAATTAATAGGTAAAGATAAATCATTTAGTTGATGAAGCATGGTCAGCTACGATAATGGGACCTTTTTGAAAGGTATTCTGATAGTTGACAACGAAATATTTGTTTAACTCAATTAACTCTTTTGCAAATAGTGCCTCTTCTGTGAGTATAAACACGGGAATATTGAGGTTTTTTTCTTTGATATATTCGAAAAGATCCACTACTTCTTTTGAATCTGCTCTTTTAATAGTTGAAAATAAAATTATGTCTGTATTTATTTTTTGACCGAGATTTAATAGTCTGTCTATTTGATCATTTTTAAAGCCACTATCAGCTTTAACTTCAGCTACTCCAATTCTTGCTCCTAAAGTAAATATGATATCAACCTCAGCTAGAGGTTCTGAGTTCTCATATACTTCATAATCAAAAATAAACCTTTTTTCAGAGAATCGTTGTCTAAATAAAAAGTTCGTAGTAAGTAATACAGGAAGTACGCCTTGATCTACAGAATTAACCATCAATTCATTTAACCTAAATGAGTCATTTAATGGTTTATTACCTGAATAAATTGGCATATTTATAAAATTATTACAACAATAGCATTTTACTTTGTCTGGTATTAATGATAATGGATACCATAGCTTGCTATTACATAAAGGACAATTAAAACTTTTTCCACGTAACAATATATTCATTTCATATAATTTCTGTACAGAGCTATAAAATTCCTTTTTGTTGTAAACTTTAGGTAACATACCAAGTAAATTATTTGCATCAACAATTATGTTTGAACTTAATGTATTAATGTGATCAATTTTTTTTTCGAAAATTTCTTTTATTTGATCCTCACTTATGCCAATATATTTATTCAAATCCTTCGTTACTTCTTCAATTATCCGTTGAAGACGTTTTGGAGTTAACGTTACCAACAACTCATAAACATCTTTATCACATAAAATATTTAATTCTTCATACCCACCGAAAATGTTTATTAATTGATCTGTAAGTTGGCTTTTTGAAGTATTTTTTAACTTTAATCCATGCTCTTCAAAAATAGCTTCAAAAATGGCTTTAGAGTCTGGAATATTTATTTCATCAATGTAAGGTGCCCTAGCCTCCACACTGCTAAAATCATACATCAATTTGCTCGGACTAATTCTTGAAAATGTACGAGGTGATTTGAAAAGTCTACCTAATTTAGAGCTTTTTGGAAGGTATAACTCATTCAAACCGCTAACTTCTAGAACTATATTAAGATTAAAATAAGAAGAAAATAATTTATCAGATGGGTGAATTAGAGTCAGTCTTTTATTGATCACAGATACATTTTGAACATGTTGAAACAATTCCCATTCGTGACGTTCAGAATCAAAAAAATACTCAGTGTTATCTATTTCTGAGATTTTGTTATTAACTTCTTTGATCTTCGTTTTAAAGTCTTCACAATCCTTTTCTTGGAAAATACAAAAGTTAGTAAACTTTGTTAAATAGTCTTTATATTGGTCAAATAGTTCCAATGGTAACCATACATTTGTGTTATGAGTATAGGTTGCTCTCATGTTCCAAAAGTAAACTATACTTTTAATATTTTTATTACTTCCAAATACAGCTGTTGGTTCTTTATTATAATACCTTTCCTTATTATGATCTACATGCCATATATCAACTGATTCGGAATTTAAGGACAAGACTCCATTTACAAAAGCAAGATTCTCTTTGTAGGTATCAAACAGTATTTCAAAAAATTTATCGATTGAGTCTAAATTGATAAAGTTAATATTCTCGAAAAAGCTGTGTTCTGTATAGTTTCCAAATTCTGGATCAAGTAAACCGAAATTCATGTAATATATAAAGTTTTTTACATCAGTCTCTTTATCTAAACGAGTATATATATTTTTAACAGATGCCTCAAATTCTTTCTGTGGAAATCCAGGAATTTGGGTGAGATCAGTTAAATGTATATATAAACCAGGCTGATTAAAATTTTCTCTTTTTCCATCAATAGTATATGTATTAAAGTTTAAAGTCAGAGCCTCATTTTCACAACTTGAAAAGTTAAAAATAATATCTGGATCATGATATTTAATAAATTCAATTGAATTTTCTGAAAATAATTCCTCATCATTAACAAAAATGAGATTCAGAAAGCCGCCTATCTCAGATGAGTACATCTTTATTATTTTTATTAGATTTATGTAATCATTTTTATTAATAATACAAAGTTTTTTGATAGGACGTGCTTTTGTAGTAATCGTTTTATTTACATACACTTAAATTCCTTCTACACAAATATTATACTACTAGGTAATGATATTTATTATTTAAATTCTCTTTTATTTATGTCAATTAATCATCTAAATAATGAGTTTAATTAATTCTTCCTCTCCCCATTTTTGATGATTTTTATATTTTCAATTCTCCAAAGATGACAGATTTATCATTTTTTTCTTCCTCTTTTTCAATATGCTTGTTGTACAAAAGAACGGTGAGATCGGACCTTTTGTCCGATTGATACGAGCATTGAATTGTGAGGAGGACAGGGGCAGAGGGAATGAAAATCTTGATATTTGTTTACATAATTAACAATCTAATTTTTCACATAAGCCGACAAACAACGATCAAAATGGCGGCAGTCACCCGATACGGGATTACTCATAAATATTTCATCTCGATTTAAATGGCGGCATTAATCCGATAATGATTTCATTAAAGCTGACAAAAACAAATACGATTAAAACCTTACTATTAATTACTCAGGCATAATCTTTCCATTAAAATAACTTCCATGTTAGTAGTTCAACTTGCGTAAGCATGGCTAACATGGAAGGGGATTTGAATTAGAAAAAAGTATCTAAAGGAATTTCTTTTTTCTCTTTTCCTATTTCTTTCACTTTTTCTTCAAGTTCTTTCAATCTCTCTTGTATTGGATCTATAGCTCTTGTTTGATCAATAATTCTTGAACAATTCCTACAATATACAGTATCGAAAGTATTTTCTGTCTTGCAGAACGGACATACTTTTATTGATGATTTTTTCTCTATTTTTTTTTCTTTCTTTTTTCCGTAAATCTCAACTAACTTATCATCAATATCTGATTCTGCTAAATGGATATAAATAGCAGCCATTTGTGATGTCTTTGTCCATCCAGCAAAAGGTTTTAATTCTGTTTCAGTCATTCCTCTTTTATGAAGATCTGTTAACTTCGAGTGCCGGAAAAGATGAGGATGAATATTCTTTTCAATTCCTGCTCTTTTTGCTGAAATTTTTACGATATTTCTAAATCCATGCTTTGAAAATTGTGTCATTTGTGGAAGGACAGGAAACAGATAATCAGATTGTTTTCCAGTGTGTTGATTCATCCACGTTTGAAGATCTGGTACAGAATCAATAATTCTTATAGATCGTTCACCTGTTTTTCCATTTACTTTGATTTTTGCACCATATTGATCAATAAATACATCTGATTTTTTCAAATTTCTTAATTCGTCAAGTCTGGCTGCTGAATCATACATAACATGAAGCAATGCTCGATCTCTTGTACTTCGAGTTGCTTGAATTATTTTGTGGGCTTCTTCTTCAGAAATTAAATCATCAGAATTCAAACCATTGTATTCTTTTTTTGTAGTTATATCAGAGAAGAATTTGTTTTTAGGTTTCAGCCAATTGAAAAAAAACCTTAATTCAATTTTGTATACATTGATAGTGTTTACTTTTTTAACTTTTCGTAATGAAGCAAAGTATGATTCAATGTCCTCTTTTGTAATTTCTTTAGCTTTTTTAAAATTCAAAAATCTAAAAAATGGATGCAGGACAACCAATTTATTATGAACCGTTTCGGCTGAATAATCATTATTATTCAACCAATTTGAATACTTTTTTATAGTATCTATGTTATTTTCAATTATAGTATAATCTTTTTTGGTTTTCTGTTTCATATACTTTCCCCAAAAGTTTATTGATTTTTATATTAATAAACCTTATGAAAAAAGTACCTAAAGTTCGGTTTTTCTCTGGAAAAGGCAAATAGTCCCAGAACTCCTGTGATAAGAAACAGGAACAGAGCCATGAATTTATATTTGTATTTTGAAAGCAAATTCTGCACTCCTTCCCCTGTTGCATCTCCGCCTTTTTCGCTCGCAAGCATAACAAATGCAATTGCTATCAGAATCCATGCCATATTATCCTGAATGCAGGGATAAACAGCTTTGAAGAAAATCGAAAAAGGCAGTACAAAGAGCATGGACAGAACTACAGAGCCCGCACTTCCCATGGCAGAGAGACGCACTGCCTCCGCACCTGCGCCTTCAAGTAAAAGCCTGTGCCCGGGAAGGACCGCAAGCGCTGTATCTGCTTCAGGTGCGCCCAAAAAAACTGACGGTATTATGTCATGGAATGTCTGCGATACAGCGTTTGAGAGGATCATAACGGCAATGTATAATGGGGCAACCCCTCTCTCAGCCAGAACAGGCGAAAAAGCTACAAGTGCAAGGGCAAAATTATTTGAATGTATGCCGGGCAACAGCCCTGAGATTATGCCAAGCATGTAACCTGCAAGGACAGATAAAAAAAGCAGGAATAAGGAAACCTCTTCCATTATACAGTACCTCTCAATGCAATTAATTTAGCTACGAAAATTAATAAAATAATTTACATTTAGAATATTCATTGAGAGTATTAATACTTAGCTCTATTTTATGAAAAATATGAAGACCAATTCTTTCCAGTACGCAGAATTATAGTATTAAAGTGTCAATAGGCACTGAAAATGATTGAATTTCGAGGTTATGCAAGAAAAAAAGAAACAGAAAGAATGAACCTGGTTGTAGAAAAAAATTGTAAAAACAAATTATATAAATGATAAATACAAATATAACAAGAATAATAAATATAAAGAGATCAAAAAGGAAAAGTAAAGTAAAAGATAAAAAAGGAAAAGTAAAGTAAAGAGATCAAAAAGGAAAAGTAAAGTAAAGAGATCAAAAAGGAAAAAGTAAAGTAAATAAAAGTAAGATAAAAAGGTAAGATAAGAATATAAAGAAAAAGCGAACTAAAGTAAACTTTGTCAGGGACTAAATTTGGGACTAAAAGTTTTGAGCCTGATGATATAAATAAATTTCCGTTGAAATAATGCTTTTTCAACGTATAAAGAGCTTCATGGCAGCAAGAGATAAGCATAAAACTTGCCGGCACAAACAATTATAGTTGACTGGCCGGATAAGCCGCTTAAAAAATTTGAAGGCTCTTGATCACATCAAAGAAAAAGAAAAATCATTTCCATTTATGTTTTATATATAACAGTTATACTATAGGTTGTAGTCCTAAATGCTAATATTGAATGGGGTTCATAAGGCATTTAGCAAAAAACAGCAGGGCAAGTGAGGTTCGCCATTCCTCAATTCTGCTCTGAACAACCCGGAGCCCCGCCCTGATAAGACCAGATCGAGGTTTTTGCCATTCCTCGGTTCAAGTCTGAGGGAGAGGTTTCGCTAAAAGAGGTCGGACATGAGGCCGCCATTCCTCAACCGGTCTCTCAGATATCAGAAGCAATAGAGAAGTGTGGGGCAAATCCCTCTCTAAAACTGTTTTTACCCCCACTTCCACTCTATTCTCCATAGTATCCTGTTTTATCCTTATTGCTTCCAATAAAATGAAGATTTGTTCAAATAGATAAAAACATCAAAATATATCCTGTAATATAGAGCCGTTCTCTTATATCAAATAACGGTCTACTCCTGATATTATCTTTCCTATAATCCTGCCGGCATCGTTTCAGGATATTTACTTAATTTCCAGCTTATCTAATCGGTTTTGTGTCCTTTTCGAGCTTTTTCATCTCGCTCTCTGAACTTCTGCTTCTTCAGATTCTCCCCTGCCTGGTTGATCTTCTGTCTTATCACTTCCTCTCCCAGGCTGTTCTTTTTTTCTGTCGCTTCCTCTTTCGAGAGGTTTCCCTTTTAATTCATTTTTTTCTTCGGTTATTTCGGCTTCTTCAGGATCATTCTCCCCTGAGTTATCCTGTTCCTTTAGTTTTCTCTCCCGGATTACTGCTGCCTCTTCGGATTTGCCTCTTCCAGGCTGGTCTTCTATCATATTGCTACCTCTTCCGGGCTGCTTTTCTTTTTTGTCACTTCCCCTTCCAAGCTGGTTACGCCTCTTCTCAACCCCTCTTACAGGCCTTTTTACTTTGCCCATAGTTTTTAAGTTTTTAGCGGATTTTTTCTCTTAGTTAAACAGTTCCTCGGATTTGTTTACATCATTGTTTAGGAGAATTCTTTTAATCTCAGAAACTGCCCTTTGAGCAATTTTAATTCTCATTCTTAGCTTCCATTTCCTTCAGGAACATCAATGAAGACAAATTCTGCAGGCGTATTCGAGGAGAAAGACTCCATATGGACTGCCTGCTCCTTGCCAATGCGAGCCTGGTCCCCCTGCTCTATTCTCTGGCCGTTAACAGAGAGCTCACCGGCAGAGACGTAAATGAAAGCCAGACGGTTATTCTGCATATTGAAATGGATGGTATGCCCTTTTTCGAGGCTGCTCCGGTAAATAGTTGCATCGGCATTCATTTTCAAAGTATTCTCAAACCCCTTGCCGGAAACAAGCGGAAGCAGCCGGTTTCTCCATTCGAAGTCCTCAAACTTTTTTTGCGAATATGAAGGCTCAAGGCCGCTTCTGGAAGGCAAAATCCAGATCTGGTAAAAATGCAGAGGTCCTTTTCCTCTGTTTAACTCGGAATGCAGTATGCCTGTGCCTGCCGTAACATGCTGTACTTCCCCTTTTCCGAGAGTTCCCCTGTTCCCCATATCGTCCTCATGCGTTATCTCCCCTTCAAGCACAATCGATATAATTTCCATTTCGGAGTGAGGGTGAGTTGAAAAGCCTCTGCCTGGCTGCACGGTATCATCATTAAAGGCGCGCAGGCTTCCGAACTGGATGTTATCGGGATCATAATAGTTTGAGAAAGAAAAAAGCATATAACTCTTCAACCAGCCTGCGTCCTCAAGGTGCCTGGTCTCTGCCGGAATAATTCTGATCATAAAAGGTTCCCCTCTTCCCCTTTAATTATTTGAATAATTGAATAATAAGTAAGGTTTGATTGCTGAAAAGGATATACCTTTGGAAACATTGTTCAGTAACATAATTATATATGTCTCCTGATATTGATAATTGTAATCCGGATTTAACGGTTAACACGTAAAAAACAATATATACGAGTGCTTCCTTTCCTAAAGGAGCCTGCTGAAACTAAAATATCCGTTTTTTCAGATAATTAATGCAAGGTAAAAAAGGACTTCAAAGGATTTCAAATGACAATTAAATGTAAAAAATGTAACCATGAGGCTGTTATTTTTCAAAAATACTCCGGGATGCACCTTTGCAAAAGGCATTTTGTAGAGGACGTTGAAAGGAAAATTAAGCTGACAATCCGGAGAGATTACAGCATCAAGAAAAACGATGTAATAGCCGTTGCTCTGAGCGGGGGAAAGGACAGCTCGGTTGCTCTTTATGTGATGCATAAAATCCTTGGGAACAGGCCTGATATTGAGATAGTGGCAATTTCAGTCGACGAAGGAATTCACGGATACCGCCCTCACTCGCTAGAGCTTGCAAAAAAGCTCACGGAATCTCTTGGAGTCCGGCATATAATAAGGTCCTTTAAAGACGTACACGGTACAACAATGGACGAGCTGGCTGTAATGGACCGGGAAAAAGGCACATGCAGCTACTGCGGAGTTCTCAGGAAAAGCATCCTTAACAGGGCAGCGCTTGAAATCGGTGCAACAAAACTTGTTACAGGCCACAACCTGGATGATGAAGCCCAGACCATTCTCCTTAACCATTTCAGAGGGGATATGGAACGCATGGTAAGGCTGGCCCCTCCTGCAGCAGTGGAAGGCCTTGTATTGCGGGCAAAGCCCCTGCGTAACATCCCTGAAAAAGAGGTCGCACTTTATGCTCTTATAAATTCCCTGCCAGTAGACTTCAGTGAATGCCCCTATGCAGGCGAAGCCCTCAGGGGAGAAATAAGGGAACTGTTAAACGGTTTTGAAACAAAACATCCCGGCACAAAATATTCCCTGCTAAGGGGCTTTGACAAGCTTGTCGGAGCACTGGCAAAGGAGCTGCCTCCTGCAAAAATAGAAAAATGCAGGATCTGCGGTGATACCTGCACCGAGGATATCTGCCAGGCCTGTAAATTACTTGGCAGGAAATAAAAAACAGGACTGAAAACCAGGCAAAAAAGGAAATTAAGTAAAAAGAAAAAAGTTTATTCAACAATGCTAATATCAGGACTTTGCAGACTATATGGAATCTCCTGGCTATTCAAGTTTTTAAAAACCCTCCGGGTCTGAAAGCAGGTCATAAGGGTCATAGAGCTTCCTATCTTTCCCCACCAGATATAATCTTGTCCAAAGTATGGCAGTAAGCGGCGAAAGTACAAGAATTGGCACGAAAGAAGTAATGCCTGAAATCAGGACGCTTTGAGTGCCCAGAACCTCGCTGATAAGGCTATTGAAGAAAGCAAGCCCAATAGTAATTATCCAGATAAAGAAAACATCAAATTTGTTTTCCCTGAAAAATCCATATCCGGTTTTTAAACTCTCAAGAGGATCGAGTTCGTCAATTACGAGGGCATAGGGAGCAATGGAAAATACGATATTTATGGCAAGCAAATAAACCGTCCAGAGCAGAATTCCCATGCCCAGTATTCCCATGCCTTCCACAGGTATTTTCGGGTTTTCAATCAAACTGCCCAGGTCTCCGATAATAAGGGCTCCAGGCACTACAAATACGATTCCTGCGAGAGATATAAGGGCAAGCATCAGGTTTGTAAGAAACATCCTGAAAGCATTTCTCGAACCCGACCTGAAGATATCGGAGAAAACGGTGTCTCCGGTCTCAGAAGCTTTTTTTGCCATCCCTATTGCCCCTGATGTAAAAAAAGCCTGCAATAACATGCCAAACAGGAAGAAAGCAAGAATCAAAATTATTGAGCTTCCAATATTATTTGTGAATCCCTCCCATAACAGGGAATAAAGCTCCTCATTGGATAGGGCAGCAGGATCGATCAGGTTAGTCGAACCTGCCAGGTACAGGACGCCAATTATAGCAAAGAAAAAGATAGAAAGAATTAAATTAGCAAAAAAATTCAGGACAAATGGAATACAAATATTTAGATTTCTAACCCAGGTCTTAAACCCTCTATTCAATATTGTTCCAAAATCTTCATACATGTGACACGACCTTCCAATTCAAAAGGCAGCGGCTCTGCATCCCTTTGCAGCCACGTCCTGACTGGCTGCAAAATTGTTTTCGTTTGCAGGCTCACATATCCTATTTTTGGGATACATATGTAGAGGATAAATATATAATCTCTTATTTCAGTAAGATAAAAGCAGTAACGATTAATGATATAAGCAACAGGCGATCACATGAAAAAGCTGGAAAACTACACCCCCTTTACAGCCCTTAATAGCTCTGCCGCGCCCGAAAATTCCGCAAGTTCCAGAAAATATACGGTCCCGGAAAAACCCGAAATGGAAAAAATGGACCATATGCCGAAAGAAGTGCTTGTGCTCGGGCACTGCCTTCTCAATCCCATTGCGAGAGTAAAAGGAGCAAAGCCAGCTTCCCCTGTTGACCCAAAAGGTGCAAACGTTATCCAGCTCCCCTGCCCCGAATCGATGTTCCTAGGAATGAGGCGCAGGGAAATTACAAAAGACCAGCTCGACCATCCCTCCTACAGGCGCTTCTGCAGGAAAATCTTCGCCCCGCTTGCAGATATGCTTGAAGACCTTGCAGCAAACGGCATAAACATCAGGATAATCGGCGTCCCTAAGAGCCCCTCCTGCGGAGTCAGAATAACAAGCATAGGTGGTGAGCCCGGAAAATCAAAGGAGTTCCACCATAGCCACGCCCAGGAACCCGGAGTATTTATGGAAGAGATTATAAAAGAGCTTAAAAAGCGCGGGGTTAAGTTTGAGATCGAGGACGCGGAAGTAAAAGGAAAAACTTTCTGAAAGCTATAATTAATAGATGTCGTGATGATCGTGGTTTACCGATGTAATTTTCTGTAGGTTTTGTAAGCGATCTAAATCAATCTTTCATTAATCAATTCAATATTTATTTTTGATGGATTTACATTTAAAAGGATATATATTCCTGATACTGTATACTGTAGCTCGACTTTCTTATTTTTGGCTCTTCGTCATACAGTGGTGAAGAATTATTAAACTATTAACCGATGACCAGTGAAGTGTAATTATATATTTGTTTAAAATAAATTAATATTGAAAAATCACGCATATAGAGAGAACACGCATACAGACAGAAGGAAAAAGAATGAGAAAAGGCCCTATACAATGTGTACGCGTCCCACTTTATGAATCATTTGATGAGGATATGGAGAGGATAAAGGAAGAAAGGGAAAAGCTAATTCAAAAGATGTCAGACAAATGTATGACCGCCAGTGACTTCACACGCAATACAAAAAATCGTTAAGGATATTGATTCGTTATAATTCAGGATAAGTCTGATGATATTGAAAAAAGCTTTCTATCCTGAATATCTCCTGTATCTCAAAGGTTTGATTAATTCAGGGGCGAAAAGAAAAGTTTGATTAATTCAGGGGCGAAAAGAAAAATTCCGCATGTTTCTTTCTGCTTACTGTTTTTTTGCTGATATTATCTCTTATTATTCTTTTTTTTGTTGCGGGAAAGGCCGCTCTCCTGCGTCGAGCGTGACAAGAATGGTTAAGGACAGCGAATAAGGTCATATCGGACAGAGTTTGATATTTTGATCTATAGACTTTTTTTAAAATAAAAGATTTTTTTAACTTTATTCAGCCAAATAGCAGGAAAAAATCGATTCTTATAATCCCGGGCTCTCACCGGTCGACGAAGGAGACCGGTTTTCTCCAAAAATATATGAAGAAAATAAAGAACAAAGAATTAAAGTTTGTTTTCCAGATTAAAATAGTAAAAAACTGCAAATATTAATATGGTCTGGTTTTTTCCGCCGAATCCCCAATCATACTCTCAAGATCTTCAACCGTATTAATATTCGCAAAAGTCCTTAACTCAGGATCAATTTCCCTAATTTCCGAAACCTCAATAAAAACAACATCCCTCATCTGAAAAACCGGTGCAAGCACAGAACGTTTACCTCTCTGAAATGCCTTTTCGATTTCAGGCAGCATCTTTGTAGAATAAACCGAGTGCAAAGGCTCAAACATTTTATCATTCCATCTCGGGAGAGCAGCATCATGTCTTCTTGCTTTTTCAAACAGAAAATCTACAACTTCCGCTTTTACAAAAGGCATATCTCCGGCACAGACAAAAGAGTATTCCGACCTGGATTCAAGCAGCCCCGCCCTGATGCCTTCAAGCGGCCCGGCATCCTCCAGGGTATCAAAACAAAAGCGGATTTCCCGGTCCGGAAATTTTTCACGCACGGGAAAGAGTTTTTCTTTCTGAGAAGTATCACGGACCGAAAGGATAACCTCGTCAACAACCCGGAACAGGTTTTCAAGCAGGCGCTCGAGGATTGTTTTTCCTTCAAATTCGAGAAGGGCTTTTTCAACCATGCCCATCCTTCGGCCTTTCCCGCCTGCCAGGATGATTGCGCTTCGGAAATCTCTTTTCCGCCCTTTAAACTCCGTTTTTTTATTCATTAAACCGCATCCGGAACATTGAATTTTTTTTCGTTTGGGTCTAGTTTGGGTCTGCCCTGTTTTCTCTTAGATCCAGTCTTTTTATCAGATCTATTCTCTTCTTCCTTTTTTCTTTTTCTCTTCAGGCATGCTCCTTATCGTGGACCCAAAACTCCTCTATTTCAGTAAATTCTTTTTTCCAGATCGGGGCTTCGGCTTTTACCCTTTCGATAGCTTCGCTTAGAGCAGGGAAGAGTTCGGTCCTGTGGGCAGATGCGATAACGATGTAAACGATGTCTTCTCCGGCTTCGATTACGCCTGTTTTATGGTGGATGAGGACTTCAAGAATTCCTTCTTTTTGCTTTATTTCTTCCCGGATCCTGTCGAGGACTTTTGAGGCTTCTGGTTCGTATTTTTCAAACTCGAGCCTGGAAGTTTTCATGTCCCCGGCAAGCTCGCGGACAATGCCGGAAAAGGTCCCGATTGCTCCTGCCTTCCTTATTTTTGGATTTTTACGGATTTTTTTTATAAGAGCCTCCAGGGTATATCGGTCTGGCTGGGCAAGGGCTATTCCTACCAGGGAAGCTGTAAGTTCTTCATGAGGATCAACTTCTTCCGGAATCCGGATAACAACGTTTGATACTCCCTCAACGTCTCCGAGTGCGATTTTTGGGAGGTTGCTTTTCTTAAACCCTTCCACAACAGCAAAATCAATTCCCCGGTCGCAAAGCATATCAAGGGCATCCTCAAGGTCAGAGTCTCTGGCAAAGCTGACAAGCTCGGTGCCTGTAATCCCTATAACCATATCCGCTCCTGCATCAAAATGCCTGCCTGTGTCCGTTTCTTCGGGATTGAGGCGCAGTTCTCCCATATGCTTTACAGTGCCCACGGTCCCGAATCCGGAAAGCTGCCTGACAAGGGCTGAAACAAGGGCTGTTTTGCCCGATTTTTTGTACCCAACAACGGAAATCACTTTCATTAAAGAGCCTTATGGATTTCCCGATATAAGTAAGGGCTGGCACCTTTCTATGGTCTTTTTAAATACATCCATTTATGGATCAAAAGGACATTATCTACATTCAAACAAAACTAATTCTAGCCAATGTTAAAAAGAATTAGTTAAACTGGAAGATTCCCAGGAAGATTCAAATATTGAAACTTTTAATAATAATAGATGGAGTAAGCCAGAAAAGAATTGCAATTGAGGTTATAGCTCAAATGCCCACTTAACTAATACGCTCTATGCATACAGGTATGATGGTCGTAAAATTGTAATAGTCATAAAGTATCTGATCAGCTTCGGTCAGATAAAGAGGGGGAAAAATATGGAAGTAAACAAAATCAGAATTCAGGACCTTCCTGAAGATGAACGTCCAAGAGAGCGGCTCATTAAGAACGGACCGGAATCCCTTTCAAATGCTGAACTCCTGGGGATAGTCCTGAGGACAGGCTCAAGAGAAGAGAACGTTATCAGCCTATGCAGCCGGATACTCATGGAGTACAATATCAAGCAGCTCAGCCTTGCAAATGTTTCAAGGCTTATGCAGGTGCATGGTGTAGGAAAAGCAAAAGCTGCCCAGATAGCCGCAGTTTTTGAACTCGCAAGGCGGCTGGAAATTTTTGTAGAAGAGCCAAAAAGAAAAATCTGTTCTCCGAAAGATGTCTATGCCCTCATGTACCCCAGAATGCGCGAACAAAAAAAAGAAAAATTTATAACGCTCTATCTTGATACAAAAAACCAGATCCTTAAAGAAGAAGTAGTATCCGTAGGCAGCCTGAATGCCAGCATTGTACACCCGCGTGAGGTTTTTAAGTCTGCGCTTATGGAATCTTCAGCTTCCGTAATCATGGTTCACAACCATCCCTCAGGAGACCCGAGCCCAAGCAGGGAAGATATAATGGTCACTGAAAAACTGGTTGAAGGAGGGAAGCTCCTTGGAATCGATATCCTTGACCACATAATTATAGGAGATGGAAGGTACGTGAGCCTTAAAGACGAAGGGTTTGTAAAATAACAAACTTTATTAAAGAACCAGTAAAAGAACCTTCAAAACATCCAAAACAAAGTCTAAATAAGAATTCATAAATGTACCACTCGTTCATGTACCACTCGTTTTCCCAATAAGACTTTGATTTACCCATCCCTTACTTTACTTATCGTACCTGGTGCAATTATCATATCGGATGCATAGAACAAAAAAATTCTAATACATTTATCTGCAGTATAAGGCTTCCATAGTCGATTGAAGGTATCGAGAAATAGATAAATTAAATATGGTTAAAGCGTGAGTTGAAATTTATGAAAGTTTTAGGCATTAACGGAAGCCCAAGAAAAAATGATAATACCTCAATTCTGATTAAAACCGTATTCGACGAGCTCATGAAAGAAGGAATTGAAATCGAACTAATTCAGCTTTCGGAAAACAAAATAGAAGGGTGTAGAGCCTGCAGGGCTTGCCATAAAAACAGGAATAAGCAGTGTGTAATTACGGATGATTTTTTCAACGAATGCCTTGAAAAAATGATAGCTTCTGATGGGATCATTCTTGGTTCTCCCGTGTATTCCGCTGGTGTGACATCTCAGATGAAAGCCCTGATTGACAGGGCAAGTATGGTGCTGGCAGGAAATAAAGGATTGTTGAAATACAAAGTCGGAGCATCAGTCGTTGCTGCTCGACGCGGCGGTGCTATCAGTGCTTTTGATACCCTGAACAACTTCATGTACAGTAAAGAAATGATTCTTGCAGGCTCGAGTTACTGGAACATGGTTTACGGAAATGCAATAGGAGAAGTCGAACAGGACCATGAAGGCATTGAAAATATGAAAAATCTAGGGCAAAATATGGCATGGATATTAAAAAGAATCTATAATAATTAAGCTATGATTTAATCGGTTAAGATTTAATAAGTAAAATTTAATCAGTCAAACTAATCAGTAAAACTTAACCAGTCAAGATTTAAACAGTAAGATTTAATCAGTAAGCCTAACCAGTTAAGATTTGATCAATTAAGGCTATTAGCAGGGTAATTGAGATTAATACAGTTAGATACTTGTACTGTTACATGCTTATACTCGACCCCGGTTTACTCGATAAATCCTTATCTGACTCAACTTTAAACCCTCTAAATCTACGATACTTATATATATTTACAGGAAATGGGCTTCGACAAACAATTTCTCCTCCCACTTTCTAACCCCTTAAAAAGGAGGTCTTCGGCATTACAAAACATATAAACGCCTGTGCGCTTGATAACAGACAGACTGAAGAAGTAAATCTTAATGATCCCTATACAGTGCCTTACAGGGGCATCTATGCGGTCTGTGACGCGAAAAACGAATACGCGGAAATTATCGAACACTCAAATTGCTACAGTGGGGCAGCCTGGTCCCTTTACCATTATGCTAAGGCTCCCCTTATCCTTAAAGCCCGCTCAACGGGAAATATGATCCGCTATTTTATGAAAACCGGAACCTCGAAGCTAGAACTTAAACCCTCGGTTGCAGCCGCAGGCATAGAATCCGTGGTCGTGCAGGGGGACGAAGTGGAAATAACTTATGCAGGACTGGGAGGGGGAGGCGTTGGCGCAACTCGCTGCAGAGCATTTGCTGACGGGGTTCTGCGTTACAGGATTTCCGAGTCAGGAGGAGAGCGCTGTGCAAAGGGCACTATTGTAGTCCCCCGCAGGGACCGAGTCCTGATCGGGATAGATGATACAGACTCAAAGGATATAGGAGCCACGTGGACTCTTACTCATAATATTGCAACTCAGCTTGATTGCCAGGAAGCCGTTTACCTTTCCCATGCCCTTGTCCAGTTATTCCCTGTCCCTGAAAAGACCCAGAACTGCATGTCAACAGTCCTTGAATTCGGTTGTGTAGACGAAAAAGCAAAGTCAAAGCTTGTCAGCTCTTTTGAAAAAGCTCTTAAAAAATACAGTGCATCGAAAGAAACGGGACTTGTAGTATTATCTGATTTTTACGCAAAAGGCCTTTACTCTTATAGCAACCGCTGCCGTACAGAAAGAGTTCCGAAGGAAGACACCCTGCGCTGTGCCGAAGAAAACAATGTGGAAGTCCTGCTCGGCGGCAACGGGGTAATAGGTGCCCTTGCCTCCCTGCCCTGGTTTGGAAGGCCAGAAGAATCTATAATCCCGGGAACCGAAATAAAGCCGATAAGTCTGGAAAAAACCAGCTAAACAAAACCAGCTAAACAAAACCAGCTAAACAAACAGATGAATAAAGCCAGCTGAAAAATCAGCTGAATAAAGCAAGCTTAACGATATAATAAGTATTACCTGAACCGTATAATTAATAATTGAGTCTTAAATTCCCGGGCGGTACCAGCTTGAAAGAAGAAAAAGAAGCAGTGTCTGAAACCGTATGCAATGGATTTGAAGCACTTTATTTTGCAGCTCTTGATAGTGATGTCAAGCTCGTAACAGGGGTTCCGGGGTATCCTGTTACCTCCCTGATGGAACTTTTTTTAAAAAAATATAATTTAACTAAAACAGATGATTCAACCTGTAGAGCCAGCTGGCTTACAAATGAGAAAGTTGCTCTGGAAGTAGCTCTTGGAGCCTCCGTATCAGGCAGAAGGTCTCTTGTGCTTGTTAAACATGTCGGCATGAACATCCTTTCCGACCCGCTCATAACCTCGGTTACGCATACGATCGGAGCAGGGCTGGTAATCATTGCAGGGGATGACCCTGGAGTAAAAGGCTCTCAAAACGAGCAGGACTCCCGCTGGTATGGTAAAATAGTCGAGGTTCCGGTATTTGACCCGAGCTGTCCTGAGGCTGCGTACGGAATTATCAGAAGGGCCTATGAGCTTTCTGAAGAAACCCGTATTCCGGTCATAATAAGAGTAACTGCAGGTCTGGAGAAAAGCAAAGGAAAAATAAAGCGCCTTCCAGCAGCTTCAGCCCTTCATCCTGTATTTGACCGCTCTATCTGGAAGCTAAGGATGGTGGAAAAGCACCAGCATTTTCACTCAAATGTTTACCCTGTGCTTGAAAACGAATCTGAGAATACCGATCTGAACGAAGTAAGAGAAAGAGGAAATGATGAGCCGATTAAAGGGGGCGGAAAGTTAGGCATAATTTCTTCAGGCTTCGCGTCCTCGGTTGTCGAAGATTTCTTGAAAAAGTCTGGCAAGGATAAGAGGATTTCTCGCCTTATTCTAAACCTTGTAAACCCTCTGCCAGTGAAAAAAATAAAAGCTTTTCTGAAAGATAAACAGAAGGTACTGGTAGTCGAAGAGTCCGAACCTGTAATAGAAGAGCAGATCCTTATTGCTGGCAATATTTGCGGAAAAAAAACAGGACACCTTCCATACGGACAGATAACATCCGAGGATATCGAATTTGCCCTTGAGAATATCGAAAAAGAAAATGTCTTAAGACCTGTAGATTCCAGTTTAATAGAATCCGGAAAAAAAGGCAGGGCTGCTATCTGTGAGGATTGCCCCTATCTCCCTCTATATCATTTTCTTCGCAATATTGATGTTCAGGTTGCCGGAGACATGGGCTGTTCTGTCCGGAGTGCACCCGAGCCTCTTGCTGCAGTCGATGTCAGTTTTGCCCTGGGTTCTGCAATTTCGGTCGCATGCGGCTTCGAGAAAAAAGGCATAGCTGTAATCGGCGACTTTGCACTTGCACATTCAGGTATCCTTGGTCTTTTGAATGCTGTAAATGAAGGTTACGAAGTGCTTGTGCTCGTACTGCAGAACGAAGTAGCAGCTATGACAGGAGGGCAGAAAGTCCCTGACCTCAGGAAAATGGTAGAAGCGGTAGTTTCCGACGTATCATTTTTCGACATGGATAATGAAACGAATAAACATTCTGCTGGCTCGGAACTCTCACTCCCTTACCTTATCACAGAAAAACTCGCCCTTCCGGGCATTTCAGTTATTTTTATAAAAGGCATATGCAGAAAATACTAATCTGAAGAAAGCTGAAATATTTTCCCTTTTTATTTTTTTATTTATATCGTTTTGTTTTTCGTTATCTCTCTTTTTTCTTCATGTGGAATGTCGCTTTCTTCTATTAAGCGCCGCAGGAATCCAGTAAAAAAACAGTCAAACACTAATAAGCCTTAAAGGTCAAAAAAAGTCCTTTTCCATAGAAAGTGTTCTTTAAAGCCAGGTGGTATAGAATCCCGCCAGCTTACCTGGCGGCTCTGCACAACTAGAAGGTCGAAGATTGAGACTGGAGACTAAACTTGGGAAAGAACCTCAAGATTTCGATGAGAATTTAATTTACATAAAAATAATAATGTAGTTGTATAATTATTAACTTATCTTAAGACTAAAAATAGTCGATTCCTGTATTTAAGAATCGTTAGCTTTTTTTCATAATAAAATCAAAAATAATTGCACCAATTTGAGAGAATATTTATTTTGAGCTCATCCCAAAACCGATTTTATTCTAAAAATCATAAAGCTTCAGAATTATTCCTATGATCTGAAACTTGATTGATTATCGGATTACAGTGTTTGGGGAAGCGATTTTGAGTTTTGGGATCAGCTATTTCTAATTTTTTAGGATTAGGGTTTATTTATGAGCTCATTCCAAAACTTTATTTAACCTCATTATTGCTGCTAACATTACAACTCCCAGATATGATGTTTCTTTGACTTCATATCCTGGAAAAACTTCCTTTTACGACTCTATCAAGATAAAGAGCCTTTTTATTGCACTTTTCTTTTTGTGATCTTCCTAATCTACCTTTATTGGTCTTTCTATCTTCTTTTTCTGTCTGTTTCTTATATCTACTGGTGTATTGTACTTTATTCATCTTTTCCTGTTATATTTTCTAATTTTAGCTGTATCATACATTGCATCAGCTGGCACTCTGGAAGGCTTGTTTACAGGCTTTTGCAGGGATATCCTTTGTATCAGTAAAAAAATGAGAAAGATCTATTTTTCAAGTCATAACCTTTGTTTAAAAGTTCGTTAAAGATTTCCTGATAAATTTCATGTTCTTAAAAATACAGATGGAATCTATGAACAATTGATTTAGAACTACACTGGTGGGGAACATCTTGCCAGGTGAAACCAGTTGTAACAACATACAAAATTCCATTGATTAGTTCCTATAAGTCAGCACTAGAGTAAGAATATGGAATACTCTATTTATATCTTGATCTTGGATAATTTTAACGTCAACAGATAACAATGAAATTTATTGTTCTTCTTCTGCAGTTTCTCCCCTTACAACAAGTACTGATTTTTTAGAGTGCCTGACCACATTTTCGGCTACGCTTCCGAGCAGGAATTTCTTAATTCCTGTTCTTCCCTGTGTGCCCATAACAATAAGATCAATGTCTTTTCTTTCAGCAAAACTGATAATCTCATCCGCAGGGTTACCTCTAAGAACTATGGATTCGACTCTGACATTTGCAGTTCTTCCGACATTTTCGACATAAGCTGTTGCTTCCCTACCCTCTGTCATGATCCGCTGCTGAAATGCCATTTTCCATTGCTCGTCTGTAGGAAGTGTCATCGAAAAAAATCCCATTGAGATAACATATACAGCATACAGCTTTGCCTCGTTCTGTCTTGCAATATCAACTGCAGTATCAATTGCTCTTTTTACTAATTCAGAACCATCTGTTGCAACCATTATCTTCTTAAAAATACCGCTATTCATATCCAGCTCCTCTTTTTATTTCCGTCCCCTATTAATTATAGGACCCATTTATATATACATATATTATAAGGAAACGAAAAATGAAGTACGCCACTTTTTTCATATTCTCTATCTAAGTGACAAAGGTTCTCCGGTCATAGAATTATCCTAAAAAATCCTAAAAAGTCATGGTGATATTAATAAATGGCTTTTTGGGATTAGCTTTATATTAACGCAATCAGACGCCATAGCTCACTAGAGATAACTTCGAATCATTTCGAAGTTTAGCAAAAGAATAAATGGTTTATGGAAAAATAAATAACCAAAGAGAAACAATTGGTAATGGGGAATTAGGGTAAATTTCAGTACTTTGAATGAATAATTTGAATAAATATAAATATCAGAAATGGGTAGCACAGGGGACAAAAAATTGGACAGAAAATTTCAGGTTTTATTGATTGTAGGGTTTTTCTTGCTCATTGCAGGTGCACTACTTAGTATTACAAGAGATCCGCTTCTATTAAGTTCAGGAGCTGTAACTGTGCTATTCATGATTTTGCTTTTCAAGATTGACCCTTTTAGCCCTCATGAATAATAGAAAAGAAAGAATAGAAAAGAAAGCATCTCTTTTTTTATATGTGAAAACTTAATTCTTTTTACGTTTAACTATTTTTTACTGGTTTTGCCGAGGTATGGGTAATGGACCGAAGAAACAGATTAGCATTAGTTTACGTTACACTTTTACTCTTTGTTTGTTTTGCGGGTTGCTCTGGTCAGAATACAGATCAGGGCGCTGATAGCAATGCTGTAGATATGCTTAAAACAGATGCCGTAACTTACTCAGGAATTCTGGGACAGGGTGCTACCCTGCCTGTAAATTATAACCTGGAAGCCCTGGATATAGAGTTAAAAGTGCCCCCCTATGAGTTGCCCCTGAAAAAGGAAGAAATCTCCAATTACAAAACCTTTTCAGGTAAAATTCCTCTGAACGAGTCTGATATTGAAGTTCTGCAGAGTAACGGTTTTGTGGTTATTGAAAATCCTTACAACTATGGGGAAGAAGATATAACCTCAATGTATCCTGTACTTAAGGAAAATGAAATTCCTGTTTTTATTACTACGGATTCCCTTCTGCACCTTTATCATATCCAGTTCGACGAGACTCTACGCCAGATAGAGGAAAATCAGTTTTATGATACCATATGGGAAACCGACCTTGCCCTGCTGAATGCTTCGGTAGATGAGTACAACAGCGCTTCAGGCGAAGAAAAAGAAGCCGCAAGAAG
This sequence comes from Methanosarcina hadiensis, assembly GCF_046529725.1. Lineage (GTDB taxonomy): Archaea > Halobacteriota > Methanosarcinia > Methanosarcinales > Methanosarcinaceae > Methanosarcina > Methanosarcina hadiensis. Next base: position 1,997,647 of record NZ_CP136241.1, on the reverse strand, counting down.
GAATGCAGCTTACTTTGCAGTTGCACTGAGCCTTCTCCAGCCAGAATCCTCACAGGTACAGGCAGATAATTCCTATGATTTTGTTGATGAAGCTCTTTTCCCTGCAGGCTCGGCAGAAAAATATCGGTTTGAAATCCCTTCATTTGTACGGGATGAAGTTGAAGCCGAACTCACTTTGATAGAAGCGCATGAAGGTTTTGCCACATCTCCTATTTTTCTGTACGATGAAGACTATTCTCAGTACGTACCGAGAGGCCATTACACCCGCTCGGAAAAATTGCAAAATTATTTTAAAGCTTTCATGTGGCACGGCAGAATAAGCATGCTCCTGAAAGGTGAACTGATAAAATCCGAGGACCCTGCAAAAGACGCCCGCATCCAGACCATACAGGCAAGCCTGATCGCTTCCCAGCTCGAAAAAGACCCTGATCTTCTCAAAAATTGGGACAGGATCTATGGGGTAACGGCTTTTTATGTGGGCTTTTCTGACGATCTCGGGCCTTACGAATATATGGAAGCAATTAACTCCGTTTTTGGCAGTGAAGAAAGAAAATTTAATGAAACTACAATAGAAGAAATGAAGACCGTACTTGCCGAATACGAAGGTCCGAAGATTTACGGAGGAACAGGAAACTGTGCCCTGGAGCCGCCCTTTACTCCCGAGCAGGCTGATGAATGCCTGGCAAATACAACTGGATTCCGTTTCATGGGCCAGCGCTTCATTCCTGACTCTTATATTTTCTCAAATATGGTTGGAGCCTATACAGGTGAATACCAGGGAGAAAAAGAAGAGCCCTTCACTTTAGTTATCTCAGAAGCAGGACCTATCCGCGGCTTCTCGCGCGGGCTTGACGTAATGGCTCTCCTGGGCTCGGAAAGGGCTGTTTACTGGCTTGACGAACTGAACGATTCGAGCTACAAAAATTATAGTGTTCAGTATGGATCCATGGAAACGGAGTTTTCTAACTTCAGTACGGCTGACTGGAACAGAAACCTTTACTGGTCATGGCTCTATTCCCTTCAGCCCCTTCTGAAAGATTACGGAGAAGGATACCCGACCTTCATGCAGACCGATGCCTGGCAGGATAAAGAATTGAGCACCTCACTGGCGTCCTGGACTGAACTCAGGCATGACACTATCCTTTATGCCAAACAGAGTTATACAGTACTTGCGACGTCCGCAATGGAGCCGCCTGAAGAAAGGCCTGTTGTGGGATATGTTGAGCCTGTTCCGGACTTTTACTCCAGATTGCTTGCCTTAACAAAGATGACAAATCAGGGTCTGGATGAAATGGGCGTTCTCGACCCTGTTTCAAAGTCAAGGTTAACAGAGCTTGAAAACATCCTTTCAAGGCTTCAGGCAATTTCGGAAAAGGAACTGGAAAATGAAGAGTTGACAGAAGAAGACTACGAGTTCATCAAAAACTTTGGGGATCAGCTTGAAGGCGTCATAGCAGATGTTGACGAGAAAGCCAGAAAAACGACGGTTGTGGCTGATGTTCATACGGACACAAACACGGAAACCGTTCTCGAAGAGGGAGTCGGATATGTGGACATGCTCGTAGTTGCATACAAACTTCCTGACGGCAGAATCCTTATAGGAGCCGGACCTGTCATGAGCCATTATGAATTCAAGCAGTCCATGTCTGACCGTCTGGCAGACGAGAAATGGAGAGAAATACTGGAGGCAAATCCGCCTGAGAGGCCGGAGTGGACCTCCACTTATATTTCTTAATTTTTCCCGGCTATCTTCTAATTTACCCATTTTTTATTTTATTAACATTTATTCGTCATGTTTTATAAGTGAATCCTACTTAGCCGACTTTAGGATAGTTTGAAATAGTTGACTAGATAACAATAAAAAGTTAATTTTTAGAAAAGTTTGACCCCGAAACGGTCTTCGGTTGCAAAACAGTACATCTGAACCTGACAAATGAACCTGTAGACTTGGACGGAAACCCTATACTCTCTGAGCGAGTAAAACTCGAATCAGATACTGATGCAATGCGGCCGAGATGAAACAATGAAGAATCGAACCAATGCAGCTGTGGCTCTTTTAATATTCCTTATTATTTTAGCTTCCCTTTTTACAGGAGGATGCACGGAGCAAAGTTCTATATTAAGTACGGAGAATGGAACTGGAACGACTGAAGAAACAAACAGTAATGAAGGTTCCTCAACAGGCTACCTGAAAACTGAAGCGGTGAATCTTTCCAGTCTGGAAACAGAAAACTCTTCTCTTGCAGGAAACTACAGACTTGAAGCCCTTGATATAGATCTGAAAACTCCCCAATATGATCTGCCTCTGGAAGAATCAGAGATTTCAAATTATGAAGAATTTTCTCAAAGGTTTTTGACAGATGAGGAAGCTCTTGATAAACTGAAAGAAAACGGATTTGTGGCAATTTCTAACCCTTACAATCCAGAGGAAGATGATATCACTGCTATGTATAGTAGACTTGAAAACGAAGGACAGCTTATTTTTATAACTTCGGATACCCTTCTCCACCTTTATCACATCCAGTTTGATGACAGCATGAGCCAGGTAGAGCGGAATGAGCTGTACGACCTCCTGTGGGAACTCGATAAAGCTCTACTTGATGCTTCCGTTGAAGAATATAATAGCGCATCCGGGGAAGGAAAAGAAGCAGCAAGAAGAAATGCAGCCTATTTTTCGGTTGCGTTGAGCCTACTCCAGCCAGAAGATGAACAAATAAAGAAGGTTAAAGATCCTTATAGCCCCGAAGCAGGAAAATACTTTGACCCTGCTGCGAAGGAAATATATCAGTTTGAGATTCCTGCATTTGTAAAAGATGATGTCGATGCCGAACTGGCTCTTATCAACTCTCACAAAGGTTTTTCATATTCTCCTATCTTTCTTTATAAGGAGGATTACTCTCAATATGTTCCCAGGGGGCACTACACTAACTCAGAAATCCTTAAAAATTACTTTAAGGCATTTATGTGGCACGGCAGGATGAGTATGCTCCTGAAAGGAAAATTAATTGAGGCTGAAGATCCGGAAAAAGAAGCTAGGATCCAGACTATCCAGGCAAGCCTGATTACTTCACAGCTTGAAAACAATCTGGATCTCCTTCAGAAATGGGACCGGATCTACACAATTACTGCCTTTTATGTTGGTATCTCTGACGATCTCGGACCTTATGAATATATAGAAGCTATGGAAACAGTATTTGGAAACGAGTCAAAGAATTTTAACACCACAACAATAGAAGATCTAAAGATAGAACTTGCCGGGTACCGGAGTCCAGAGATCTACGGAGGCACAGGAAGCGGAACTCACGGGCCTATTCTAACGGCTGAGCAGGCGGATGAGCTTCTTGAAGATACAAAAGGCTTCAGGCTCATGGGACAGCGTTTTATCCCCGATTCTTATATTTTCTTCCATCTTACCGGCCCTTATACTAAAGAGTATACAGGAAATCTAGAACATGTGCCATTTACCTATATAGATTCCGAATACGGAAACAACAGGGGTTTCCCGCGGGGACTTGACACGATGGCTCTCCTGGGTTCGGAAAGGGCCGTTTACTGGCTTAATGAACTCAACGACTCCAGTTATAAGAATTATAGCATTCAGTACAATAAGCTTGACTCGGAATTTTCAAATTTTAGCACAGCCGAGTGGAACAGAAATCTTTACTGGTCCTGGCTTTATTCGCTTCGGCCTCTACTAAAAGACCACGGCTCGGGATATCCAACCTTCATGCAGACCGATGCCTGGCAGGATAAAGAGTTGAGCACTTCCCTCGCTTCATGGACCGAACTGAGGCACGATACAATTTTATATGCTAAACAAAGCTACGGAATAGAGGAGTCACTTCCTGTTTTTGAGGACAAGCCTGCAGGATATGTGGAACCTGTGCCTGAATTTTATAACCGGCTACTTGCTCTTACACGGATGACTGAAAGTGGCCTGGAAGAGATGGATGCACTCGATGAGGATTCCAGATGGAAATTTAAAAGTCTTGAAAAAACACTTGAAAAACTTATCGAAATTTCCGAAAAGGAACTTGAGAATGAAGAGCTGACAGAAGAAGATAAAGTTTACATTTCCAAGTTTGGAGAAATTATCCAGTCGAGCGTAAATGTCGATGAGGAAGCAAGGAAAACTACCCTTATTGCAGACGTCCACACAGAACCCAATAACGAACAGGTACTCGAGGAAGGAACAGGTTACGTGGATATGTTAATTGTAGCATTTACTACTCCCGATGGCAGGATTTTCCTGGCTGCAGGACCGGTTATGAGCCACTACGAATTCAAGCAGCCTATGTCCGATCGCCTGACAGACGAAGGATGGAGAGAAATGCTGAAGGCAAATCCGCCTGAAAGGCCGGAATGGGTTTCAACATACAGGGCTTAAAAATTGAAAGAAAAGAAGAACTTAAAAAAATCAGCGAGAAAAGCCGCTATTCTTCAACAGGTGTAATAGAGTCAATGCGGCTTTTCTATTTTCCTTTCATTGCTTTTAGTCAGTAATGGCTGTATGTTCGGAAACCCAGTCTCCTATCAGTTCCAGAGCCACAGGTGAAATGGTCTCGTTAATTTTTGCATATTCGGATGGTGATCCTGTTTCGGCAGTCTGGAATAAGTGATTGAGTCCTGGCAGTTCTTTTACAGTATAGTCCTTATTGCCTCCTGCTTTAAGGGCTTCTTCTATTGCCTGAAGATTCTCTTCAGGTGGCACCTGAAGGTCTTTTTCTCCATTTATCGCAAGAACCGGACACTTTACCTTCATCAAGGTAGGTACCGGGTCATATGTCAGGAAAAAGCGCATCCAGGGAGAGATCAGAGTCTGGACCTGGGCATTAACCTGAGCTTCCAGGACATCTTCAGAGTAGCCTGAATTCTTTTTCTCTTCTTCACTCATGTTTGCCACTTCGTCCATTAGAAGCTTCCGGAGTTTTTCTGCGGCAACAGTATCATTCTGTTCCTCTTTTATCACGGAATACATGCTTTTCATAAGAGCATTATTCCTGGCTATTGTTTCGTTGTCTATCCCTTCTGCCCTGAAAATAAGGTCACTCTGGAGGTACAGGATCTCTTCCCCGGTAATCCCCTGACCAGCCATCATCACTATGAATGCAACATCAGGAGAGGATGAAGCCACAATGGGAGCGATCAAGCCTCCTTCGCTGTGGCCTATCAGCCCTATGCGGGACGCATCTATTTCTTCGCGGCTTTTGAGGTACTCAATTCCGGCAAGTACATCTCCTGCGAAATCTTCTGAGGTGGCCTGCGAGAAGTCCCCGGTGGACCCTCCCACACCCCTGTCATCGACCCTTAGAACAGCTATTCCCCTGCGCGTCAGATAATCCGAGAGCACAAGAAACGGGCGATGCCCTAAGATTTCCTCATCACGGTTCTGCTGTCCGGAACCGGATATCAAGATTACTGCCGGAAAAGGTCCCTCTGAACGGGGAAGGGTTAAAGTTCCTGCCAGTGTAACTCCTGCTTCGGCATTTTCATAAACAACTTCTTTTTCATCGTAAGGGTATGGTTTTACAGGGTCCTGCTCCTTTCGCGTGTCAGGGGTTTCATCTATGCGAGAAAGCACAAGAGGAAGAACTGATCCGGATTGTTTCCACTCACCTTCTATTGTTTTTCCATCTCCTTTGAGTGTGCCCTCAAAGCTCCCCCTTATGGATTTTACATCCAGGTGCAGCTTTTTGTCCTTATAGGTGACAGCTTCTACAGGTATTCCTTTTACTCCCTGGTCCAGACTGTCCATTGTTGCACTGACGGAACCATCAGGGCTGGAAGAAATGTTAAATAATAGCCTTACCTCCATTCCGCCCTGAACCTGAAGGGTTCCAAGCCATAGTCCTTCTATTTCTTCAAGGTCCATACTATTAACACCTTCATCAGATGTAACCGGCTCAGAGACGCAGCCTGAGCCAGCTGTTACAATAATCAGCAAAAGCAAACAAACTACAACTTTTTTATTCATAAAAAGAATCTGGCCCGACAACTTATTTAAATGTATCAGGCTTTTTACTGCCTTATGTTTCAGGTGAAAAAAGGTCCTTATCTGGCAGTGCTGCTTGGTTGTGTTCTCTACGGCATGACCGGTTTATTCCTTGCCGGTATTCATAACCTGCCCATAACTTCTGTAATATTTTACCGCCTGCTCTTCGGTCTTATCTTTATTTTCATCTTTCTTCTGGTTACAAAAAGGCTTGGGGAACTGAAACCCGGAAAAAGAAAGTCTCGCCTTCTCTTACAGGGTATTTTTGTCGTGGTTAACATGTTCTTTTACTTCCTCTGTGTAAAAGAAACCTGTTTCTCCGTAGCCATCCTGCTTGAATATACAGCCCCGATTTACGTGATGCTCGCTTCTCCATTCGTTTTAAAAGAAAAAGTCGGTAAAGAGAGTATTTTGGCTCTTTTCCTTGCAATTGCAGGTGTTTATTTCGTAATCCGACCGGAGGATGGGTTCGGGAGCATTGAGTTTTCCGGCAGCCATATGATAGGAATAGCGTCCGGACTTTTCGCAGGAATGCTACTTGCAGTTATCATTATGAATGTGCGAGTTTTAAAAAGAGACCATTCGGAATTTGCAATTGCTTTCTGGGGTACTGCCATCAGCTGCCTCCTGATGCTGCCTTTTGCTTTTAAGACTCCTTTTTATTCACTTGCCCCAAACCTGTCCACTCTGGCTGTTTTCGGAATCGTTTCCGTAGGTATTGGAGGAATGCTGACGACAATCGGGTATGCAAACCTCCAGTCCCAAACCGGGAGCCTTCTCGCTTTAATTGAACCTGTTGCAGGCGTCTTCTTTGATCTTGTCTTCCTTGGAGTTGCTCTTTCAGCAGGCACACTTGCAGGATGTATTCTTGTGCTTGCAGCAGCTGTAATCGTAAGTTACAATGGCTCACCAGAATCTTCTGCAGCATGCACGGATTACCTGGAAAATGCAGAAACTTCTTAAATACTGAAAAATGTAAAAATAAGACATAGCAAAACCAAAAAGCCTTATCAGCCATACATGAAGGTTCTTATTGCGCTCTACGAAGAAGAGCAGCCTCTCCCGTGATAAAAAAGAAAAGAGAAGAAGTAAATCAAAAATAGATTGCCAGAAAGACTGAATGGGACTTTTTACCTGAAAATACCATTTTTAAGTTTCTTTTTTACTTCTTTATCTGCTTACTTTTTTTGAGCGGGCCCTTTCTTTTTCCCTTGCGGTACGGTTCCAGTTTATTTTTATCTACTGGCGGGCTCGACCAGTCCAGCGTTACACATGGAAAAAACTGAAAACTTCCTGCCCCGCAAAGCAAGTAACAAAATAATCAGGAATATATAACCCAGTGGAAAATGAGTAATAAAAAAGAAAGGTAAATGGGGAAAATTTACCTTCTGAGGATCATGGATCTCAGGCGGTCAGCAGCACTTGCGGATTTGTCCGCAATGCCTCCGATTCTTTCGACAAGCCCCATCAGATGGCAGACTCCTGCTCCCCCGATGGCAGACTCATGTTCAAAGATCTTTTTTAATAGAGCGGTCTCAAGCACATCCACATCATGTTCCAGTTTTTCGACTTCCGGAACGATCATCAGGGTCTCTCTGATCTCTTCTTTGCTGAAAGAAGTGGCAAGTAGCTTATAAAGTTCACCAACAAGCTCGTCGTACATCCTGGCTGTTTTCAAAGAGGCAGCCATGAGTTCCAAAAAACCATTCTTGATTTCATCAGGAAGGTCTTTGCAGGGGCGAAGTGTCATCCAGTAGGCTGAAGCCTGGGCAAAATCAGCTATTGAGTCCTGCTGCTTAAGAAAAGAAAGGAGATCTTTTTTATTCACGGGCAGCCTGACGGTAGAGGGTATGCTTGCTCTGATTTTCTGCTTTATTTTGTCGGCATCATGTTCCAGTATGTCGATTTCCTCTGTACGCTCATCAAGAAGCGCCTGATTTCCTGCACAGTAGGCTTCCATCGCTTCAGCGAGCTTTTCAACTGCAAGCACTCCTTTTCTGGCATGCTTTTCCAGGGGGACGAAAGGAGATTCTGCGACCACGTCGAGTACGGAACGGATGTAGTCTTTCATCAAAAGATCACCTCGAGTCCCACAAAAATTATTGCCGATGTAAGGGCAGCTATGGGGACTGTTGCTATCCAGGAAGAAATAATCCTCCAGATCACGCCAAGATCAACAGCTGCAAGCCCTCCTGCAAGCCCTACACCAATAACCGAACCTACAAGGGTATGAGTAGTTGAAATAGGGAGAGAACTGTAACTGTGCAGCAGAACAACCGATGCAGTTGCAAACTGTGCGGAAAAGCCACGTGTAGGGGTTAGTTCGGTTATCTTCGACCCTATGGTTTCGACCACTTTATAGCCCCAGGTCGCCATGCCTATTACCATACCGAGACCTCCCATTACCAGTACCCAGATAGGCACTTCGGTTCCTGTTACACCCATCACATTAAGTGCGGCAGAGAGAGGACCTACAGCGTTTGCTACATCGTTTGATCCGTGCGCAAATGCGATATAACATCCAGTTATAACCTGTAAGAATAAGAATTTTTTCTCAACAGCAGGCATATCTGAAGCCCTGTGAAGATAAAGCCTCCTTATTACGGAAAAAATCAGATATGCAAAAATCGCACCAAGGGCCGGAGATACAAACCAGCTAGCAATAATTTTTACAAGAACAACCCAGTGAATGTCAGAAAAAGAGATAATACCGTTAAAAGCTGCAATCAACCCGAAACCGAGTACAGAGCCGACAATGGAATGACTGGTTGAAACCGGGAGGTTGTAGAAAGTTGCCAGAGTCACCCAGAAACTTGCGGCAAGAATTGAAGCCAGCATTCCAAGCACCACAATTTCTGGATGAATGCTGCTGATCATATCAATGGGAACGATTCCCTTTGCAATTGTTGAGGTAACCCTGTTTCCGAAGACTACGGCACCCAGGAATTCAAACACAGCAGCAATGATAATGACCTGTTTGATAGTCAGGGCACCCGTTCCTACTGAAGTCCCCATAGCATTTGCGAGGTCATTTGCCCCTATGTTCCAGGCCATATATAAGCCTGCAAGGATAATTGCTATGACAAGTAAATCCATTTTTTTCCTTACTCCAGAGATTTTAAACTCCAAAAATGCTATAACTGCTATGACACTTTGGATATCTTCCATTTTGCATGATTTATGGAGTCCGCACACGCTTTTCTTAAATCAATGATCTTATGGTATTCCAGACCATTTCATTATATTTTATATTTTCCATATACTTCAGGCCGCTCTATATAATCTATAGATCTATATACGACTATTTTTAATATATTCTAATTTCTTCATCAGGGTGCAAAGATCTCTCAGGAAAGAGTTTGATATTTATCATATCTATTTAGAGTGCCTGTTCCTGTGCTCGATTTAGCAAATTGGCATTTCTGGGTAGGAGTGCCAAGAAGTACCATTTTTATGAGAAGTGCAGCGTATAACCAGGTTAGAGCAGGCTGGCCTGAAAACCTTCCGGCTTAGTTTTTTCAATCGTTTTTCTGCTGGGTTAGACGTAAACGCCTCTTAATAGAATACTTTCCGGAATTCAAGAATAACACAAGGTTTTTATTTTAATGTTCTATTCCCTGAGTCTCGAGTAAAAAAGCCTATCGAGAATCAATATAAACGGATCAGTACCAGCATCACAAAAATGGATATAAATCAAGACAGGACAGTGCTGAGAATATCGCCATTGATTGACTACATGGCGTTTTCTGCCCCGGGAGCAGTGCAAGAGAATAAAATACAGAATAAAATACGGAACTAGAAAATGAATAAATACAGGAATTAGTTTAGATTTGAATCCTGAAACTTAAATTCAACTTTTTCCTTGGTCTCTGTTATGTGCCTGGTCCGGACTGGTCAAAATCATGGTCTTTTGTCTCTTTTCCCCTGATCCTCTCCCGCAGAAGGTCAAGCACCTCTTCGTCAGAGACATCATACCAGTTTTCATAAGCCTGAGCTACCGCTCTGAAATTAACGGGAATCTCGAGCACGATCATTTCATCAGCTTCTTTTGATATTGCATCTGCAACTTCTCTTCCTGCTACGGGTACGGCAACAACAATTTTTCCTGCCTTTCTGTTTTTACAGAGTTTAATGGTTGCCCTCATAGTGGAGCCCATAGCAATCCCATCATCAATAAGAATCACTGTTCTTCCAGAGATATCAGGCAGGGGATTTCCACCTCTCAGGGCATTTACACGCCGCTCTATTTCTTCAATCTGTTCCCGTTTAATATGTTCAATAGTTTCCCCTGCAAGCCAGTAACCTGCATTTTCAAAAATGAAAGTGCTCCCATTCTCGGCTATTGCCCCGAATCCGGCTTCGGGATTGTCAGGAAAAGGCAGTTTCCTTGCAATTATAAGGGAAAAGTCAGCTTCCAGCTCCTTTGAAACCTGCAATCCGACTTCCACTCCCCCGCGCGGAATTGCAAGGATAACAGGATTTTCCGCCCTGTATCTTTCAAGAGCCTGGGCCAGTTTTTCTCCCGCATCTTTACGATTTTTGAACATGATTCCACCCTGATTTCAAAGATATTTTTTTTATCTTTCTTTAACTTCTTTTATCTTTTTTCAGCACAACAAAAACAGATTTTTAATAAATTAAGATTGAACCCGATCTTTAGTAAATTACTATTCGAACCAGATAAATGTGAATCAAGCTTATATAAATCCGGTATTTCAGAGTTAAACAACCCTCATAGGAGGCCTGTAGACATCAACTGACGAGCCTGAAGGGAGGGTAGTGTCCGGTAAACAGAGCTCAAGAACTTTCCTCGCAACATCTTCGGGTTTCAGGACTGGCTCATCCGAATGCAGCGAATGATACATGTCCGTGTCCACACTGGCAGGGCAGACTGCATACACCTGAACTCCCCCTCCAATTTCATAAGCAATAGACTCGGTAAAACCAATTACTGCAAATTTCGAAGCACAGTATATGGAGAGTTTGGGTATCCCGTGCTTTCCTGCACCTGAAGATATATTTATTATCCTGCCTTCACCCCTTTTAAGCAGGTGAGGAAGAGCATATTTCGTGCAAAAAAACATGCCTTTTACATTCGTATCCATAATGTTTTCATATTCTTCTCTTGAGGTGTCCACCATGTACTTCCTGTATGCCACTCCTGCATTATTCACGAGGATATCTATCCTTCCAAAGGTATCCATCGCCTTTAAAACCATGTTTTCGACATCCTCTTCTATCCGTATATCCGTACTCACTGCAAGAGCTCTTCTATCTTCTTTTTCTACCATCCGGGCAGTTTCCCGAATGTCTTTTTCTGTCCTTGCAACAACTACTATGTCGGCCCCTTCTTTTGCAAGTGCCAGGCATATCGCTCTTCCTATTCCTTTTCCCCCGCCGGTTACAACGGCTGTTTGACCTTTCAATCTCATAAAAATCGCTTTACTTATTTAATAGAATAAAGGATATGTTTTTGGAATTTCTATTTCTAAACTAATTTCTATCAAGAACCTGAATCAGAAACATGATTGAATGAGAATCTGAATTTTAATAAGGCGTTTGCGCCGAAATCAAGGAGTCAGGCATAAATAAAAGACTCGAAGCATATGGAATCAAACCCGGATGTTTAATCAGTTCTCATTTCTTTAAATTTGTTGAGATTAAAAGAATTCTATTGAAACAAAAAGGGAGAGTAAAAAATGATTCAAAAACTCCCCTTAAACCCTTAAAAAGAAATGGGTAATCATTAAACCCTTAAAAAGAAATGGGTAATCATCTTATAGGATTATTCGATATTCAACAATTTAAACTTCGCTAATTAAAAGTCCTGTACCCAACCCAGCTCATTTTTTGCTTTGATTCGGAGTCCCGTACTCAACCGAACTTTGATTTTTAACCTGGCTTTAACTTTCAAAGTTGGGGAACAGGTGGAGCACTTATCTCGATGATTTTCCCGGATGGTACTCTTGAATCAGATGAAGCGAGTTCCAGGACTTTTTGTGCTATATGCTCAGGTTTGAGCGGCGGTACATCTGAATAGATTGACCTGTACATATCCGTGTCCACAGCGCCCGGGCATATTGAATAAACTTTTATTTCCCCTTCAAGTTCGGAAGCTATTGCTTCAGTCATGCCGTTAACGGCAAATTTCGATCCGCAATACACTGAGAATTCAGGAAGCCCATGAAGCCCTCCTATGGATGAGATATTTATTATCTTCCCATTATTGCTCCTTCTAATATAGGGAATCGCATATTTTGTACAGAGGAAAACACCTTTTAAGTTTGTGTCCATGGTTTTATCGTATTCTTCCAGAGAGGTTTCTTCCAGCCTCTTTTTATATGCCACTCCGGCATTATTGACAAGAATATCAAGTCTGCCACACCTGTCAATTATTGTTGAGATAAGGCGTCTCACATCTTCTTCACTGCGCACGTCAACCGAAATCGCAAATGCTTTACTTCCCATACCCTTTAACCTGTCAAGAGTTTCCCTTGACTCACTTTCGTTCCTTGCAGCAATAACAATGTTTGCTCCTTCCTTTGCCAGAGCAAAACAGATAGATCTTCCTATCCCTTTGTTCCCTCCTGTTACAAGGGCTGTTTGACCTGCTAAACTCATTGGTACCACTTCATCCGGCTATTTTTATATAATTATTTTTTTATTAAATCAAGGGACAAAGTAGGGATATATTTTTGGAAATTAAGTTTCTGATAAAAATCCTCACTTATGTGACAGTAACCTTACTGAACCTCCACCTTGCAATAAAAAACATGATTCCTGCAAAAGCAAGCAGGGCGATATAAGAAACAAGGATCTCCCCTTGTGTGTAAGTATAGCGGATCCCAATTGCAGAAAAGTCGCTTCCTATTGCAAAATATCTGATCCCGCTGACAAGGTGCGTAAGAGGATTAATTGTTGACAGAGCCCTGAGTACTGGCGGGAAAGAGTTGACAGGATAGAGGGCGTTGCTTGTGAAAAAGAAAGGCATGGTAAGCAGGGTAATTACTGCCTGCATTCCCTCCGGGCTTTCCATAGTTATCGCGATTGCTGCTGATAGAAAAAGAAATCCAAGGGAAAAAGTGCCTACAAAAGCCATGATTCCTAAAAGAGAATAAAGGATCTGTATGAGGGAATAGCCCCTGAAAAACTCGACTCCGAGCAAAAGTCCGAATCCCATGATTACGGCTGCCTGAATGAACGACTTGGTCATAGCTGACAAACCTATACCAATAATGACATGGATCCTTGGAAGCGGGCTTGAGAGTGTCTCGCGCATAAGCCCCCAGTTTTTGTCAAAAAGAAGGACAGTACCTCCGAACAGGCTTGTAAAAAGCGTGGTCATTGCAATAACGCCTGCACCTATGAAAGTCAGGTAACCGACAGTCTTTACGCCTGGAATGGCAGGCATGGTTGCGGTCAGCCTTTCAAAGTTGTTTGACATTGCAATCCCGAAAAATGCGAGCCAGAGTGCGGGCTGGACAAGTGAAGAGAACAGGAGAGCACGGAACCGGACGAAACGGAGCATATCGCGCCAGTAGATAGTAAGGAACCCTGTGCGCATATTTAACGCCTCCTGACTCTCGAGACCACTACAGCACCTTTTTCTGCCCCATTGTCCCTTAACTCCCTGCCGGTATAATGGACAAAAACATCATCCATTGAAGGCTTTTTCAGGTTCACTGCCTTAATTTTAATTCCCCCGCTTCGAAGCCTGTCCATGACCTCGGGCAGCAGATAGGTCCCGTCCACGTTGACCATAACAACTATCCCTTTTGACTTCTCTTTGATTCCTTTTACACTATCGAGATCCTTTAGCAACTCCCCAGCTGCCCAGTTGTCGCCTGTTTCCAGGTATATAAGATCCTGACCAAGCATGTTTTTTAACTCCCAGGATCTGCCTGTAATGACTATTTTTCCGTGGTCTATTATGCTGATCCTGTCACTGAGCTGGTCAGCTTCGTCCATGTAATGCGTGGTCAAAAAAATGGTTGTGCCCTGCTGATTTATGTCCTTTACATAGTCCCAGATTCGGATTCTGGTCTGAGGGTCAAGCCCGATAGTAGGCTCGTCCATAAAAAGCACCTTCGGCCTTGTCATAAGCCCCCTTGCAATCTCAAGCCTGCGCTTCATCCCGCCGCTCAGGTGCTTGGTAAGTGTATCCCTCTTTCCTTCAAGCTCTACGAGACTGATAAGTTCGTCAACCCTTTCCTGCCTCTCAGCTTTCGGCATTGAATAGAGCCTTCCGTGGTACTCCAGAATCTCCCGTACAGTCATATCCCTATCGAGTGTAAGCTCCTGAAAAACAATCCCTATTGACTCTCTTACCTTCTCAGGCTCGTGTTTTAAATCGTACCCTGCGATCTTTGCGCTCCCTTTCTGGATAGGCAGGAGAGTTGTAAGGACATTGATTACCGTACTTTTTCCAGCTCCATTTGGCCCGAGAAAAGAGAAAATTTCTCCCTGCTTAACGGTGAAGCTGATATTGTCTACTGCCTTGATATCCCCAAAAAAGTACTCGAGGTTATTCACCTCTATAATGTTGTCTTCCAGAACAAGTTCCCCATTTCCCCTTTACCTTAAAAGATTAGCCTTTCAGCAATAAATATATTTTTTGCTGCTTTGAATCCTTTTAATACATTCTTAAATTGAGGTTTAAACATAACAAAACAAATTTCATTCATTCTGAATGCAGAGAAACTATTCTGTATAGAGTCACGATTTATATTTATCTGGTACTATAATTTAATTGGCTTTGTGCGTTATTAGATGAAGGAAAGCCAGAAGGGGAGGTTAAATGTTAGAAATAGTAAAGGGATTGCCGGATAATGTTATAGCGATCACTGTAAAAGGAATATTAACAGGGGAAGAATACGAAGAGAAATTAATCCCTGCCATTGAAGACAAGGTAAAAAAGTATGGTAAAGTTCGTCTGCTTTACCAATTAGGTGAAGAATTCGAGGGATTTACCGATAACGCTATGCTGGAAGATGCCAGGCTTGGGATAAAGAATTTCAATGATTTCGAAAAGGTTGCAGTTGTCTCGGATGTAGGCTGGATAATTAATGCTATAAAAGCATTCGGATTAACCGTTCCTTTCCAGGTAAATACCTATGGGAACAACGAGTTTAATGAAGCAAAAGCCTGGATCAGTGAATGAATTCACATAAAAAGAATAATTGATAACTCCATGAGCCAATAACTCCTTGAAACAATAACCCATGAAACAATAACTCCATGAGCCAATAACTCACGAGCCGGTCACTGGGTGAAGCAGAAATCAGGAAAAGAAGAATTTATCCGTTTTCTTTCCTCCTGTGATTTTGCTTTTCTGCCGCATTTCGTATTTATATAACCTTTAATCCTCAGTTATGGAAGGGATATAGTTTTTTTGAAAGTTATATACTCTTTCAAATCCGATTTCAGAATCCTTTCTATCTCATACCAGTTGTTGTTGTTTGTTTCCGTAAATAGATATCCGAAGAGCCCGTATTTTTCATGGTCGGCTTTTCTTAGTTCAAGAGGTTTTTCAAAGTCGGAGAGCAGTTTTTCATAATCAAAAGTTTCTACGGATTTTGGATCAATTTCTGCAGAACGGTTCAGAATAACAAGGCAATAATTCATTCCATCCTTGCCTTCAAGAATTTTATCCCATTCCGGCTCAAGTTGCTCCAGGAAATACCTGTAAGTGTTTATCCCATAAGCAAAATGTGCAATATCGGTTGTACACCAGCCTGCAAAACGCATCGGGTTCAGCTCTATTGGCTGAATTCGCCTGTCAATTCCTATCCGGAATTCCATATGAAAAGGGAAATTTTTGAGCCCAGCAAGCTTTCCTAATTCTTTTAAGAGATCTTCAACGGTTTCCCTGTGAGTTTCCATAACTGATTTTGAAGTAAAATACACCCGGTCGCTAACATCATTTTCAGAAGAAAAAATATGTTTTAAGATATTGAGAACCACTGGTTTTCCTGCGCTGTTGAAGTAAGCATCAACTGCAAACTCTTCCCCTTCGATGTTTTCTTCGATAATGAATTTTCCTGTATTAAGCACCTGTACCGGATAGCGGTCCCTGATCTCCTCTACTTCGGCTTTTATACGGCTGAGAACCGAAATCCATTCCTCATCAGTCGAGACCTTATAAACCCCAAGACTGAAAAAACCTACTGAAGGTTTTATAATAAAGGGTTTCTTTATCTCCTCAACCCGAATTTCATCCAGTTTTTCAAACTCAATTCCCCAGAAATAAAAGTCGGGGTATATCCTTTCCAGCAGCTCTCTAAATTTGATTTTATCTTTAAAAAGTTCTATTTTTTCAGGCAATCCTGTAAAGCCAAGATTTCCCGAAATCCAGCCAATGGAATTTTCAGAATTGGAGTAAATAACGCACTCGTTTTTGCTTTTAATTAGCTCAATAAACTCTGATTCTTCAAGAAGCTTGAGTCCTTTTTCTACATCCTTATTCAGTTCGGCTGACATCTCATTTTTTAAAACAGGAATTTGCAGCTCTTCAGCGGTACTTTTTAAAAACTTGGAGACATAGGGATAGTCCAGTATTAACATTTTTCTTACCTTTCTCTGACCTTCGGCACGGGTATAAAGCCAGATAATAAAAGAGGTTAGTAATATTTATTTTGGAACTTTTTTGCCGCTTGTTGTACGGTCAAAATCTCTTCGAATTAAAGCGAGCTGCTGGGAATAAGTTTAAAAAAATGGTCCTATCATCGGAGTCTATCCAGCCTGTGATATAAAGGACTGCAGCAAAAACCGGGACTGAAACTGTACACAGGAACAGGATATCTATGTATGACCTCAACAGAACAATGAGTAAAGATATTACCAGTGCGCCTATAATGGGAGAAATGGTTCCTTTGAGTGGATTTTCGTGCAAAAGATTCTTATGGACCCACAACAGCCCGAACAGCATTGATCCCGATACTGAAAGCACAGTAGCGACAGCAGCACCTACATAACCGGCTGAAGGGATAAGGATGAGATTCAGGGCCACATTCAGAAGTGCAGCTAAGATGGCTGTTTTTGAAATTATTTGCTGGTTGCCGCTTGAAACGCATGTGGAACTTATGAGCACGCTTATGAATGTGATGGCTGTTGCCCAGATGAGAATTTGTAACGCAATTACTGAGTTTTGATATTCAGGACCGTAAAAAATAAGAATAATTTTCTCCGAAGCAAAGGTCACCAGAACCGCAATTAGCAAGCCTGCAGCGAAAAGATACTTAAAAGTCCTCGCATATGCAAAACTGAACGAGTCAAATGAATCTTTAAAATACCTGGACATCAGAGGAAAAGTGGAAGTTGTAAACGCTGACGGAAGGAAAACGAGCGCATCTGTGAGACGGTAGGCAGCGGAATAAAAACCAACTTCAGCATCCCCCCGCAAAAATGAGAGCATAAGGACATCAACCTTGAAATACACTACTGTAAAAACCGAAGCAATTGCTATTGGAATGGCTTCTTTCAGTAACTGTTTTATTAAAGAAAAATCGACATTGAAAGACACTTTAACTAATTTTTTAGAGAATAGGACCATCAGTAAATTATGCATTGTAGTGGCTAACACAGAGGCAAGAACGAAAGTGTTGAGCGTAGAGTGGTTTGCAATAGCAAGAAAAACAAATGCTAGAAGAAAGACCCGGCTTGCAAGATTGAATAATAAAGAGTATTCCATTTTAAGTTTTGCTTCATATATAGTTCCGTAAGCTCCTGTACCACTGATGAGCAGTCCCAGAGATGCTATGTACAGGGCATTTTTTGTGGGAGAAGGAAAATTCAGGCCATTAATTAAAATAAGGGCTAAAAGTAAGGCAACAAATGAGAGGAAGAATTTTATTATAGTCCCGTTGCCAATAAGTTTTCCTGCTTTTTCGGGTTCTTTTGCAGCTTCCCTTACAAGGATCTGGTGGACTCCCATATCAGGAATGAAGCTGAAAAAATAGATAAAAGCAAAAGCGAAAGAAAAGATTCCGTAATCTTCGGGTCCGAGGTAACGGGCAATATATAACATGGCGAAGAAACTGAGGATATTTGTGGCAATACCATTGATAAACAAAAACCCGCTATTTCTCGCAAGGTGTTTTACTGTCTGCATAAAAATATCTGTAATGATTACGTGGTAGAAGGATATAATCTTATTGTCAAATTAATCACAAAATTGCTGTTAGAGCGTGCATAAAATAATATAATTTTCATAATACTTTCTGCAGAAATAAACCAAGACTTGAATAATTAAATTAATGCAGCAAGTATATATCCTCCTAAACTTCTTTATTTATTTAGGGGGAATGAATACTTGTGTATGTTCTTATAACGCCTGTAAAGGATGAAGAAAAGCTCCTTTGTGATGTAGCTAAGTCTGTAATTAATCAGACAGTAAAACCTGCTCTGTGGTTAATTATTGATGATGGAAGTATTGATAGTTCTCCAAAAATAATCCATAACCTTGTGTCCAGATATTCCTGGATAAAAACCATACGTTTGCCGCCTCATCCAAGAGATATAATTTTCCACGTGTCTTACGTGTATAGAAGCGGGTTTGATTTCTTATTAAAATACTGCAAGAGAAAGAATATCGAATACGATTTTATTGCTTCAATGGATGCGGATACGGTACTTGAAAAAGAGTATTTTGAAAAAATAATGCATAAATTTGAGACAAACGAAAAGTTAGGAATTGCAAGCGGCGGACTATATCATGAGATTAATGGAAAACTAGAGCTGTCCGGACAGGCTGAAAATTTCCCTTCAGGCACAGGAAGAGTATGGTCAAAAGAATGCTTTTTTGATACCAGCGGCTTTTCATTGGAACCTTCTGCAGATTCTATCTCAAATGTAAAAGCCATACTGCGGGGCTGGCATATCCAGAGATTTAACGAAATCCAGATGGTAGAAAAAAGACTAACGAGCAGTGCCCAGGGGTTATGGAAAGGGTACAAATACAATGGGTATATGGCTTATTATTTAAACAAAAATCCAATACTGATTCTTTTAAATGTGTTTAACTATACATTAAAGAGGCCACACTATACCGGAATAGCTTTTTTACTGGGATATATAAAACCCGTTATAAATAATGAGGAAAGAATAGGTGATAAAGAAATCCGGGAGTATTACTGGAGCCACAGGTTAATCGAATATAAAGAACTGGTAATAAACAGACTAAAAACTCTGGTTTCTACTACAAACCATTCAGCTTAAAAGTACATTAATCCGGGAGAGCTTCCGGCAAAAACGATCCCCGAATGTTTCTTCAAGGTCCAGCCAGGAATTATGGAATTCATAAAAACGTTCTCTTCTAACAGTAACTGAAAAGTTTAAACTATTCCGCGGTTACTGGTTTAAACTGGTTTGAGATAACTTAAATACCATGTGAAATGCCCGATAAAAATAAACAATGAGGATTTCATATTGAATTATCAAATTTCTCATCGTTCGGATCTACCTGAAATACGTGTCACTTTCAGGCATTTAAATTTTAGCGGCAGGCAAATTTAATAGTAAACAATTCTATAAACTGACCTGTTGCTCTCGCTGCCAAATGTAAAATATCTTCCGTTTTCATTTTCGTAGTAAATGCCTCCGGGAAGAGTATCCGGGTATATGTTTACTCTTTTATTTTCAGGCACCGGGAAATTAAATCTGATTTCTCCGGGGTAAGTTGTCTCACAATCAAACAGTACAGTATCATTCTGAATAACGGTGTAATTATATGAGAGCTCTGTGTCTGATACAGGCTCGTACAAATTTATGGAGCCATTACTAGTTCCGAGCCTTGGAGTAATCATAAGATAATCAGCTGAAAGATCCACACCAAAATACCCTTCAACTACGGATTGCCCGAGCACGCCAGCACTTCCTAAAAATGCCGGGCTGCCTTTGCCTGTGCCGTTCAGGGTATTCCATTCGTAAAATCCTCCCAGATTACTGTCCTGTATTGCTATCTCTCTTAAGTGAGCAAGAGCATCTTCATTCCGGCCCATAAGAAACTCTTCCAGAATTAACCTTCCTGCAAACCAGTCCCACTGGCCGCCGTTTTGATACTCGTATTCTTCGTTCATACCCGGATTCACAAAGAATCCTGCCGGATAAGAAGGGATAAGTACACATCCAATCGTGCTTGCGTTGACCTGCTTTTTCCTTTCTTTTGCGGTCTCAAAAATTTTTCCTGCCTGAGAACTATTTGCAAGGCCGGACTGGATAGCCATCACGTTTCCGCCCATTGGAAACATACCGTCCTCGTCAAATTCAAGATTAACAGGAGAAATCCGGACATGCATTTTATAGTATCCTTTTTCAGGCTGCCAGAGATGTTTGTTTGTGTTTTCTTTGATTGAAAGTGCGGTACTGGCCCAGAAAGCTGCCTTATCATTCTCTCCGAGATCTGAATGCATTATGGAAAGTTCATTGCACGCCTGAAAAAAGATTGAGTTATCGTAAATATCACACGTCCAGTGTGTATTTTCCGAAACGTGGGTTCCGGGAATGTCTTCAAACTGGACATCTCTCCAATCTGCTGTATAAGCTCCAGTTATCATCCCATACTTGCTGTTATAACGGTTCTTAAGGACCCACATAAGGGAGTCGTCCAGCCGGTCAATAATTCTTTTCTCTCGCACTGGTTTTTCGATCCATGAAGCGTTTCCAGTCATTTTATAGTATAAATATGCAGAATGGACAAGACTTGCTTCCTGATCTGTTTCAACCGTGTTTTTATCATTGCCATACGGAGAAATATAATCATGAATTGAACCGTTTTCTGGCTGGTTCTCACAGAAATCTTCAATCCATGAGCAGAAATAGGTCTCAGGGAAAAGATATCTTCCTGTTTGAATAATGGTAGCACTGTCGCGGACCCAGAGTTGCGGATATCCGGAACCTGCATAAAATCCGAAAACTGGATTTCCATCATCCACAAAAACAGTTGCTGAAGAAATTGTCGTGTTTACTATAAGGTCATTCAGTTTATTGAGTTCCGGATAATCTGTCCGATACTCGAGTATTCCTGTCGGTTCAAAGCAGTTTCTCGAGACCTCGATTTCTTTTTCTAAGGTACTGGCATCCTGCATTTCAAACCAGGTAACTTCTTCCTTGACCAGGTCTATGACAAGGGAATAATTGCCTTCCATATCAGGTGTTTTTATCAGAGATCTGGAATTTATTTCCGACCCCGAGCTCACGTTATATGGAAGAGGCGTCCTAAGCCCGTCGTGAATAACGGTTTTACCAGCTTGCTTCCAGTGATAGGATATGAAAACCGGCTCTTTGCCGTCTTTGACCCAGGTCTCTGTACCGATATTCTTTACTGTAAGATTTACGGGAAATGTCAAGCCCGGAGTAGCCCATGAAGGGATTTCGACCTGTGAGTATTCCACACCATAAGCCGGTTTCGTCTCGACTCCGGTTTCAGAAACTTCCCGGTTTTCCGAATCCTGGCCTGAAACTGCTGCAGAAATCAAAAAAATTAAAAATAATATAAAGAGCGGGGGTGTCAAAACGGACAAAAATATTTTCCTCTTATTTTTCATTTATTTTTTTCCTATATTTTTTATTCTTACAATAAAGTGTAAATAGCCATTTAATTATGCTATTACTTATAAAAATATTTTTTCATTTGGGAGAGAATTATTTTTCATGCCGCAGTCTGAACTAAATAATATTAATAAAGAAGAATTGAAATGAAGAGAATAAGCGGTTAATTGCCTGTTTAGAAAATAAGAATCTAAAGACTCCAAATATGATACAAAAGGTTTTTACACGATATTAAAAATGTTAGTAATATGAAAATCCTTCAAACCCTTTCCCGCCTCTATGTGACTGATCTAGCCACAGCCCTGGAATTCTATGAGGAACTCCTCAGCACTTCGGCAGCCATGCGTTTTCAAATCCCTAAGCTCGGCCTGGAACTGGCTCAGATAGGAGACATTTTACTTATAGCCGGTTCTGAAGAAGCCCTGAAACCTTTCAGGAGAACACAGGCTACGTTTCTTGTTGATTTTCTTGATGAGTTCAGAGCTTTTCTTGAAGAAAAAGGAGCAGAAATAATCAGGGAACCAGCGAGAGTCCCGATAGGCAGGAATATGACAGTAAAACATCCTGACGGGACTGTAATAGAATACGTGGAGCACTTTAAGTCAACTAAAGTGCAGCCTGGAAAACAGACTTTAAAGGTAAAAGAGCATCCGAGGATACTGGAAAAACTGGAAAGGCCTGATTCCTGATTCGAAAGGCGGTTAAATTTAGAACTGGAACTGTCAGGCATACTGATTTAATAAAGTGAGAGATTTAGGAACGGTCATAAGGTTTATAAAAAATAAGAACATTATAAAATTCAGCAAATCTCCCTCAAAGATAATTTAAAAGTAAGCGTATGTGAGAATTAATCGAAAACCAATTTCGAATTTTTAAGTTTAGAAGTAGATGGTAGGGGTCGAGTCCCTATTCTCGAGATCCCTACCTGCGATCCAACCCTGGATTGAGAGGAAACCCTAATACTCTCAATCTCTGCAATTCTCTACGCTATCGAGATATATATCATAATCGATCGAAAAAAGATTTTCCGATATAAAATTTATCTCACTTTCGTGTTTTTGATATCACTGAAAGTTTCAAAGGAATTGAAATTTTTTCTGTGATAAAATATAAATTTCATCTTATTAAATAGACTTCGAGGGGATTAAGTAGAGCATGTAAAAAGGGAAACCTGTTTTTACTACCATTTGCCGGATGTAAAAGGAGATTTGCAAGAAGGCGGATTTATGTTTATAAATTGAGAGAAACAATAAACAATCATAAAGTTTATTAAAAATAAATACATTATAAAAAAGTGGAAATAAACCTGAAAATTAGTTAAAAAGTACTCAAGTTAGAAGTAGATGGTAGGTCGAGACTCTCCCTATTCTCCAGACCCCTGCCTGAAATCCAGTCCCGGATTGAGAGGAAACCCTATTACTCTCAATCTATTCTATTAATCTGGTTATCCTTTCTTTTTTGTGTAGAGTTTTTTCCAGATGCAGAGATGAAGTAAAACAATAAAAAATAGATTTCAGGATACTTTTTTCTATTTCACAGGCCTGGGGAGGCTATATACTGAGGCTGAAGGCTGGTTTTGCAGTAATTCTGCTACCCTGTGAAAAACAGTTTTTGAGCACAAATAACCCTGTCAGAGATTATGAGCTCACAGCCCTGAATGGGAATGATATTGGGGTAACACATCCTGTTGAAACAAAAATAGGCTGGAAAAAGATATGCTGATGAATTGTTTTAAAGGCATATTATCCTAAGAGCATATTATCCTTTTTTGTGTTCACAAAAGCATATTATCCTTTTTAATATCAGATTCCTGTGATCAATAATAAACATAAATAATGTATAATCCATAAATAAATATAATTTAAAGATTTCAGCCGAAGTCAGGTAAAAAATAAAAGTCAGGTAAAATTATTAGGAATCGATGAACAGTCCTATCCATTCCCCATAGATATTCAGGATCATACACATCCCTATTCAGGCAATAGTTTCCTTGGCCATTATATAGGCTACCATTACAGGGTTAAGTCTGTTTTCTTTTGCAACCGCATGCTGAATCTCTTCAGTCGCTTTGCCTTCGGTTTTCATTTCTTTTATGTCTTCAATGACAGAAGTTGGAATTGAGTAATAATCGTTTATATCTTTCCTGTGCCCCCAGACTTCTCCTTCAAGGAGCTGGATCCTCTGCATTTCCAGGAACATTTCTATAGATTTTGAGACCGTTGCCATGTATGATCTGGGCAACTGTATTACCTCAATTCTTGGGCAGTTTTCAACCAGGGAAAAAATGTCTTTGTTGGAAGGTCTGAAAGCCAGGTGAACAAGGCGCTCATTAGGGTTAAGTTTAGAAATTTCTTCTCTTGAACTGACTACTCTTATTCTCGTATTTTTACCCCCTATACGGATATAATATAATTACTATAATAACTATTAGGTATACTTGTTATAAATAATTTTCCTATTAAATTAATATTATTTGGGTAGTATACCTGAAATACCATTAATATTTGAGTTAATAATTTAATCTAAAAAAGCTAGAAAAGGGATTCAGACAGCTTAGATGAATTATCCTTTTCTTTGTTTTCTCATTTATGAGATTCTTTCATACTATAAATTTTACCAAAAACTAACTAATTTATTTTATACACTAAAAACTTTAGATTTTGAGGTTAATTGAGATTTTACTTTTTGTCCAGGCAAGAGATAAAATAATCCAGAATTTAAAGAAAATGGTAATAAGTTGTTAGGAAACATAGAAAGCAGGCAATAGTTAAAAATGTCCATGATCGATAAAACAATCGGTCAAAAAATAATTATTGATTATAATAATGGTAGGGGGCCGAGTCCCTATCTCGGTTTCCCTACCGCGATCCAACCCTTTGATTGAGAGGAAACCCTGTTACTCTCAATCAACATTTGTTTTATAATCAGGTGGACATATATATCATAACCGATTAAAAAAATATGTGCTGATAATTCTTTTTAATTTCGTTAAAAAATTGCCTTGGATAAAAAATTTTAACAGCTAAGAAGTGAAACCGTAAAAGAGTTAGATAAACGGGCTTTTTTTATGAATAGTAAACACTTCCTTAGAGGTTCATTAATTAGCTGTAAAATCTAATTTAAATCAATCAGAAACTTAACTGATTTAGAAGTAGATGGTAGAGCAGAGTCCCTATTCTCGCCCCACATGCGATCCAAACCTTTGATTGAGAGGAAACCCTGTACCCTCAATCTACCTTTTTATAAGAGTGCAGTAATATATATCACAACCGTCCCAAAAAACATTTTTTATTTTAAATTTTTAATGAAACTTTATATTTTTATTTTAATTAAAATTTCAATAGCGTTGAAAATTTTATTCAAAAAATAATGAAAAAATGATTGTGAGAGTAAACAGTGGCCTTTTTTTCCTAGCCTCTATAATGATCCAACCCCATAAAATTGAGAGCAAATTTTTACCCTCAACTTCTGGGTTCCCTCAACTTCTGGTTTATCTGTAACTGCATAAAGATATATAGTCTGATTGATTTGAAAAATAATTTTTCATCTGAAGATTCCATCTCAATCAATTTTTTGTGAGCATTAAAAGATTTAATCGGGTATAAACATACCTGAGAAACAGACACAAAGAGGGAAATGGAATCTGAAAGAGAACAGACGCAAAGAGATAGTATTCGGAATAAAAAGCATACCTGCATTAGATAAGATTCGGAATGAAAAACATAAATCGTATTCAAAAATTAAAAAATAGAAAGGGCATCTGCCCTTCATATGATGTATGACCTGAGAGGCGGAAAACCGTTGAAACAAATGGAACAATAGCTCTGGGTATACGCTCCGGTTGTAAATATATATACACGATTACCTTCTCTCATCGTGTGCGGGAAAGAATACTTATGGTGTTCGTAGAGTATATCCATGCTGTCACATGTCGGACCTGCAAGTATAACCTCTTCTGCGCAGCCTTTTTTATCACAGTAGATCGGGTACTTAATGCACTCGTCAAGGGTTTCGATCAAACCGCCGAACTTCCCTATGTCAAGGTATACCCATTTGTACTGGTTAAACCTGGCTTTCTTTGAGATCATAACGACTTCACTTACAATTATGCCGGCATCTGCAACCAGAGACCGTCCTGGCTCGATAAGGATTTCAGGAAGCTCTTCACCAAAGTCTTCATGTAAAAAGCGTCGGATCTCCCTGGCATAGGTTTCAAGATCGTGTGCCTGAGCCTGATATTTTGCAGGAAAGCCCCCACCAAGGTTAATCATTTTCAGATTAATTCCCTTTTCAGCTACTGCTTCAAAAAGGTATTTGCATTTTGCAATTGCATTGTCCCACTGTCCAATATCCCTTTGCTGGGAACCGACATGGAAAGAAAGCCCATAAGGTTCAAGGCCGAGCTTTTCAGCTTTTAAGATCAGTTTATAAATAAGGTCAGGATGGGAGCCGAATTTTCTGGAAAGTGGCCAATCCGCGCCGTCACTTTCTGTAAGAATCCTGAAAAATACTCTGGAACCTGGAGCTCTCCTGGCTAATTTCCTCAGGTCACTTTCGGAATCTGTAACAAAGAGCCTTACTCCGTTTTCGTAAGCATAAGCGATATCTTTTTCTTTTTTGATTGTGTTCCCGTAACTTATTCTCTCAGGTTCCACTCCGAGTCTTATCAGCTGATCGAGCTCGTAGATGGTTGCCACATCAAAATTGGATCCTTTTCTTTTCAGGGCAAGCACTACCTTATCCATAGGGTTTGCCTTTACAGCATAGTGAATCTTTGCAAAAGGCATGTGCTCTACCAGTTCGTCGTAACTTCTTTCTATCTTTTGAAGATCAACGATTAAAAACGGTGTTTCTTTATCCCGTGAGAACTTCTTAATATTATTGAACTCTTCTTTTGAGAGGTAATCCTCTAACGGGAACTCATAAGGCTCTTTTCTCATATCTACTCCCTTTTTTTACCTGATTGATTTGTATGAAAACAATAATAGTTATGATTTATATTTAGGCAGTTCTGTTTATAAATCTTTAGTTTGTAATGGATTCTTTTTTGGTCAGGGAATTTATAATTAATAATATAGATAATCCCTGAAATAAAACGAATCAAATAGGGTTTTAGGTATATAAAACTAATTCTCATTGAATATCCAGACTCAAAAACAACCAAAATCTAAAAATATTCATTATAAATCGTCAGATTTTAAATAAAAGATTTATTGGGCTTTTCTAAGTGATTAAAATTACCTATAAGCTTTTTTATCTCATTAAAAGCATTTAAAGTCAATATATTGTTATAAATCACTTTAAAAACGCTGATATTTTCTGAAAAAATACAGGTACCTTTAAAACCTGAAAAAAGGGCTTTGCAGTAGAAAGTAACTGAAAGCCTCATTTTAAGGGACTAAATGCAAATCCAGGTGATATTTAACCTTATAAGTCTAAAAGACCGGAAAACAGGTTATTTTTCAATTAGCTTATTTACCCGGATTCTGGAACACTGTCTTACTATTTTTTAAACCTTATGCAGGAATTAACAGCAGAAAAAATGGCCTGAGAACTAAAACTACTAAAAAAATCAGGTCTTAGGAGGTTCATAAGATTTTTTTCGAGTTATAAGCATCACTATAATAAATCCTACCGCTATGAGGAAGAGGCCGTAAGTCATGATCTCAAGGCTAATCTGAGAAAGGAGAAATACAGAAGATAATGCGCCAAGAGATGGAAACAGGGGCAAATGCCCTATACTTAAAGGGACTTTGAAAGGCCGCCTCGTTTCAGGCTCTGTATAACGGAGTTTTATCAGGGAAACATTGACCATAAAAAAGACAATAAAAATCATAAAATTCGCAATATTGGCTACGGTTGTTATATCTCCCAGAAGGACAAAAAGGCTTGAGACGAAAGCAATTAAGAAAATTGCAGTCCATGGGGTCCTGAAGCGGGAGTGTACATGGGACAGGGGTTTAGGGAGCGAACCTGCATCTGCCATGCCGTATACGATTCTCGATCCTCCGAGCATAACAACAAGCACGGTATTCATCGTAGAGAAAAGGGCAACCCAGGACAGGAGGATAAAAGCTTCACTTCCTAGAGCCACAGCTGCGACATCTGCAAGCGGGACCTCTGAAAGCCCCAATACGCGGAAATCAAGAACACTCACTGCCGCAATAGCTACGCAGACATAAAGAAAAACCGTAAAGGATACTGCAATAAGCAGGGCTTTGGGAGTTGTTTTCTCTGCATTTTTTGTCTCTTGGGAAAGCCGAACAATGTCTTCAAAGCCAAGAAACGCAAAAAAAATCAGGGCAGAAGCTTCAAACAACCCTGCAAGGTCCGGAGTCTCAAAATAGTTTACGGTTCCGAGGTAAGGGAGTCCAGCGTAAATGATTAACAGAAGCCCTGAAAGTTCCACAAGGCTGATAAGAACAGCCAGCCGTGCGGATTCCTTGATACCATAGACCATAACAAGGCTGAGAAAAAGAAACAGGCCTATTGCCCCGCCTAAACTTCCAAACCCAAAAAGGCTGCTGAAATACCTTCCAAAGCCAAGAGCAACAGCAGAACAGGTTATTACTACAAAATAAATAACAAGAAGTCCGGCAAATAGCCCGATGCGTTCTCCAAAAGCCCTTTTAACAAACTCATACTCTGCCCCTGCCCGCGGATACATGGAAGAGAGTTCCATATAACTGAAAGCAGAAAGGGCAGCAGTAACTCCTGCAAAAAGAAAAGAAAACCAGACCAAATTGCCTGCAAGCCCGGCGGCTTTTCCCATAAGCACATAGATTCCGGCTCCGAGAATATTGCCAATTCCGGTTAGAGTAATCTCTACCAGACTCAGTTCTCTCTTTAATTCGGGTTCCCCTTCCAAGATAAACTCCCTGCCTTTAACTGAAGCCCATGATCACAAAATACTTTAAAAACATTCATTTGCTTGAAAAAATATAGTTTTATTTATAGTTATATTTATACTACAAACGCAGCATAAAAGAATTTCTCATTGCAGGTTGTTGCAAATTTTTTAATTCATTATTATCCAAAAGTTCAGGAAAGAACTTGGAGAAAATGAGAAAATCAAGCCTGTAGAACCATTTTTAAGCCTCTGGAGTCCCTATGCCTGACCTTCGCTTGCTAACTCAAAACCATTTGATTAAAAAATTAAATATGGGTCTTAAATGCAGGTCTTTAAGATAGGACTGGCACATAAGGAAAAACGATAGCTTGAGATTGGAATTCTCAGCATCGATCTTCCGACATGTAGCCTTTCACAAAAATGGCAGTATCATATTAAAAACTTAAAACAACATTCGAATTAGCTTTTCATTTTTTGAGCGAGTTGCCTGCCAATCTCTTCAATTTCCTTTAGATCTTCAGCTCTTGCCCTGCCTTTAACCTGAAGGGTTCCCACAACCTCCATACTCGAAGGAGTGAGGATATCTCCTGCCTGTCTCAAAGCGCCTCCTCCCCACCCGAATGAACCGAGTACTACACCATATTTGGCTGGCGGTTTGAGTGCTTTTACCAGGTAGGTACCGTACAGGGCAAGAGGGTGCATGCCTGCAAGCACTGTTGGAGCTCCAAGCACAATGGCGCGTGAATCAACGAGTTCTCTGGCGACATCTCCTATATCCGAGACTGCAAGGTCGTATACTCTAACATCAACGCCCTCTTTTAGAAGAGTCTCTGCAATTGTGTTCACCATCTCTCTGGTAGCGCCCCACATGCTCACATAGACGATAAGAGCTTTATTCTCTGTTTCTCCTGCAGTCCATTTTGCATAGGGCTCAAGTATCCTTTCCGGATTTTTGTATATAGGCCCATGGCTTGGGGCAATAATATCTATATCAAGGTCTTTTATTTTTTCAAGAGCTTTCGCCCCCATTTTACTGAAAGGCATCATGATTTCCCCGTAGTAACGCTTTGCCAGGGGAATAAGGTCTTCCAGGTCTTCATCATAAACTCCCTGCGCAGTATGAGCCCCAAAGAAGTCACACGGGAAAAGGACTTTTTCTTCGGGCAAGTATGTGAACATGGTTTCAGGCCAGTGAAGCCATGGTGCCTCTATGAAGCGGAGAGTCCTGCCTCCCAGGTCAATGCTGTCCCCTTCGGCGACAACCTTTACCCTGCCTTCGGGAAGCTCATGATAGAGACCCGCCATCTTTATCCCTCTTTCAGTAGCAAGAAGTATGGCATTCGGAGCCCTGTCCATGATATAACGGATTGCATTTGCATGGTCAGGCTCTGCATGGTTCATGATCAGATAGTCCAGCTTTTTCAGGTCTGACACAAGGTTTATTTTTTGTTCAAATTCTTCTTCAAAGCCAGGATTCACAGTATCTATAAGAGCGGTTTTCTCTTCCCCTTTTACAAGGTAAGAGTTATAACTTGTTCCCTGGGGCAGCGGGATTAAAGCATCAAACATCCTGCGGTTCCAGTCCTTTGCCCCAACCCAGAATACATTACGCGCTATTTCTGGAATATTATAATTATCCATATTTTCATCCCCATTACAATGCCGGTTAAAAGAAGCATAACTGGAAATCAAGTGCCCTGTTTATGTTCTCATCCGACAGCTTTTATAATCAGTCTATATGTATTCGTCCAATATATGTATTAGCCGTATCCGTCTGATACGTATATGGTAAGTTTTAAAAGATAACTATGGAAAAAGGATGCATACAGCCTTAAGATATCTTTTTTTAGAGTGCCTCCCCCGTGAGACAATATAAAGGAAAGAAAAGCTTATATAGACAGCAGTAAGTTATCTTCTTCCTAGCAGGCTGGAATTCACAAATTTATGATTAGTGTGGGACGAGAGAGCCTGAAATATTCAGTATTGAATTGAGGCTTTGATACTCGAATATAATACAACCATAAAGAAGGGATATTTATGAAAACATCATCTGTAGAAATGAATCCAAACAGACTGGTACAGTACCTTAAAAAGCCAGCAAATGAATTCACCAAAGACGATATTATAAAATTCATCAAAGATAACGGTATTAAGATGCTTACCTTCCGCTATGTTGGCGGGGATGGCAGGCTTAAAGCCCTCAGCTTCATCATAAGGAATGAGGAACACCTTGACAACGTACTTTCTACCGGAGAAAGAGTAGACGGCTCAAGCCTTTTTAAATACATAGAAGCCGACTCAAGCGACCTTTACGTTGTCCCGAAATACCGCACTGCCTTTGTAAATCCGTTTGAGGAAATCCCAACTCTTGACCTGCTCTGTTCTTACTTCGACAAGGATGGAAATCCTCTTGCAAGCTCTGCTGAAAACATCATGAAGAAAGCTCATGCTGTTCTGAAGGAAGAAACCGGGTACGAGTTAAACGCAATGGCTGAACTCGAGTACTACATCATCAGCGACAAAGAAATGATTGACACCGACTTCCCTGCAGTTGACCAGAGAGGATACCACGAAGCAGGTCCCTTCACCAAGTTCGACCAGCTCAGGAAAGATGCCATGCTCGCAATTGCAGAAGCCGGCGGGACAATAAAATACGGGCACTCCGAAGTCGGAAACTTTACCGATGACAAATATTATTATGAGCAGAATGAAATCGAGTTTGAAACAACAAGCCTCGAAGACGCTGCTGACCGCCTGCTCATCGGAAAATGGATTCTCAGGATGCTTGCAGCTCAGTACGGTGTTTCGGTCAGCTACGCCCCGAAGATTACTGTCGGAAAGGCAGGCAGTGGACTCCACATACACATGAAGCTCCTGAAAGACGGCAAGACCGCAACTGTCGAGAACGGCGGAAAACTTACCGATGCCGCAAAGAGGGCAATCGTTGGCTGCCTTGACATTGCCGGTTCAATTACCGCTTTTGGAAACACAATCCCTACCTCTTACCTGCGCCTTGTGCCTCACCAGGAAGCACCAACCAACATCTGCTGGGGAGACAGGAACCGTTCCGCACTTATCCGTGTGCCTCTCGGCTGGTCCGGAGAAGCCAGCAAGATGATCACTATTGCAAATCCGAACTACAGCGAAGAACTCAAAGGACACTACTACAAGCAGACATATGAGTTCCGTGCTGCAGACGGTTCTGCTGACATCTATCTCCTCCTTGCCGGTCTCTGTGTAGGTACCCGCCACGGGCTCCAGATGGACAACGCCCTTGAGCTTGCAAAGAAGCTCTACATCGATGTAAATATCTTCAAGGAAGAGCACAAGGACAGGCTTGCCCAGCTTGAGCACCTGCCTGCTTCCTGCTACGAGTCCGCCCAGGCACTTAAGAAACAGAAAGACATTTTCATGCAGTATGATGTCTTTACCGAGGGTATGCTTGATGGAATTATTGGCAACCTTGAATCTTACAGCGACTACCAGCTGAGCGAGAAACTTTACGGCAAGAATGAAGAGATCAGGAAGCTTGTGGACAGGTATATCCACATCGGCTGAGCTCGATAACGGCAACTTTTAACAAACCGTTTTTTTTCACGAAAAAAGCAGGGCTCTGCCTGTCAGAAAGCAGGCCCTGCAAAAAACGAATTTCCTCCTTTATTCCTGTGAATTTTTGACTGTAATTTTTCCGACACTGGCTGCTTTTGAGATTATGTTCGGGAGCAAAAACATTCTAGAGATTTTTAGCTGGAAGATGATTACTGTTTTATTGAAACCTAAGCCTGAGTTGAAACTTCCGACTCACACAGGCATGACCTTAAATGGCTTTCTGGACTTTCTGGACCGAAGTCCTAACAACCGGAAACAGCCTGATAAATAACTTTTTCCCGGAAGCAGTCCGGTTTTCCCGAAATAAGAATTAAATCTTTGAATAAAGGATAAAAGATCTTTGAATAAAGGATAAAAGATTAGCCGGGAGTAAAACGAGAACTAAATCCAGGCAGCAGATAAACAGTCAGATACTGCGAAAATTGAAAGGATGGGTAAGTGAGATGCTGCTAGCTACACAGCCATGAATACTCAATAACTCTATCACTATTCCTTAATTATTCCTTAATTATTCCTTAATTATTCCTTAATTATTCCTTAATTATTCCTTAATTATTCCTTAATTATTCCTTAATTATTCCTTATCTCTTACCTTAACAGCTGTTCCGTATGCAAGTATCTCGGCTGCCCCTGCCATTACCATTGAAGTCATGAACCTTACATTTACAACAGCATCTGCTCCCATCTTCCTGGCATCCTCTACCATACGATTGACTGCCTTTTCCCTAGCCTCCTCAAGCATTTCGGAGTATTCTGTCAGTTCTCCCCCTACAACACTGCGCAGGCCTGACATAATATCTTTGCCAATATGCTTGGCCTGAATTGTACTGCCACGAGCCATTCCTATGGTTTGTGTTATCTCTTTTCCTGCTATTGAATCCGTGGTTGCGATTATCATATCCTCACCGAGTACTTTCTTTCAGTTTCTTTATAAGGGTAAATAAAACCAGTATTATACCGTCCATAATTGCTCAGACGGACAATTTAGTACCGAACTGGAATTCTCAATAAAAATATAGTTCGTGTGCACAGAGCAAAGCGAAATCATTGACTGATAATCCTGTAACAAGTTTTTTCAGTGATATACTGCTGTTCATAAGAACATTCCTCCAAACAAAGCTGAAAGTGCTTAAAGAAGCAGTTTGAAATTATGTATAAACACAGGATATATTACTTTCTTTATATTTATAGACACGTCTCATCCAGGCGGCTTTCTTTATAAAGGTATGGCTTAAGAAATCTCAACGAAAACATGATAAATAAAGGAAAAATTCAACTTCCAGGTTAGAAGCATGGGTAAAAACTTAAATCACTAGACAATATTGTCAGTCATTATATTGGCTGCCGCACCAGTTCAATCCTGGATACTGCAAGAAAATACTGATTACTTTATAAGAAAGCATTAATTACTTTATAAGAAAATATTGATTACTCTATAAAACGCAGGTTAATGTGACTTCTCTCAAAATCTGCATCGTGATCACATCTGAGGAACCTGGAATGCGTATTAAACTCTTATGTGTGGAGATATAACAATGCCTGGTCCAGTGAAAGATAACCCGCAAAATAGACCACCTGACGATAACTGGAGAAATACGTTATATACGATAATATTTGAAGCAGATACGCCTGCAGGAAAGCTTTTTGATGAGATCCTGATCATTACAATTCTGCTGAGCGTTATCGTTGTTATTTAAAACTATAGTTGAGCATAACGAATTTTTATGAAGTTGATTGTTAGAATTCAAACAACATAAGCATATGAATAAACGTTCATACGTTGATATTAAATAAAATTATTTTTAATAATTTGTTCCGTACTTACGGAATTTTTACGGAAACAAGTATTTATAGAAGTTTCGGATATATGGACGGTTTCAGGATGAATAGATTGCCGTAATACCGTAATAAAAACCAAATCTTTTTCAATATACTAGTTGAAATATATGAAGTTAGTTCGTTCTTTACGAACTAAATTTGTATGGATAATGTACTAATGTACTAGTGTCACGACTATTTAATTATTCCACATAATACTTTGACATTTTCTCATCTGCCTTCTTCTTCGTAAATTTCCATTCAATTTTCTTTTCTTGCTTGTTCCTTCTCTTCGTCCATGCATCCACTTCATGGGTAAGTGTCACCATGTCACCAATCCGTTTTCCAGTACATTCAATATCCATCACATTGATCTCTACTTCTGCAGCATTAAGCCAGCTTGCATGTTTTGGCGTGTAATGTAACTCTATCCTGTCCAGGATCTGCTTTGCTTCCTCTTCACTGAATGCTTCATAGAATGATTTTTCTTTATGGATATTGAGATTATCCATAACCAGTCGAATGACTTCAGCTTCAGAGTATTTTTCGGTTACGAGAATTTTCACGAATTGTGCAAAATCTTTCATCGTTCTTCTTTCTGTTACCTGAGTTACCCTTTTTCCTGCTTTGAACTCTACCGCCATGAATATGTTTGCTGTTCCATTTCTTACATATTCATAATCATACTTCTCTGAATTTCCAGGTCTCATGGGAATGCTTATTCTCTTGTCCTTAAGCAGTTGCTTTGGTTTCTCGTCAAGACAAACAAGAGGTTTTTTAGGGTCGTAATCCTCTTCGTATAAATTAAGAATGTCGTACATCCGATCTCTATATTCAGAATCAATAGTCTGAATGCACCACATCCGTCTTAACCATGGTTTAGTTTTGCTTTTTTCAGAATAAGCCTGATACTCTCTTTTCCTATTGTTTCAAATCCTTCTTTTTTCCTCAGTTCTTCAGTAAGCAGGGAAAGAGACCATCTCTTGCTCCCATCGGGAGAACTGCTGCAAGCTAACGCAATTACTTCTGCAACATGTTTCTCGGTGTATTTCACAGGTTGACCAGACCTTGGTTTGTCTGAAAGAGCATGAAGGAGACCTTCTTCAAGATATCTTTTCCTTATATTCAATGTAGTTTTTCTGGAAACACCTAATGTTTCCGCTATCTCTGTAATTCCTTTTTGCTGGTTTGACAGAAGGAGGATACGGGCTCGAGTAAGTTCTCTTGCACTTTTATGGCCTTTTCTCACAAAATCCATAAGGAAACTTTCCTCATTATCTTCAAGTTGAATTTGTAGCATGAAGACATAATGAGATTCAAAGAATAAAAAGATGAGTAAAAATTAAATAGTGGAGACACTAGTAGTAATGAAGAGACTAAGGTTTTAATAGAGACTCTGAGATTAGAAAATATAAAAAGAAATTTACAAATTCCTTCTAACTTCGATGAGAGTCGTTTTAGAAATGCACATTCTATGGAATTAGTCAATTGCATTAGAAGTATAAAATCTAATTGCATACATGAAAATAATCAGCCTTCTATAGAAGCAATGAGAGCTAGGTATAAAGAGGAAGATCTCTTCACAAACTGTCTGCTAGAGAATCACTACGCATTTTTATCTACTATTTGTTACCACATATCAGGCATGACTGATAGTTATGCTAAATTACAATTTAGAGAGCTTTATCAGTAATCGTTAAAAAATATAATCAGTGTCGTGGCAATTTAATTACTGGGCGTTAATACTTAGACAATACTTCATCCGTAGTCTCTTTCTTATTTCTGAGGACTCAGAACTAAATTTCCTAGACATTAGTAGAGCTGTAGAGATTTTTTAAAGATTTCTTTCTAAAAATGATCTAATAAGTAATCGTTAAATGGTGTATTCTGTCTTAGAGCCTGTCCGAAAACTGGCTACCTACTGTAACTTTTACAATATGCAAAACTGGAACGGATACTCTGATATTATAGACCTGTATGACTTTTCAACATGCATTATTGATTTTCAGATAGGTTTTAAGTCCAGCTGCAAAAACGTATGACTCTTTTTAAGCTCTTATTTTGCTTGCAAGTGTATGGAAGAGTGCAAACCACGCCATAAAAACCGCTAAAACGCATACTGCAATAATTAAAAATGGAAGATCCCAAAAAGAAGCGGACATATAAGAATCAAAACAAGCAAAGGTTAACATCGTAGCCAGGAGAAAACAAGCCGCATTTATAGCACCATCCGGAGAAGACATATATTTACTTATGAGCTACATGGTTAAAAAAGTTACTCAGTGAAGAAAAGTAAAAAGAATTGCTGTTTATTCCTCTTTCTCTTCGTATCGTAGTGGGATTTTATGTCCCTGCCTTCTCTTTTTGTCTATTATTTTTCAGCCTCTTTTATTACCCATTCCGGGACTGTTTCCTCAGGGTGATCTTCTTCTATATGCACTTTCAGTTTCTTGTATCTCGTTAAGATTTGTTTGCAGTACGGGCATATAATATTTTTATTGTATCGTTTCATGTTTAGCCTTCGTCTATCATAAATAAGTAAAACATAGGTTATTTTGTGGCCCAAGATATTCATTCTTTAGATGGGCAGATAAACCCTGTGTACACAGAATCTGCTAATTCTCTAAGTATTCTCCGATCTGAATTAGAAGAATGCCAGAAAGAAGCCAGTAGACTAGAATCATAGTTTGATTTATTATATCGTGACTATACGGTATTGATTTCTGATATTGCAATTGAAAGAGCCAAAATCCTTCAAAAAAAGAGCTCTGAAGACTTAAATAAACTTATGGACAGTGTAGAGAGAATTGTCAAAGCTTTCTTAGACTACGCCAGCAAGAATGACCTTTCAGCATTTGACACTGCTCACTTTTTTGCAAGGCAGATACAATCTGAAGAGTCATATTTTCTGAAAAAAAGAGTAATCTGTTTAATAATTAACTTTGGAGTTCTTGTTATCGAGAATGAAAGTTACAAGTTGATTGGCGGAGAAATAATTATTCCTACTTCTGATTATTGATCCATCTGAAATTTAATATTAAAAGGCATGAAGGATAGAAATTAGTGATCCAAACACTTATCTCTTAATCGAGACCTCTGTATATGGTTTCTGTTGAGCAAGATAATATTATGTGAGAATCTATAGAAAATCATCGATTTCGTGAAAAGACATAATGCTAAATTTATTGTTCCAACATAGAATTAGTTTTAGGATAATCTCTCTCATCAAACTGTGTATCATTAAATTGCATATATTCTGATAAGATAAACTTATTATTAATACATATACTGATAGAAGTATCATAAACTATTTTTGCATCTTCGGTCAATAATCCTTGTTTAACATATTCATAACTTTTATCTCTAAATATTTGTTCAATACAATTCTTATCAGCTCCTGCTTTATAATACGTATCTACAAAAAAATTATCATAAAGAACTAGAGAACTTGCAAATTTGTTCATTAAATCTTCTTGAGTCCTATTTAAATCATTTATAACCGCTTCTTTCTGTTGAAGTTCTCTATCTGTCAGTGATTGATAATTTTTAAAATCATCTTCTGTCTTCTGAAGAGTCTCTGCCGTCGATTTCTCATGGTCTTTAAATTTATTCTTCGTTAACTGATAGAGTGCTACTTGTGGTAAAGATAAACCTACGAGTCCGTTAAAAACAGGCATAGAACCTGCCCATTCCGGGTATAAACATGTAGCCGTTAAAACAAAGGCTGTAACTATATAAACTAACATGTAAAACCCAAAGTTTTTATTGTCTTTCAATAATTCTTTATTTTCGAAGACATTAAAAATGAGATTGATTAATAGGCCAAAGAAAGTTAATATACCTATTATCCAACTCATTCAATCACCTATCATTTGAATCCATAACTAACAGGAGCTGAACTGCCTTCCGACCGTTTTCTGTTAAACTCACACTATCCTTGTTGACTCTCTTCAAGAATTTCTTCTCAATAAGATTTTGAGCAGTAGCCTCTATAAATTCATCAGAAACGTTATAATTGGCAGTCACTAGATAAGGATCATTTTTAACTTGAGAAATAATCTTTTTTAAAGGTAAATTTTCAGATTCTACCAACTTCTTTTTATCTTGATCGGATACTTGGAAAAAATCTTTAAATATAGTAAGAATTATTGGTAGTGCAGTACTCAGAGCTACTGCTTGAACCTGAGAAATAATATCTATATCTTCGGCACTATATACTCTCATTTTTTCACCTTATAAAACGTTCAGCTTCAAACTCTTTTAATGCAAGACTCCAGTTATCTTCTTCATAATTACTAGGGTTTTGTCGTGAAAGGTAGTAAGCCCTTTCAGATACCCACTTTCTCTTCTCATCAGCTCTTTTTCTGACTTCATTATAGAACTGATCCTTAGAGCAGTAAAATGCTTCTTCTGACGATAAGTAAGGTTGAGACTTTAATACATCTTTAGATCTTTCAATGATTTCGTTTTCTAAACTGTCTTCTGAATCATACCATTCGGATTT
Source organism: Methanosarcina hadiensis (assembly GCF_046529725.1). Taxonomy (GTDB): domain Archaea; phylum Halobacteriota; class Methanosarcinia; order Methanosarcinales; family Methanosarcinaceae; genus Methanosarcina; species Methanosarcina hadiensis. Next base: position 1,959,328 of record NZ_CP136241.1, on the reverse strand, counting down.
CATATCATGTTCATATTTCCAAATAAAATAAGCTCTAACATGTATAAATTCAAGCTCAGCATACATAGAAGCTGCAGGGGACTTTAGTTGACCGCATGTTTCTTTCTCCCACCAGTCAGCACGCCTTTCTACATCGACATAAAAATCTGCTCTTCTATGAAATTCTTCTTTGGCTTGTAACCAGTTATCCAGAGTATTATCTTTATTAGCACAGTATATTAAAAAAGCTCGAAGTTCAATTTCTGGCTTCACGATCTCTCTAGCTTCTTTCAGTGCAACTCCAGGATCATAACCTTTGTTTACTAATTTATTAACTTCTTGTTTGATTCTGTAATTCAACTCTTTCTCTGCCTTTACCCAGTTCTTCATAATACAACCTTTTATATTTCCCAGCTCAAAAAGTTTTAATATTTAACTTTGTTTTTAATATGTTGCTGTATATAAAGAAGTCTTATTTTACCAAGTCGTTAAGTTTATATATTCATTGAAAAAACTCAGTATAGAAGTTAATTGTCAGAAAAATTTATGCACCTTGTCCCTATGCTTCTACATTCTTTTTTACTTATATAAGCGTTAAAAATTTATTTTTATGACGAGCAAAAAGAGTTTTAAGACAAACTCAATGCAACTTTCTAATACCCCTGAAGCATAAATTTCTTTATGAAATCTTCACATGTCATTGGCACAATAATCTGCTTATCCCTGATACTCATTACAGCCGGATGCACAGATTCAACAGATACCCCTTCTGAAACTACTTCTGAACAAAATACTCCCACAACAACTGCTCAAAATACCTATACTCCTTCTGGCCAGAACCTCACCGTACATTTCCTCGATGTTGGCCAAGGAGACTCTATTCTGATCGAGTATAGCAATAAGGCCCTGCTGATTGATGCAGGAGAAAGTGATCAAGGACAGGTTGTCACATCTTACCTTCAAGATTATGGAATCTCCACACTGGATTATATTGTAGCAACCCACCCACATTCAGATCATATCGGTGGCATGGATGACGTCCTCAACAACTTCCAGGTTGAGCATTTCGTTGACAGTGGATACCCTCATACCTCTAAAACCTACGAGAATATGCTGACATCTATTGACCAGAAGGACATTCCTTTTGAGGTCGTTAAAGCTGGACAGACAATTAACTTTGATCCAGCTGTTGATATCGAAGTGCTAAACCCCGCAAGCACATACTCTGATGACCTGAACGAAAACTCTGTGGTTCTCAAGGTAACTTACGGTGAGACTTCCTTCTTGCTTATGGGTGATGCAGGTCTTGAAACTGAAGAGCATATCATGGAAGCTGGATATGATGTTGATTCTGATATCCTAAAAGTAGGACATCATGCCAGCACATCCGGTAGTGGACCAACCTTCGTTTCAACTGTAAGCCCTGATATAAGTATAATAGAAGTTGGAACAGAAAACAGTTATGGGCATCCCCATTCTGAAATCCTAAAGAGGTTACATGAAGCCTCAACTGTATATAGAACCGACTTGGATGGAACAATCGTCGTTACAACAGACGGATCAACTTATACTGTCATGACTGAGAACTTTGGGACTACTTCCAGTGGAAATGGAGCTTACAGTTCAATGGTTTCAACAACTGAAGAATCGGAAACGACAAGTTCTACCGAATCAAGTGTTTATGTGACCGATCTGAACCTTCAAGAGGAATGGATCCAGATATCAAACATCGGGTCTTCTCCTGTTTCCTTGGACGGTTGGGAAATTAAAGACGAAGGCAGTAAACATACCTATACGTTTCCGTCTTACACTCTGAATGCAGGGTCAACTGTAACTGTATTTACTGGAAAGGGTGCAGATTCAGCTGCTGAGCTTTACTGGCAATTAGATGACCCTATACTGAATAATGATAGAGATACAGCATACCTCTACGATGACAGTGGAAACCTTATCTCAAAACTGGAGAGATGGAGAATATGTTGACCACTCTTGACAGAATTGAAGAAGATACTGCAGTGTTGCTTGTAAGGGATGAAGAGTCGGTTAAAATTAACATTCCCCTCTTTTTATTACCTGCAGAAAGCAAGGAAGGAGATGTCCTGGATATTACCATTGACAGGGATGTTCATGAGACAGAGGATACGAAGGAAAGAGTTTCGAGCCTGCTTGAGAAGCTTAAAAACAAAAATCTAGGAATGAAATAAGATAACTTAAGAAATATCCAAAAAGCCAGTAGTGAATATTGAAATGTCATAATAGGTTAGTAATATATGAACATGTGTTCTGGCTCTGCATATTGCATATTTTGAAAGTTATAGCAGGTAACTACTTTTCTGATGGGTTCTAAATGAAAAATTCCAGATTTTTACTTTTTTACACCAGTACTTAAATGTAATCTTAATTAAGTATTGACAAACCAAATCTGTGGATGCCCATCTAAATTTAAAGATTTAGAAACTACGTTTTTGACACGTGTAGTATATGATAATTCATGTAAAATAGAAAGAATTAATTTACTTGGTTTTGATAAGGAAGATAATCATAAGTACGAAGATATTTTTGCTAACGGGGATATGATGGTAATCTCAGAATTAGCTTTAAGCTGGCTTGCTAACCTGATTTATGACTTTTCCAAGAAAATCCCTGGGATAATTAAACTCTACTTAGTGAAACAACTATACAAAATAGCTCAAGAGATGAATGAAGAAGTTCAAGAAATACCCTCTAAAATTAACGAACTTCTAATATTTATAATAAAAGAAATAAAAAGAAACCCATGGAAAAATCTACATATTCTGGGCTTAGTACTAGTAGCTGTTCTGCTGGTAACTGTTCTGATATTTGCTGTAACCGAATCCATGGTTTTGAGCAGTACGAGTGACTTAGCTTCCGATAAAAATGTTTCAGAACCAATACTTCCTATTGCCAACTTCTCTGTAACTCCTACATCAGGGTATGCACCTATGGATGTTATATTTACTGACAACAGTATAAACTCAATATATAAATGGTGGAATTTTGGAGACGGAATTGGAACAGGTTCGAGTGTCAATCCAATAAATCACACTTATTTTAAAGCAGGAAAATATAAAGTTTACTTAAAAGTAACTAATGCTGTAGGTAACAATACATCGGGGCCCACTTGTATAACTGTGAACGAAATTTTTTACGCATTCGATCCAAATAATGGAAACGATGGTAAGAGCCCATGGGGAGAATCGTTATCGTCTCTCCCATCCTATGAAACATATCATCTTCCTGCAAAAGAAGGATATATAATAGTCGAAAATCAGTATGATTTTATCGACGATACAACAAGCAATTATTCAGATTCCGATCCTACAGATGGAAATGGCTTTTACATTAGTATTCTCTCTCCAGACAAAGGGCATTGGAGCTGTAATGGATCTTATACGCCAGAAGAAGATAGTACAAAAGGATTAATTCCAGGGTCACAAGATAACGTTGGTATAATAGGTAAAGATGGGGGAAAAAATATGCCATCTGGAAAAGGTACCAAATTGCGTGTATATTCTCCATACACACGAACGACTGTAATTGCTGTTGTTGGCGGTAACGGTCCTGCACCCTATACAGGATGCCAATTTGGAGCAAGCAATAAGGTTTTCAAAGCTCTGGGACTTCCTGATTCATATAACGGATCTAGCAAGGAAAATCCGAATCCTGGATATGCCTCCAATAAGTCAGATCCGGAAAAATATCCTGTCATTAGGTATGCTGATAATCCTTATTGGGTTGAGGTATCATGGGCTGACCAGAGTTTGCCTGCTGGACCTTTGAAATTGGGTAACAAAAGTAGGTGATTTTGTTCTCACAATTTATTGTAAAAGAGACAGAAGATATGAGGGAGGGGTATCAGGGCTGCTTGAAAAGCTTAAGCATGAGAATCCGAAGTAACAACCTAATCTATTTTCCCCATTTTTCCCCATCCCATCTTTTCCAATAAATAAGCTTCATGGTGTATTCCAATATCAACTCCTCACAAGAGCTTATTTCTTCGTATTCTCCATTCTTCCCAATGTTGCACCCGTTATTGTAGCTCTCTTTCAGGCAGCTTGCATACCATCCTAAAAAGTGAACAAAAGCTTCATTTCTGGACATTCTACCATTCTGTATAAAGAAATGGATGCATATTGCCTGTAGTTGGTCCTGTCTTGGTAACCAAATAATCTCGCTAATATCTTTTGCGGGATAGTAGAGCAGAACTTGAACTTCTTCAAAGTCAGGGTCAAAAACATAATATTTGTTTTCAAAATTCTAGAGTCGTTGAATTTCCTTTGCCTCTCTGCACATTTTTATGTACTTTTCGGATATATCCATCTGCAGAACCTGTGTATGGTTTTTAAGACGATAATATATTTTTGTCGATTTTTCCTAAGGATTTTTTGCTAGTTCTTATTTTATTTTAACAGTTTTTCAGGAATCTGAATAAAAAATATTATAATGTTTTGGACTCATTTCATTATCTTAGTAGTTTTTAACTTCGTTATTTCTTGGGGTTTTAGTATGGAATACAAAAAAGATTTTGCACTTTTCGAAAAGGCAATGCATGATCATGACATAATATACCTTTACCATTTTACCGATAGAGACAATTTACCTTCTATTAATATGTATAGAGGGCTTTATAGTTGGTATTATTGCTTAAATCATGGCATTCAAATAAAAAGACCAGGTGGAAACGACCTTTCTAGGGAACTCGATTCAAATAAAGGGTTACAAAATTATGTTCGATTAAGTTTTAAACCATATCCGCCTATGCTTTTTGTTGCGATTAAAAAAGGTAGAATTCCTAACCCAGTAATATTGAAGATTAATCCATATGTAATTTATTGGAAATCAACAAAGTTTAGTAATCAAAATGCTGCCAGTAACTCCGCTAGGATCGGAGATCAAATAAGTGATTTTGACATGATTGATTTTGATTTGGCGAAAAGCTCTTATGACTCCTCCATCCATAACGAAGACGATAAAAAGTTTATCCAGGCAGAAGTTTTAGTTGAAGAGCATATTCCGTTAGAATACATTATTAACTTTAGTGATGTCTACAAATTTTAAAGGAATGTTGCGTATGGCTCAGAGACCAATTTTTGTTCCAGGTTTAAAAAAAGGTTCTTTTGTTGAGAAGTTGAATCTCAATTTTAAATGGTATTCTGGCTACTCTATTACACAAAAACAAAAATCAATCGAGTCTTTACATAGGTCTGCTGCTGAAAATAACATAACTCCTATTTTAGAGATCTCTACTAAATCCAGTGAAGAAATCGGTAGAAAATTAAGTGCTTTCAATCTTTTTTTTGAAATTGAAACTGGAGTAAAAATAAGTGTTGAATCTGCTTATCAAGGAAGCAAAGTCTTTGAAAGAGGAGGACCTTATAGGGATTTTTTTACTTTATCTGGAAAGGAGATCAAAAAGGATAAAAGATTATATAACTCAGGTAAATTAATTGGTTTTGATTTTAATGGAATTAAATGGAATTTAGAACCTATAAATCTTTTTTATGATTGGCTTTATATTAACGCATTAATTCAAAATCCCGAATTATTTTATGAACTGCTGAAGTATAAAGGTTTTTCAGATATTGAATTTAATCCACAAAAATCAGTAAATTGTCAAGCGAGATCTGCAGCTTTATTTGTATCTATATATAAAAGAAACCTAATTGATAAAATTTCCAAAGATAAAAATGAATTTTTAAACTTAATGAAGGAAATAGAAAACACTCCTGTTTCTTTTACCAAATTATCAAACAAAAGTTGCACTAAGCAATTGTCAAATGATTTATACTCTAAGCTTAACAAATGGAGATTTTATACCAAAAAGGTGGAGCAACTAGATTGTTCATATATTATAATACAAGAATTTATACAAGTTCATCCCGAGTATAAAGAAATGGAAGATTGCGTGATTGAAAAAATTAAGCTTGGAAATTCACATGGTTGGTTTAATTATGATATTTCCAAATGCGATGTTCAAGAATTTACTCAGTATTTAACAAAATTTATACTCTCTTTGGACGATGCTATAAAAGTTAATGAAAATAATTCTTATATCTCATTCAAAAAGAAAAAAAACATTGCTTGCATTGAAGTTCGTCCCAGTGTAAGAAAAGTAATTGTTTATTTAAAAGTGAATCCGGATAGTGTAACACTCCTCCCTGGTTTTTCCCGAGATGTTAGGCAGTTAAATCACAAAGGCACAGGAGATTTGGAAATCACTATAAAAACAAAAGAGGATTTAGAAAACTCTAAGGATTTGATAATACGGAGTTACAAATCCGACTAAAAACTCATTGGGTGCAGTATTTTGGTATGATATCTTCATATATGGTAATGATTTTGACTGTTTTTGCGAATAGCAATTTCAGTAAGGATAATAACCTTACATTAGAAGGTCTAAAGGCTCACGATGCAAAGCTCTGGAAGCTAAAGAATGAGCAGGGTATGTTTTCAGGTCTCAACAAGCACAATCATTTTAATAAGAAAGAGATTGATGGGCGGGGTGAGAGGACCCGCCCTAGCTTGAGGAGAGACAGGATGAAACGGCCTGCCTCTGAGATGATTGCGGACCCTGCAGAGAGTCCATATAAAATATTGACTCTACTATTAAAATTTTATTTTATAGTTTTTGCGGAATATCCACAGTTGAACTTGCAAAAATACATGGTTTGTATGGAAGAGTTTTGCATCTTGTACTATTCTAATTAAATGTTTAACTGTGGAGCACTTCACTATAGCAAATTAAACGGAGAAATAATAGAACTAATTATCAAAAAGTACATAGATATGAATGTCATTTATGCGAAGCTGGAACGGTTGTAATGAACATGTAAAACGTGACTATTTTGAATGTAGAATATGTGGAAATAGGGATAACGGAACAATTCAAAAACATTTAGTTTAAAACATTTTTAACTGAAAATATAAAATATGAAAAAAATTAGTACATTCAAAATTGGTAAAAAAATAGAGATATTTACTAAAGGAATTAGGGTTTAAATAATAAGACATTCCTTGCACTCTTTTTTAATCCGATTAATATTAATCGGGATATGAGAGTTGGCATTTTTGATACCTAAGTATCTCTGAGGTTTCAGGAGGCAAAACCATTTCTCTGATAAAAAATCCATCTACTTACCAGAAACTAAAAGAATGCTTTCCCATGCCGACAATGAGACAAGAGCAAGAGTTCATACTGAAAAAAGTTGCTAAGGCTCTGAAAGATGGTAAAAAATACATAATTATCGAAGCTCCTCCAGGTGTTGGAAAATCTCCCATAGCCATCACCCTTTGCAAATATTTTAAAAAAGGTTATATCTGCACGGATCAGAAGAGCCTGCAGGAGCAATATCTGAATGATGAATTCTTCCCAAAGTCAGATATGATTCCAATGATAGGGAGGTCAAATTTCGTCTGCAAGCAAGCTTCAATGGACGTAGAGCCTGGAGAAGAAGTATACTGCAATCGGGGATTATGTGACCAAGATGATGCTTTCAAATGTCCTGGAACTATTGTGGCTGAAGACCCCAAACCTTTCCCAGACCCAAGGTATGCAGCAACCTCTGCAAGTAGAGGTCCCCTCTTCTGGAAGCCAGAGGTTATGGAACTCCCTGCTCTCAAATGCAATTACTGGATTCACAAAACAAAGGCTCTCAACACTAATATAGTTATTAACAACTATTCTTATCTGCTCTTGGAAGGTAACTATGTTGGAGACTTTGGGACCAGACCTGTTCTTATTTCTGATGAAGGGCACAACATCGAAAAGCACATAATGAATTTTGTATCTGTTGTGATCCCCGCTAAAATGATAGCAGCATTCGAGGACGTCGATTTCCCTTATATAGAGGATAAGAAGCATGGATTATACAATCAGAAATCACATCCACAGGATGTCTTAATGCCCAAGTGGATCGAGTGGCTAAAAAACGTTTTTTTTGAGAAGATTCCCATTAGGATTAAAGAACTCAGTGCAATCAAATCATTCTTTGTAGATGCAACTCAACCTCCTGAACTCACGAAGGTCACAGATAAAGAGGGAAATGAGATCGAGGTCCTAGTTGACAAGGATACAGGCATGTTATGTCCTTACAAAATGCCAAAAGCGTGCGAAGGTAAATCCAAGAAAGAAATCATTGATCTTCTTATGGGCATGGTTGAATCCCTTGAATCTATATACACGACAATTTCTTTCTTCTTAGCTGACTATGACGAAAATCCTAAAAATTGGATAATTCAACCAGTGCAGGAAGATTCCAAAATTGGTTCCAAAATTATAAGAGGGGAATTCAAGCCTATAAGGGTCAGTAAATATGCTCAGGATAAGTACTTTAGATTTGGAGAAATCAATGTCATAATGTCAGCCACAATCCTTAATTTTGATTGGCTAACCAGAGACCTAGGGATCAAGGGGGGCGAGTATGCTGTCATAAAAGTTCCTCCAGTTTTTAAAAAAGAATCCAACAAGCTATACCACTTGGATGTATGCAATCTAAGTCACAAGGAATCTAATCCAAATACTAACAGCTATGTAGTCAATATGGGTGTAGCAGTGCAAATTATTGATAAAATCCTTGATAAGTTCCCTGAACACAAAGGGATTATTCACTGTGTAACTTACTCTAATATGCATTTCATAATGACACATTCAAAGCACGCTAAAAGTAAAAGAATACGGGGTCACACTCCGGAAAATCGTGGAGAAGTGCTGCAGAAGCATCTAGCCTCTGAAGAGTCTCTGGTTTTATGTTCTCCTTCTATGTCTGAAGGAGTTGATCTCAAATTTGACAATTCCAGGTTTCAGATTATCCTCAAAATCCCATACCCATATTCGGAAGATCTGCAGATCAAAGAGAGGACAAAACAGGAACCAGAATTTTATACCTACAAGACAGCCCTTTATCTTGTACAGGCAATAGGGCGATCTGTAAGAACCGAAAATGACTGGGCTTATACATTTACAATTGATACTAGGTTCAATTATTTCTGTACAAGAAATGCAAGTCTCTTGGAAAATTTCAACAGGTACGAGAGACCACGAAAAGAAGGCATAGAATTCTTAAATTCTCCTCCTCTTAAGAAAGAGGCAAGTGATTATGAAAATGTTAGGCCTAAATAAGATTTTTGAAGAAAAGGTTTACTTTACAGATCAAAGCTAAAATCCGTGTTAAGAACAACAAGTAATTAACAGCTGTCAAAATCATTCTGGAGATTTGTAAGTCATGTTATTGACAAAAGAAATTACTAATGAGCTAAGAAATATTTTTGTAGCTCGATCCATTCAAAGAAATGGGGAGACAGAGAGCCATACTGAGTATTTTTTCAATGAACCTATCGATGAAAATGTAAAAGAAAAATTTCGCAATTTGGGTATGGAAGTTGATGATTACTATTATGAGTGGTTGGCTTACTGTCTTGATGATTATGCTTCAAGACTTGAAGATTATGTTGGAGAACCTATAGAAGATGTACCTTTCGATGAAATCAATGACTCAATTTTGTCAGACCTAGAGCCGGAAGTTTACACCTATGAGCTTCTTCAATGGATTAGTTCTAACCTAAATAGAATGGGATATGTAGACGAAGTCTTGATTGATGAATTTGAGTATCTTACTAAAGACAATAAAAACTTAAGTTATCTCTTGATGGCAGGTCAACTAAAAGAAATGAGTGAGGTCTACGAACTTGGTTTCCAATTTGTTCAGTGGTTTTTGGAAACAAAAGATAATTAACATACATCATAGCTTTCTTAATAAACATCTTTACAGGACTAATCATTATGGAATTAAAATTACTCAATTCTACGCAAGAAATTCTAAATCTTATTTCTAATCTGACAGGCAAGTCATTCGAATTTATTCATAAACCCGATTTACCGACATTAGCAATGGTAAAAATTGCAAGGGAAAATATGCCATCCCATTTGATTTATTATAAAAACATAAGCCCAGGAAATATTGATCATTTAATTGCACACGAATGTGGACATATTTATAGGATGATGTCTGTGCCAACAGAGCATAGGAAGATACCAGCTTCAAGCGTAGGAAACAGACAAATTGCAATAACTAAAATTGAAAATGAATTGCATGAACTATCAAAAAATATTCCTATTGATAAATTGAATCCACTTTTTGAGATATGGTTTAACGGCATTATCAAAGAGTTAACTAATTTTCCAGTAGATATGAGGATTGAAAAATGGATTTTTGATAATTACCCAGAATTAAGAAAAGCCCAAAAAATAACTATTGAAAAACAAATTCGAGAGAATGTCCACGCTCTGTCTCTGGATATTAAAAATATGACACCTGTTTTTATTTATGACACAGCTAATATAATGAATTATGCTTTTGCTTTATTTATGGAATCCCTAGTTGGGAAAAAATATACATCTCCATATAAAAGGACAAATTATCCTGAAGTTGGTTCTAAGCTTGTTAAGTTTCTTAATGATACGAAAGATGAGGGATACAAGCAAGATATTGAAATAATCAATAAGTGGTCTAATCTATTAGGTTTAACCGATTGGTTTTATTGGACTGACTTTGAAGATGTTCCTGTTAACTATTTCGATTGATTTAAGCCGAATACTCAACAGCTTGCTGCAGGGTGCACTAGTGCAACTTTGATTTTTAATTTGATTTTTTAATTTTTCACATAAGGGAAATTTAATATGTTTAGCTGTTCTTATTAATCGGGATATAAATGAGACTTTTTGCAGGACCATCTGAACAATTCATACAAGATTCAATACGGAACGAAATTGCTGATAAACTTAAAAATGCATTTTTTGAATATTACAGATATAATCCTTCTCCTGCAGAAATAAACTCCTGGAGAAATTCCTTAAAAGAAATTTCCGACGTGTTTTTAGAAGCAAATCTTACAGATCATGGAGTTATTTTGGAATATCAATTACCTCTTACTTCAAAAAGATTAGATTGTTTAATTTCTGGAAAAGACAAAAACGACAAGGATAATGCAGTTATTATCGAATTGAAGCAGTGGAGTAAATGCAGAGAAGCATATGGTGAGAACGAGGTACTTACATGGGTTGGTGGGGATGAAAGAGAAGTACTACATCCTTCAGTTCAAGTTGGTCAATACACTATGTATTTGCAAGATACACAAACTGCATTCTATTCAGGTGATGATGCGGTAATCTTAAATTCTTGTACATATCTGCATAACTACAACTACGATCCTGATGATGCCATATTCTCCAATAAATTTTCAAAAGTAATGAACGACTACCCCTTATTCACATTCGATAATACAGGTGGATTAAGGGAATACTTAGTGGATAAATTGGAAAAGGGGAATGGGGTTGAAGTTCTTCAGAAAATAGAAAATGGGAAGTATAAACCAAGTAAGAAATTAATGGATCATGTTGGAAACCTGATAAAAGGAAGGCCTGAATACACTTTACTCGACGAACAATTAATTGTATTTGATAAAGTAGTTTCCTGTATCAAAGAAAGTTTTTTTGGTGATCAAAAGAAAGTAGTCATCGTTAAAGGGGGGCCTGGAACTGGCAAATCTGTTATTGCAATTAACTTGATGGCAAATTTACTTTTGGATGGCTACAATGCTCACTATGCTACTGGTTCTCGTGCATTTACTCTTACTTTAAGAAAAATAGTTGGAACACGTGGTTCTGCTCAATTCAAGTATTTCAACAGTTATATCGAATCAGAGGAAAATTCTATAGATGTTCTAATTGCTGATGAAGCACACAGAATAAGGAAAACAAGTAATAATCGTTTCACTCCCGGTGACAGAAAATCAACGATACCACAAATTGAGGAATTGATCAAAGTATCCAAAGTTTTGGTTCTATTTATCGACGATGACCAGGTTGTAAGACCTGAAGAGATAGGATCAGTTGAATTCATTAGGGAGTATGCAACAAAAAATAATTGTCAGATTTTTGAATACGAATTGGAAGCTCAATTCAGGTGTAATGGTTCAGATGGATTTGTAAACTGGATTAACAATACTCTCGGAATTAAAAAAACAGCTAATGTCATGTGGACTCAAAAGGAAGAATTTGATTTTAGGGTGATGAGCAGTCCTGAAGAACTTGAATCTACAATAAGTGAAAAAGTTAATGAAGGATTTACTGGGCGATTAACTGCTGGATTCTGCTGGCCTTGGTCTCAACCTAATAGAGATGGAACTTTACAGGATGATGTTCTTATCGGAGATTTCAAAAGACCTTGGAATGCAAAAGAAGATGCGAATAAACTTGCAAAAGGTGTCCCTAAAGCATCACTCTGGGCATACAATCCAAACGGTATAAACCAAATTGGATGTATATACACGATACAAGGTTTTGAATTTGATTATGTCGGTGTTATATTTGGAACTGACCTTGTATATAATTTTGAATCTCAAAAATGGGAAGGTCATCTGGAAAATTCAGAAGATAGTGTAGTTAAAAGATCCAGGGGTAGATTCACTGATCTTGTAAAAAATACCTATCGGGTATTACTTTCCCGTGGTATGAAAGGATGTTACGTTTATTTTATGGACAAAAATACAGAAAACTTTTTCAAATCAAGGATAGAATATTAAATTCTATTCCCATTACTATTTTAGTTACCTTCCTTTTAATCTCTTTGAAGCGTTTCTCTTAACCAATTCAGCTCTACTTATAGCTTCCAGGTTTTTCGGATCATCGTTGAGATTATTTCCGTCTATATGATAAATCACATATCCTCTAGGAATTTCCCCATACGTATCCTCGTAAACCTTTCGTGCTCTACGTACTCGTTTATTTTTTCCCACCCATACGTAGACACAATCATTTTTATTAATCTGTACTCCGCCTTTCCAGCTGGGATGATTCTCTCCCACATACTGGTCTTCTTTAAATTCTGTTTCGGGACTGTGATGGATGCCTTTTAGCCTTTTATTCCAAGGTGTGTCACCTTTTTTGAACCTCTTTCCACAATTAGTTCCCTGGGTAAAAGTACCATCCTCTTTTCTACGTATCACGAAATATACACCTTATAGAAATTATAAATCACGTAAAAATTTTTTAAACCGATGTGTTTTTCATATCGTAATAATTTTTACTTATACTATTTTATTTATTAACGCTTACAGATATAGTAGTTTTTCGTTTTAATGGAGAAGAGAAGATGAATCCGATAGATTCTAAATACCTCGAAGAAATGAAAGCAAAAGGGATATATGATTATTTTGTGTTTCCAGGTGGTTACGGGCTATTCTATGTTACAGCAGATAATCGGATTTTGTGCCCAGAATGTGCCAACAATAACCCTGAATTATGCAGAGATGAAAACGACAAGCAATGGAATATTGTTGGTTATGCCGTTCATTGGGAAGGAAAGCCCCTTGAATGTGATAATTGCAACAAAACAATAGAGTCTGAATATGGTGATCCAGAAGAGGAGGAAGAATAAGTCCAGTAGGGAAAAGTCCCATTGCTTCGTTCCAATTCTCGAAATCGACCACTTCTGACGGCAAGGAAATTAGAGATAAAATACTGAAGTGCTTTGGCTTATTTGAAGAATATAGCAAGGGTTTGAATAAAATATTTTACATTTCACCACTATTCCCCACAATTTTTATGTTATAGTAACGAATGCGTTAATACTATTTAAAATATTAAATTAGTTATAAGGTTTTAAATTTTCATTTGCTTCTTCTAATCTATATCTTGCTTTATCAAATTCTTTTTCTTTAAATTCAACATCATTTTTAGCTACAATCATTCCAGATGCCATATATTGTTGAGTATATCCATCTTGTTCATTAAATTTTTCAACTAATTTATTGTAATAATCAATTGAAGATTGATACTCATTATATTTATTTATATAATCTGTATAAATTTTATCATAATCTCTTAATTCTTGTGGATCGTCAAACCAAATACCATAAAAGTATTTAGAATCATATGAAACAAATCCGCCAGTACATTCTAACGCAATTCCACCATTAATGGAAGGATAAGCAATTATCCAAGCATGATTAGATTTTTCATAATTATATTTTATATCTTTTTCATTTAATTCAAGATTTCCTACAACAATTTGTGCCGGAATTCCTTTTGATTGAAGAATATTCCAGACATCTTGAGCCATATTATCACAATCATATGTGTCTAACATATATTTGTGATTATTATAATATTCTTCAACAACTTCTTCACAAATTATTATATTCTTTTGCTCTTGTGTCAAACTAGGTTTTGGTGCTTCTACAACTGCTGGTTTTTCAAAACTTACTGGCTTTTCAACAGGTGTTTGTAGTTCATTATTTTGGTTATCAGGAATAAGACCAAAAATACAAGATACAACAATATATCCAACAAAAAGAAAAATTAAAGTATTTATAAATGATTTTAGAAAGGTGCTTTCTTTTTTGTTAAATGCTTTTGCTAAACATTCTTCACAATATTTTTCATTATCATCGGTTTTTTTTCCACAATTTCTGCATGTATTCATTATTATTCCCCCACAACTTTTTAGTTATAATAATAAATCTGATTATACTATTTAAAGTATTTAATTATTTGGAAAGGTTTGAATTTTCATTTGCTTATTTGTAAACATATAAACCTCTCTTACATGTTTTGCACTACATGAAGCAGAATGCAAAATCAGTAAACTATTCACTCTTAACTCTCATGTTCCCAAGAATGAAAAAGTTGGAAGCGTTGGTTTAGGTCAAAAGTAAAATTTGTATGTTTTTATGTAAAATGTAAAAATGTAAAATTTTACATAAAAATAGTAAAACGATATCAAAAAGGGTGTAAAATCAGTGTAAAATAAGTATGATAAAAAAATAACTTTAATGTAAATGTTTTAAATATTATAGTTTAAAGTTTTTATCCCATAGACTATGTTCTCAAGTCAGAGACATTTATCAACCATATTTTTAAGCTCGTCTCTATTTATTAACTTTACATCAAGCTTCTTCCCGAGATCAATTGCATCTGGAGTGAAATAACTATTTGTTATTACAATACAGGAATCACATTCATACACAGATTTAGACGTGAATACTTCTTGTATTGCTTTAGTTGTAACCTTACCTTTGTGCCTTTTTGCTTGTATTGCACTTTTTACATCATTTCTTGTTACAATTAAATCGGCTCCTTGATCTCTAGATAACGGTGTATACTTAACAGAGTATCCCATTTTTTCATATAAATCTCCAAGAAATTGTTCAAATTCATAGCCACTCATTATATCGATATGTTCAAAAGATGCTCTTTCTAAAGTCAAGTATAAACTCAGATTAATGTTTTTTGCTTTTTCGAGGCATTTCCTGCCCTCTTGATATCGACCCAGCTTAAAGAGAGCTACACCTTTGTAATACCATGCTTTTGCATTTGGCTCAATGGAAATTGACCTGTCATAGCAATCTATAGCTTCTTGATACTTGCCTATATGAAAAAGAGCTTCTCCTTTTTCATACCAAACGTCTATGTTTGCATCAATAGAGAGAGCTTTATTATAACATTCGATAGCTTCTTCATACTTTCCTTCGTTCGACAAATAAAATCCTGTATCACGATTCTTCCAAGCCTTCTCTCTTTTTTGTTCACGTTCCTTCCTAGCCCTCTCTCTTATTTGAACAAGATGTAAATTATGCTCTATATCTTTCTTAATTATATCTGCTTTTTTGAAGCATTTTGTAGCCTTTTGGTTCATCCCCATTTTAAGAAAAGTGGTTCCTTTATTAGACCAAGCGTCTATATGAGTTGGTTTAATTGAGGTTACCCTATCATAGAACTTTATAGCTTCTTCATAGTTTTTCTCAGAAGAGAATCTACAGGCTATATCAAACAATTTAGTAGCTACAATATCTACATAGTTAGAGTTAACTGAGACCGCACCACAATAATATTCTATAGCCTCATCATATTTCCCTTCATTTAGTAGTCTGTAACCAATGTTAATTAAGCTCTTAGCATCTCCTTTTTTTGTATGCAACTTAAAATATAATTTAGAATCAATAAGTTTTGTTTCTTCAAAACAATTCATAGCTTCTTGGTATCTGCCCATATTAAGAAGAATAGTTCCTTTATTATACCAAGCAAATGCATATCTTGGATCGGCTGAGATTGCTCTGTCGTAATATTCTATAGCCTCTTCATACTTTCCTTCATTCGACAGCCTACAGCCCTCGTTAAATAATTTTATTTCATTCATTTTGTTCAGTTCTAAATTTATAATCTCCTTTAGTGACTGGTCAGTCATCTTAATTCTTTTCCAGTTATGAAACTTCTCTTTCAGATTCTGAAGTTCCCTGTTCGAAGGTGCTCTTTTGTTTCTTTGAACAAAATCACGTATTACTTCATAATTTCCAGTTTTTTTCAGTTCACGTATTACTTCAGAATTTCCTCTTTGCTTCAATAATTGAGTATTATTTTTATCATTTCCCTGACTCAGAATATAAATAAGTAATGGGATCCCAATAAGAAATGCCAACATCAAACTCATAAAAAGAAACATTCTCCTAAATAATTTTCAGTAAAGTATAATTAAAGAAATAATGAACATTATTTATATATTATCTTTTTTCAGAAAATTAAGGAAATTGAAAAGAATATTTTTATAAATTTATAAGCATCTGCCGAGAAATGGAAGTCATTAAATCTAAACCATTTGAAGAAAGAATATGCTCTATATTTAATAACTTGCAAGAATTTATCCTATTTTGTAACTATTCAGCCTGCCAATATACCGTTGATTAATGTCGATTTTGAGTTTTGGGATTAACTCTGAAATTACATCGAAGAACAAACCGTGGGTAAAAAGGTCTAAGAACTCAAAACAAAAAAGTACTTCAACCCAAACCATTTGGAAAATCTCCAATATGGTAATCAAAAACCTGTATGACTTGAGAATCGTAAAGATTTTCTAAAACCATTTTTTTGAGTGTGCTTGGAACTAACTTAAAAGAGGCATATCTCACCAATCTGCCATGTCCATACATATCGTATTCTTCACCCCAAAACACTACTATAATCTCCTTATATTCATAAGTCTGTTTCTCTTTGCTCAATTGTACAATAATATTTCCTAAACAGCTCTTGAAACCAAACCTTTTTTGTTTCATCATATTTTCAGTCGTATAACGGTGATCATACCTATGATAGGTGTAGTTTCCAAGTACATTAATTGTAAAAATGCCATCTTCAGACTTATAATCTCTAATCTCTACTCCTGGTTTCTTTAATTCTCGCTTAAAACTAATGAAACAAGAATCACACCGATTAATAGCTTGGATTATTTTTTCTACAAATTTCTTTTCTAATTTTAGCTTTACCTCAGCTTTTTGGAGTTCATTTATCTTGTGATATTTTTCTTCTCTTAGTTCTTTTTCTTGGTTGACATGGCAATTATGGCACCAAGTTTCTATTTTATTATCACCAATTTTATGGTTATGTTTAAGTGAAAAAATCCCTAATTCTTTTCCACATGTCAAGGCCGGTGAACAATTCCTCATTTTAGCCTGATTAAAATTCCCCAATTTCCAATCCTTGAGAAAAGCTCGAGGATCCTAAATAATGTTGAAAATGGAGGAATGGCTATTGATACGAGATTTGTATTCACAAGGCTTTAGCATAAGTGAAATCTCCAGACAAACAGGTTTTGACAGGAAAACTGTGAGGAAGTATCTTCTGCTGAAAACCTTGCCTGAGCCCCAGAAACGTTCTGGAAGAAAGAGCAAGCTTGATCCTTTCAAACCTTACATTCTTGAAAAACTCAAAGAAGGTCCCTATACTGCTTCTCGCCTCTATCGGGAAATCAAAGAAATAGGTTTTGATGGAGGAAAAACCATAGTCAAGGACTTCGTACAAAAAGTCCGACCTGAGCAAGGAATTCCTGCTGTGCTTCGCTACGAAACAAAACCAGGTGTACAGGCTCAGGTTGACTGGGGAGAGTTAGGAACAGTTGAGGTTGATGGAAAGGTAAAGAAACTCTTTTGCTTTAACATGATTCTTGGATATTCAAGGATGAGATATGTTGAATTTACACTGAGCATAGACACTCCAACTCTTATTCAGTGTCATCGGAACGCTTTTGAGTACTTCGGAGGATTTACACAGGAAATTCTGTACGATAACATGAAACAGGTTGTTATCAAAAGAGCCTTAAAATCATCTGATTCTGAATGGAACTCACAGTTTGAGGATTTTTTCAAATGCTTTGGTTTTATTCCAAGGTTATGCAGGCCTTACAGGCCTCAGACAAAAGGCAAGATTGAAAATACGGTAGGGTATGTCAAGAGGGACTTCTTCCTTGGAAGACAATTTACCTCTCTCGAAGATCTGAACGGCCAAGTTAACAGGTGGTTAGAAAGAGTAAATTCAACTGTCCATGGAACAACCTATCAAATCCCTCTTGAACGCTTTAAGGAGGAGAACCTGAACCTTCTGGGTCAGGTTCCTCCTTACAAAGTTGTCCATAAGGAGACCAGAAAGGTCTCCAGAGACTGTTATATTTCGTTCCTTGGAAATAAGTATTCTGTTCCTTACAGGTTTGCAGGAAGAACTGCAGAGCTTCAGATCTTTGAAGGAAAATTCGAGGTCTATGTTGATTATGAGAAGATCTGTGAACATGAAATTCTTCCCGGAAACTGCAGAGTTTCAAGGAAAAAGGAACATTTCCAGGGTCTTCTGAGCGAGATTCTTAAAGAGAATTCAAAATGCAAGAAAGCTTCACAGATTCCGTTGAAATTCTCAGGTCCAGAAGTTGAAAAAAGGTCTCTTGATGTCTATGAAACGTTTAGTGAAGGTGGTTTTGAATGAACAACTTCACCTATGAGAGACTTCACAATAATCTGCAATACCTCAAACTGAATACAATCGAAGAGCTCCTTGATAACTGCCTTGAAATTGCTGCAAGGGACAGCAAGACAACAATGGAAGTCCTTGATTATCTGTTTGAACGGGAAAAGAAACACAAGGAAGCTGCTGCAATTGAGAGAAGGATGAAAAGTGCAGGTTTTCCTGTGAAAAAGACGCTTGAAGAATTCGATTTTGAGTTTCAGAAATCCATTGATAAAAAAGTAATGGAAGACCTTGCAACCTTGAGATTTGTTCATAATTCAGAGAATGTTGTTTTGCTTGGTCCTCCTGGCGTTGGAAAGTCTCATCTTGCAATTGCTCTTGGGATTGAAGCAGTAAAAGCAGGAATTTCGGTTTACTTTACGAATACAGGAAACCTTATTGAGAGGTTGAAAATAGCAAATAGAGAAGGAATTCTTGAAAAGAAGATCAGGGATTTGACGAAATATAAAGTGCTGATAATTGATGAAATAGGCTATCTCCCATTTGATGACGATGGAGCTCACTGCCTATTTCAGCTAATCTCCAGACGTTACGAAAAGAGTTCAACGATCCTGACATCAAACAAGTCATATGGAGAATGGGGGGAGATATTCCAGGATCAAGTAATAGCGGCTGCTGTGCTGGATCGCATACTCCATCATTCTACTACGATTAACATAAAAGGAGAGAGTTATAGGCTAAAGGAAAGGAAAAAACAGGGAATAAAAATGGGAAATATGTATCAGTGATTTTAGAGTAAGCTTTTAAAAAATTGAGTAAAATTTATATCAGCATATGAGGAAATTTATACCGGCTAATGTGAGGAAAAGTAAACCGGCCTTGACACCACACCGAGTGCAATATTTCATACCGAATATTATTTTATAATTATATTTGTAAGTTATGGGATTCGAGCCTTATAGTCTTTGAACTATTTAATTTATACAAATCTGGAGGGTTAAATAAGGATCATTAAATAAGAAACCAATATTATTGAAAACAAACCTTTAGATGTTACTGGGGCTCAAGTTTTCATTAATGAGGAAGAAATTAGGCAGAAAATCTTAGACTTAAGTCTAAAAGAAGCTAGGGAATTAGGGATAAAATACAGAAGTACTTTAAAAAGATAAAGGATAGTATTTTAAAGATGGAAAAATCAATCTGAAAACTAATGAAGTAAGAAAACTCATAAAAGTTATGTAAATTTTCTAGTTTAAAACCACTAATACTTTTTTTAAAAGAAACCGTTGTTGTATTTTTAATAATATTTTTATCAGAGTCTTTGAGGAGCATTATTAACACCCTATAAATTTCGAATAACCTTTATAATCAGAGAACATATAGGATATAAAATGGGCAATTAACATAATAATATCTTCATTCAGTGATAAAATGGAAATTACTTTAAGCGATGATTTAATTAAACTTATTCCAACTTTGGTTATTCTTATCAGTGCTGCAATTTATTATTTTGGAGTACGTTGGGGTGAAACAAAAGTTGAAGAGTATAGCGTAGCATCACATTACTTTGCAGGTGTATTATTTGTAATAAATTACTTACTAGGACCATACATTTTAATACGTCTTGTTGAATTTTTTATTGAAAAATATGCCCCCTATTTTTTCAACTTATCAATTTTTAAATTAGAGATTGACTCATTTTGGGCTTTTGTCCTATGTTTGGTACTACTGTTTGTCGAATATGTTATGCACAAAATAGTTCACTTAAATACCAAAAGATTTGTGGAAAAACGCAAGTTACTAGATAAATTTGAGACCTTTGAATGTCAAAAAATAAACCAATGTGAACGATTTTTACTATTATACTTAATCCCTTTTCTAGTAATCATTATTATATATGGGTTTTATAAACTTAGTGTCCCATTTGAAATAATTTTTCCATCTTTTATCATTGCCTTCTTAACTTTTACAAATCTTGCTTTTTGTGCTGGATATTGTAATGCTCGTTATCCAAAGGCTATTGTATATTTAAAAAATGGGATGATTATTAACGGAATTATTTTGAAGATTGGAAATTACCTATATGTTTTAACAGAAAATAAAACATGTTTAATTAATAGAGATAACATATGTGCCATTAAAGTGAGTGAAAATTCTAAAAAGCTGTGCTGTGACTATTTTACAGTTAAATACAAAAAACTAACTTCTTTTTTTAGGTAAATTTTGTAAAGAGAAACAAAGTAACTTTTTGTTAAGGCAACTTTTCAAAGTAGATGGTTTTGCATTATCTCTACAAAAGCGTACACTTTTTTGCATTTTATCCAGAAGAAACTACAATTTAATCAGTATTATTTAGATAAGGCAATATTAGAAAAAAAACCAGTGCTGTAGAAATCTTTCAGTAGCGTACACTTTTTTAGAGATACCTATATCCCGACACAAGAGTAAGATAGGTAAAATTCGAACCATTGCCCTCGATCCAAAGATGACAGATTTATCATTTTTCATTTCGAATTTTCAATATGCTTGTTGTAGCATACAGAAAGATGGAGTCTATGACTCCAATTTGACCGTTAGTATAGTTGTAAAGTGGGAAAAGACAGATGAGAGATTAGAAATTCCGGCTGATGGTCTGGTCTACATAGGAAAAGAAGCTAATAATATTGAGGATCAGCCTTTGGATGTTTCCAAGTCCAGGTTTTCATTAATGATGACGGATTAAGCAGAAGATTTTGGCTTTAACTCTTGGAGAAGCGAGGAAATTATGAATTAATCAAGGGGTGAATTAAATTATACTCAGGAAAAAGTGACAGAGGGAATGAAAACAAATTCCAGAAGATAAAACTTTGGATTAGGTGTGAGACACTTGATTAGTAAAACAAACCCTTAATCCATTTGATAAACCTGTAGATATATTTTCTATTTGTATATTCTTCAATATTTTCATAAGGATTTTTGCTTAGCTTTTTACTGACATCTACTTTTATTAAATGTCTTTGTTTGCATTTCATGAAATCTCTGTCTGAGATAGTAGGAAAAGGGTTCATGTGGTTAATTAATGAATACTGAAAGTGTAATGAATCTACTTTCAATTTAATCTCTTCTTCGCCACATGACTCGAGTTCTAGTTTGCGGAGATCATTACACTTGGTAATAAAATCAGTCATTACTTTAACAGCTTGCTCGTGTTTTGCTGCTTTTTCGTTGATTCCGTATATTTTATCACAAAGAGATAACAGAAATATGATAAATGCTAAGATCGAAATCCAATTACGAAAAAGGTTTATGTAATTCCCAGCTATAAAAAATACACTAGGATCAGCTATAGCTAATAGAGTTACTATTGCTGAAAGCACAATTATAATTAATGAAAAAGTTTTTGATATCCATTCATAACGTTGGAATTGATATGAATGCATGTCCCTCATCATGTTTGCTTTGTCTTCGAGACCTTTGATTTCTTTTTTGTAAGCTTCAAGCTCTGTCAATAGAATTTCCTCTATTTCTATTGAATATTAAAACTATAAAAAATATTTGTGCAAATATTACATTGGTGAATTTGGAGTTATATTTAAAGAATATAGTACATTAACATAATCAGGTTCAATAGTAGCAAATCTCCAGAATACAATATCTACGACTGGAACGCTATCACCACTATGCTTTGAAATATCTCTACAAAAGTCTTGAACACTAGAATAGTTATGCATAGAGGCAATTCTCTGAAGATGACGATCGGGTTTTGCAAAGTCCAGGCCAATGTTCTTTGCCAAATGATAGACTGTGATAGGTCCAATAAACTTGAATTTCTGCAAAGAATGAATAGGATCTTTCCCAATTAATTTTTTGATATTAGCAAATCCTTGCTTACTTATTTTAGTTGCAGCATCGATTATAGCATTTATCTTTGCTTTATTATTAAATATTTGAATTGCAGATTCAAAACATTTGATACAATTTTTTGCAATCAAAGATGCGGATTTCCATTCATAAAAGCAGTTAGATATTGGACCAAATTTTTTCTCGATTACTGTATTTTTCATTCCTGAAGAAAGAACTACCCATGAAAATTCACGCAAAAAAGTCTCCTCGTCTAAATCTTCAAATGAAACCTTAGATTGCCAATGAATTTCATGATGGAATCCAAACTCTCTCACAATTATTTTTGCAAAATTATATTTTTGTAATAGTTCATAGTCCATCAATCTTCACCGAGAATGTCTTTCCAAGCATCCACTGATTTCATGTCGTCAGCAGCTTTCATTCGTTTATATGTTCTACTTAGTATATAGCTCATAAGCATTCTTTGAGGTGAATTTTCACCATGAAGATAATCATCAACATGTAGTGATTGATTTGTTTTATCTTTGATTGGCTTCTTAACCTTCTCACTAGCCTTCTCAAAAAAGTACTTTAGCATTGTTTTATTGCTTCGGCTCATTTCACTAGGATACGATTTAAAGATTTCAATAGCTAACGATTCAATGTGATATCCTGATAACTGCTGATCAGGAGGAAGCTTTGAATTGATATGTTTAACTATTTTAATTACAGGTACCGCTTTACCGCCACAACTTTGATTTACCTCAGTAAGTCGAGATGCAAATTTATCCGGCCTAATAACGTTCGACCATTCCTTTCCGTTCCGAGAAGGTATTTTGAAACCATCTCCTCTTTTAATAGCTGGCAAAATTTGTATTTCGGTTCCGTCTTTATACTTCACAGTAACTGCTAGTTTTCCAACTTTTATTTCTTCAGCATTAGTTAACTTTGTTTCCAACTTTGATTTGATATACTCTAATATTTCTTTGGGACTTTTGTTAGATAATTCTGATTTATTTATTTTTAGCAATACATCGACATCACTAAGCCCTTCAACATAAGTGAACTTGCGGACGGATCCACCATATTGGAGTTCAACAACCCCCTCAATGTCTTCCTGAACTGCATTCTTTATTGTATCAAGATATTCTCTTGTTTTATCCACATCTCTTGAATTTGCTGAACCTAGTTTTTCATTAATAAATGCATTTACACTAGTTTCAAAAGCTTCATCATAACTTTCTCTTCTAATCTTATCAAGTTCATTTTTATATCCACTTGATGATTGATAACTAAATCCGCCTCCAGATCCGCCCATTAAAATCCTCCAATTGCTTCTAAAAGATCATCATATGATTTTTTGAAGAATTGCCCATTTTCTCCAAAAATATTGAAATCTTGAGTATCTTTGAATTTTTTTAAGTCTATTTCTAGTCTTCTAAGGTAGTTGTAATTGGTATATACCATATGTACCCAATGAACATACATACTTACATGAATACCTTCTTTCTTTGGTCCAAAACAATTTATGTATGATGCCGTACCAGTTTGCTCATCATAAGCAAATCTTAACCATGAGAGACCATCAAAAATATCTGCACCAGAAAAATAATAAAGCGGAGTGGTAATAGGATCTAAACTGCCAAAAATATGAATTGGTTTCTGAAAATCCTTTTCATCCATTCCCTTCCTTAAAGCAGCAATATTTATCATTCTCTCTAAAACAGATGTCCCAAGTTCTTTTTCAGTAAAACCTATTATGTCGAATTCTCTTAACGAATCTATTTTGTCGATAACATTGTTGATATTTACTCTAGGCAATTTTGAAGTTTCAGGTTTGAGTAATATTTCTTTTAAACAATCGTCTTTCTTGTGAAATAGATTTCTTGCGTCATCAATTTGTTTATCCAAGTTTTCCCTTTTTGATGGATGATCATAACTAATAATTACAGTTGGTATTTCAGAGTTCCATTTATTTAATGATTCAAAATGTTTTTTCTCATTCCATACATGAGATTTTGGTTTAAATAGACCAATTTCAGAAACATCTAAATCAACTGAGCATTCATATCCCCCACTGTCAAGAAATATAAGTTCTGGAAACGTAATACTTGGAAAATTTTTTGTATAAAAGTAATCATAAGAACTTATGAGAAAAGGTCCTGTTACAATATCGCTTAGAAGTCTAAATATTTTGGAAGGATGAAGGTTAAGTCTACTTGAAAATGAGGGTAATAACATTGGAGTTGTTCCCACATCAATATCTTTAAACTTAATTTTCATTTTTCTGGCTAACATCTAAAGCTCCCCTATCCAAGCAAGAAAGACATTCACCGCAAGGTTCATCCCCACCGTTTTCACAACTATAAGTTAAATTAACAGGTACGCCCTCATTTTTACAGTAATCATAGATCATACTCTTTTCCCAACTCAGAAAAGGAGTATCTAACTTTACTTGTCCATTGGTATAGGATTCAATTATCTTGTTTATATCAGAAACAAAAGCAGGTGTACAATCATAGTAAGAGGTGCCGGAATGTATCCCTAAAGAAATTAATCCTTTAAAGCATGGATTCGCCAAAATTGCAGATAAAATCAGAAATCCGTTTCTTCCAATTACTTCCCCACTAGAAAAGTTATTTTGAAACTTACAGTTCACAGATTCTAACTCGATTTTATAATGAGATGCAACTCTTTGGACACTTCTATATTCCATGTTTAAAGATTTTTGACCATAATTAACAAAAAAGGCTTTAACTTTAAAATCAAGGGATAGATAATAATGAATACATGCAGTGGAATCAATTCCTCCACTCGCAAGAACCACTACATTCTTTTTTAGTATCATTTAAAGCCAACTTCTGTTTGAATTATTTAATACATTAATGTAAATAAAGTAGCGTATTAAAAAGTTTCTATTTTGTTCTCTATAAATTCGAACTTTTTATTATTTTCTGGTCTTCAATTTCTAATTATGCAAAAAATAAAATTTTAATTTTATTGAAATAAATTCTTTTTTATAGAAAAAGGCAACAAAATTTTGTATTTGACTCCTGAAAAGGCAAGAAAGTTAGGAATTAAGCATAGAAGCACATTGAAGAGAATGAAATATTGAATTATGAAAGGAGATAAAATAAATTTGGATACAAAAGAAGTAAAAAACTTACAACTGCTCCAAAATTACTTACTTGAGACTTTGTATGACTTTAATAATTGATCTTCACTAATTGGAATGATAAAAGATTATTCATCGTTAACAATTATAAATAATCTTTTATCAATATATTTGATGTAATTGTAAATCGAACTAGCGATTTTTTCAATTTTTTCTTTATTATATTCATTAATCATACTACTTTTTTTATTATGAATTATTGTATGACGATCCTGAAACAAATTATAAATCGAGTTCCAAGATTTAGGCTCAATCTCTACTATTTTTATATTAAATAAAGTTTTAAGTAAATCCTTAACGTGATCTGTATCTTGGCAATTAATCTTTTTCTTTTCAAGAAGTTTTGTACCAAGTTTAAGACCAATAATAGAACCTTGATTCGCCTCTAAAAAACTAGCGTAAACAGTTTGAATATTAAATAAATTTAAGAATTTGTTAAATGTTTCATCATCATTTGTCAATTTTGCTAAAAATTCATCATCATTCAAAATTCGTTCAAATATATCATAAAAATAACACTCCCAACTGGAAATAACAGATACAATGGACTGCTCTATTAATATCTGATAAAAACTACTCTTCATATCTTGTGTTTGAATATCAGAACAATTGTGATAGAATGTCTTCTTCATATTCGCAAATGAATCCATATCTTCGGAGTCAAAAATAATTGTTGATTTTAAGCACTTTTCGCTAGTAGTGAGTAATAGTGCCACCTTAGATAAGTTATTATTAAAATTTAATAACTCTTCAGAAGGAGGATACTCATAAAGTTCTCTTGGCGTATCACAACTAGAAACACGTGAACGACCACATGTCGAGATCTCAGCCTTATCTAACAGATATCCATATATCATAGACTTTGCAATTAAAAGTCAAACTATATAATATAATCCATAAGTTCTATTCCATTTGGGTATATCTAATAAATGGATAATTATTGCTTTTGGTCTAAAAAATCTAGGAAATATATAAAATATATTCTTATCCATTTATTAACTCATTCAAAATTAATAATTCACATAGTTCATACAAATAACTACAAAAAACAATCTTTTCTATTAAACTGAGCTTATAAATTTAATAAATTTTCGTTAGGGCAATTTCTAAAATAGGCAGTTGTGCATAACCTTTGAACTAGCGTTGCGTTTTTTGAAGATACCTATATCCCGATATAAGAGTGAGAGATATAAAATCCGAACCACTATGCTAAAATATTCCTGGTTTAAACCAGTTCCAAGATTATCCACCAAACTCTAATACATATAATCAAAGTGTCGCCAGCTATTTTTTTACCTTCTAGTTGAAACGAACAGAGAGATCGGAACGTATGTTCCGATTGATCAACGAGCATTTATAATTGCGAGGAGGACAGGCAGAGGGAGAAATGGTTTATTCATTGCCTCCGTCCATGCCTCCCTTACCCAACAACGATTTAAAAAGGTGGCTTTCAACCGATAGTGATTAATTAAACACCAAATTAATCATTTTTTGAAAAAAGAAGGAACTGCAATCACCTTAAATAAAAAAAGAAAGAATTAGATGTTTTATTTTTCCGAAAAAAATTAAAAAATTTGTAGAAAGATTTCACTCGTAGAAAATCCTTCATTTATATTTCTTTAAAGTCTTTCAGTATTTTCAATTATAGAATTTATGATAAAATTAATTATAAAATTAATTATAAAATTAATTATAAAATTCATGATAAAAATTATATAAACATAAATCATTCCTAATTATTCCTTTATTTGAAAATTCCTTCGGCTGCATATATTTAAAATAAAAAAGAAAGAATAAGATGTTTTAATTTTCCGAAAATAATTAAAATTCATCTTCTATATATTCTAAATCTTTATAATCTTTAGTATCTAAAATATTTATTGAATTTTGCAATCTATCAATCATTTCTTGTATCTTTTCAGCATATTTAGGTTCATATTTCTTTCTCATTTTTAATAATTGTATTTTGTTCCTAAAATCTAATCTCATTAATTGTTTTTCATTATCTTCTAATTTTATATCAACATCTGTTTTTATTCTTTTAATTTCTTCTCTTTCAACATTAACTCTGTAATTTTCAGTTTTAAGATTCTCATTTTCTTCTTGTAATTTTTGGAACTCTGGACTTACAGATATATCAAGTTCTTTTTGAATTGTTAAATAAGGAACGTATTTTTGATATTGCTCTCGAAGTTTCAAAGGGTTTGCTCTGTAGTATCCTATTTCCGTTTCAGAAAGTTTATGTCCCATTAAAAATTCAGCAATAATATGATTACACCCATTATTTGTTAATGCTGAATAGAAATATCGTCTTAAATTATGGGATCTAATAAGGTTGTATTTTCCTTTTTCTGCATTCATATTACATTTTTCAGAAATAGACCTGTAAATTTCCATGAATGTATTTCGTTTTAATTTTCGGTCTTCGTCATTTCCAGATTCAACATATTCTTTTTGAACCCTTGAATTAATGAATAAGTATCCATCATCTAAGCCCCTTTGTTTTTCAAGTTGTCTTTCTCTATATGCATCTTTTCTTTTTGATGTTCTATTATTTCGAAATTTTAAATAATCCCAAATTGCTTTTGAAGCTTCAGGTGAAAAAAAAGTAATGAAATCGACCTTTGTTTTTTCTCTTCTTAATGGAAGAGTTGTAATTTCTGTCTCAGGATCATAGCCGTTTTTAAATTGATTTATCTTTAAATTCCGAATTTCATTTGAAGATAATCCACTTGAAACACCTGCAAGAATAATTGCTTTTTTAAGACAAACACATTCTTTTAAAACTTCCTGCAACTCTTCTTTTGTTGGAATTTTTAAATTTCCTTCTAAACATGTATCATCTTCATTTCTTGGAATAGATGGTAATTCTACATCGTTCTTTTTATAGAAACTCTTTATTACGGCTAATCTTAATTTTATTGTGTTTCCTGAATTTTCACTTTTATTTAGATAATCAATATAATTGGTAAAATATTGCTTTATTTTTCGTCTTTTTAAGAGAACTCCATCTTCAGCTTCTTTATCAGCTTCAGCAATTAATTCATCAGGTGTCTTTCCCACAAAATCACAATACAATTTTAAAGAATTTAAATAGCTTTTTTCCGTTAACGGTTTCGGCTTCACATATACGAACCAATTTTTAACCGCACCATCGTCCCGTAAATCTTCAATTTTCATGATACAACCTTACAATATTATTATAAATGTATTTTGGTTATGCTCAGTTATATCAAATCATAATCGTTGTTATGCTCGACAGCGTAAGGGAGATTGCGGTTTTATATAATAGTCTGTTTTATGCCCTTGAATGGATTTTTACGATACTGTTCACTGTGGAATACATTCTGCGCCTGATCTGTGTTGGCAGACCAATCCGATACGCAACA
The DNA here is from genome assembly GCF_046529725.1 of Methanosarcina hadiensis. Lineage (GTDB taxonomy): Archaea > Halobacteriota > Methanosarcinia > Methanosarcinales > Methanosarcinaceae > Methanosarcina > Methanosarcina hadiensis. Next base: position 1,930,161 of record NZ_CP136241.1, on the reverse strand, counting down.
AGTTTTTTTGGGATCATAGACCTGGTAGCAATTCTTCCTACATATTTCAGCCTGTTTTTGCCAGGCAGTGAATACCTGCTGGTAATCCGGAGTTTACGGCTGCTAAGGATTTTCAGGGTACTGAAGCTTGTCCAGTACCTTGGTGAAGCTGACCTTCTGATAAGAGCTTTACGCGCAAGCCGAAGAAAAATAACCCTGTTCCTGTTTACTGTTTTGAACCTGGTAGTAATACTGGGTTCCCTGATGTACGTTATTGAAGGCGGACAGAATGGGTTTACAAGCATACCAACAAGCGTTTACTGGGCAGTTATAACACTTACGACGGTTGGATACGGAGATATAGTCCCTGAAACAGGTCTTGGGCAGGCGGTTGCGTCAGTCGTCATGATTATAGGGTACAGCATCATAGCAGTCCCGACAGGTATAATCACATCCGAGATTTCCTACGCAGGCAGGTACTCTAAAGGTAGGGTATGCCAGAACTGCAGTTTTGAGGGGCACGATATCGATGCCAGATTCTGTAAGCGTTGCGGGGCAAAGTTATAACCGGACATCAGGCTGGTCGACTGACACCATATCAACCATCAGACACTTGTTCAGCTAACTTTTTTATGTTTAAGGAAGATCTGGGGTCGGCTTTATCTACTGTAAGGAAATGTATAGAGAATTAGTTAAGAAAATTAGAATAAAAAGACCCGGATTGATTCAAAAATGATAGAAGCGAGCAATCCAGAATCAAATAAAGAAGAAAAGTCTGGAATACCCGAAAACAACAAAAAAATCCCGGAAAACGCCCCGAAAATCACGATTATCTGTTCTGCTTCAGACCTTGCGAGCCAGAATATCAGGACTCACCTTTTGAACCTGAAAGAATGGAAAGACCTCGAGATCCTGCCTGAATCCGGGTTTTCCGCAGCCAGAGAATCCGTAGACGGAAAGTTCAGGATGGTTGATATAGAGGAGATTCATGTCTTTCAGGACGGGCTTGATAAGAAACTTGATGCTGCCAGGCTGCCGGCTTCCTTAATAATCTTTGCCTCCAAGCACAGGAGCAAAGAAGAGATCAATTCTTTGACCGTGCACTGCACAGGAAACCCTTCAGGGGAAGCAAGGCTTGGAGGTCATCCTAAGGAGCTTGCAGTCTCTTCTCCTGCTGCTATGAAATCTGTCCTTAAGGAAATGAAACGGCTGGTCGAAGAAAAAGGACTTAAATATGACGCGACCCTTGAAGTGACCCACCACGGCCCTACAGAACTTTCGGTCCCATCAATCTATGCAGAAATAGGCAGCACGGAAATACAATGGAAAGACCCTGAAGCCGGAGATGTCGCCGCAAAATCAATCCTTTCGGTTTCCCTTGAAAAAGTGCCAGTAGCCGTTGGATTCGGTGGAGGGCACTACGCTATGCGCCAGACCGGCCTTCTGTTTGAAACAAAAATCTCTTTCGGGCACAACTTCCCAAAATACCAGCTAGAATTTGTGGATGAAGACCTGATAAGGCAGGCTATTGAAAAATCCGGCGCTGAATTTGCCTACTTTGACCGGAAGTCCATGAAAAGCGAAGACCGGAACAGAATCTCTGAAATTATTGAAAAGCTAGGGCTCAGGGTATTAAAAGAATCGGAAATCCGGGAAAAGTACGGGCTTGAAAGTTAATCAGAGTGATTAAAAATTATAAGTGCACAAAAGTTCTATCTCTCAAAAAATATATATGTATATCTGCAGGTACTTCATAGTGAACCTTTTTACGAAATAATATTTCATCAACAGGTCGAGATTTAATGTTAAGTATTGATATGTCTCCCATTCTCATCCGTTTCATTTTTGGTGGGAGTGCGGTTGTAGCTTCCAGATTGATTGCGCGGAGTTTCGGAGGGAAGCTAGGAGGCGTTTTTGCAGCTTTTCCTGCGGTTTACCTTGCAGCAGTTGTGGGCATGAGCATGGAGTATGAGGGCAGTGAATTGCTCTCTGTTTCCGAACAGCTTTCCAAAGGGGCGCTTGTGGGAATGGCAGCAGACGTCTGCTGTGCACTTGCAGCCAGCTATCTTATCCTCAAGTATGGATGGAAAACCGGTCTGGGCTTATCCCTTCTTTTCTGGACTGTGCTTGCCCCGCTTATTTATTTTACATGGTTCTGATTCCTGGAAAAATTCGGACTGAAATCTAAAAAATTAATGCAGATGAAAGCAAAATAATTAATAGAGATTAAAAACAGATAAATAAGGTGTTTTTTAATGGAACTAGATTTCCGTAACCTTTGCATAAGGTTTGTTTTCGGGGGCACGGCTGTTGCTGCCTGTTATATCCTGCTTCAGAACCTGCCCTCAAAAGCCTTTGCTGGGGTTTTTGCAGCTTTTCCGGCTTTAATGGCTGCAGCCGTAATTATGGCAGGTCACTTCGGAAACTCCAGGCAAGCATCAGATATCGCCCTTGGAGCAAGTGCGGGTATGCTCGGCTGCACTGTTTGTGTGCTTACGGCTACTTTTTGTATGGAACATCTCCACAGGTGGGGATTATCCCTTACAATCGCACTTATGGTCTGGTTTTTCAGTTCATATGCAGCAATTATAATGATGCAGAGCATTCTCGAAAAAAGAAAAAGGAAAGGAAACAGCAGGGAAAAAGCACTTTAAAATTCAGGCTTTAGAAAAAAAGCCTCAGAGACTCTTTTGTATCATTTGTTTTTCTTAATTCTAACCAGTTTACAATCGGCTTCATATTTTGTTTCTGCTTTACACCATTGCTGCTTACTGCTTTATTTTCATCGGCTCTCCACAGCATGTTATATTTCCGGTACAGCAAGCATCAGTAGAGCAGCAGGCTTCTCCACATGCATTTACTACCTTGAGCTCAAACCCGCAATCTTCACAGATAAGAACCTGGCCCTCTTTCAATTCGCTACAATTCATTCGCATCACCTCAATTCGCTTGATGTAAAAAAGTATGTAACTCAGGTTCAAACTGCTTTTGAAACAATGTTTCTGAATATTGTTCTACAAATCCAACAGTTTCCATAACTGGACTTGAATATATTACAAAAAAGAAGGAGAAAGAGGGCAGAATTAGCCTCTTCTTATTTTCAGCGCTTCAAGACTTATTCAACCCCTCTGGAAACTGCCAGCTCTTTCCCGGCGCCGATTCCTGAGGAACCTGGATACTCTTTAAAAAGCCTGTATACTCTGAGGAGCAGATATCCTGAGAGTAAAAATGACAGGAGATCCGAGATAGGATAAGCTGCCCAGACTCCATCCAGATTATAAAAACCCGGCAGGATAAGAACAAGCGGGATCAGGAAAAGGACCTGCCTGCTAAGGGAGAGAAGGAAAGAAGGTCTGGCTTTTCCCAGAGCTTGGAAAACTGTCATAGAGACCACGTTTAATCCTATCAAAGGCATTCCGAGGAGCATAAGCCTTGTAGCATGTATCCCGACTTCCAGGTATTGCGGGTCGGCACTAAAAATCCCGAGAATCTGTTCTGTAAAGAGATAAATGATAAGCAGGCCAAAGGTCCCGAATGTCATTGTTGCTATAAGGGTCAATTTTACAGCTTCAGCTATCCTTCCGAACTTCTTTGCTCCGTAATTATATCCTACGATCGGTTGCAAGCCGAAAGACATGCCTAGAAGAGGCAGGAAGATGAAGGAATTAACCTTGATAATAACGCCAAAAACAGCGACCGCAACGTCTCCTCCATAAGTCGCAAGGGCATTATAGACGAAGATCATCATAATACTGGCTGATGCCTGCATAACAAAAGGCCCGACTCCTATGGATCCTATTTCTCTCATAATACTCGGCTCAGGCCTCAGGTATCTTGACTTAAAATGCACAGCCCCTTTTCCTTTAACGCAGTACCGCAGCAGCCAGACCGAACTCACTGCCTGGGACAGCACAGTTGCGATTGCAGCTCCCTGAACACCCATTCCGAATCCAAAAATAAAAACCGGGTCAAGGAGAATATTGAGGCCGGCTCCTATCAGCATTGCATTCATTGCAAGCCGGGCATTTCCTTCGGCTCGGACAATATTCTGAACAGCTATTCCAAAGATAAAGAAAATTGCTCCTAAAATTATGTATTCAAGGTATTCCGTTGCATAGGGCATGATTCCGGGAGTAGCCCCGAATATTCCCAGAATAACGCCCAGGTAAAAGAGGCACGGAGTTGCGATAAGTATGCTGAGTATCAGGCTCATGGAAAAGACATTTCCAAGAGTCCTCTCGGCTTTTTCCTGCTCTTTTGCCCCAAGAGCACGCGAAATGATTGAAGACCCTCCCGTACCGAGAACAACTCCAAAAGCCATGATAATCATCTGGATCGGAAAAGCTATTGCAAGCCCGCCTATCGCCTGGACGCTTTCTGACCCGTATGCCTGTCCTACGAAAAATGTGTCCACAACGTTATAGAGGGCCTGCACTAACATTCCGATAATCACAGGAGCCGAAAGCTTGAACAGGAGCTTACTTATCTTCTCTTTTCCTAAAAATTCACTTTTTCCTTCCATATTTATTCTTCCATATCGTTTTTATTTCGCATCACTTGCCTGTTCTGACCACCTTGTTCGAGTCCTGTCTCACAAAGTTTAAATGCAGCTTTTTTAACAAGCTGCCTGAAAATTTCTTTTTCATCCGGTGTAAAATCCGAAAGGAGAGTATCAAGGAAAGAAATCAGCTTTTCAAGAATGATGTATCTCATTTCCTTTCCTTTTTCAGTCAGGTAGACTTTGTAAGCACGTAGGTCACTTTCGTCCCTTTGCCTGTACACATACCCTTCTCTTTCCAGGCTCTGGATTGCCCTTGTGCTTGTTGCTTTGCTAACCTTTAGTATTTTTGCAAGGTTTTCCTGAGAAATGCCATCCTTCCGGTACAGAACCATCAGGAAATCAAATTGTCCGCTGCCGATTCCATATTCTTCGAGTTCCTTTGCCATATACGCAAGGTGACTCCGATAGATATGGGCGATCGGACCGCAGATCTCTCTTGGGTCTTCCATGATTCACCCTCCGTTTTTATGAGTTGGAGGCTTGTTTAGAACAAGTTCTTGATAAATAATTTAATAGAGACTTAATAAGTGGTTACAAGTGAAACTAATATTTCAGTCCTCTGTAAGTGCTTTATATATATAATGGTTATGGAGGAAAAGAAATAAAAACAGTAATTATTCAGGAGTGCGAGATCAGGAGTTTTAGGAGTAAGACTGGTGAATTTTCCAGCCTGTAAAAAATATGTGCTTATAATATCGTTTATGAGTACATTATGTACGTGTGTGGTACGTCCTTATTTCTGGGAGTAGGAAAATTACCATCATCTAAGCATATCGCAATTAATGAGCAACGCAAAAAAGCAAGGACGACGATAGAGATAAAAAAGTGGTATAAAATACAAAATGTTATTCAAAAAGATGATGAATTTTAAAGTTTATTAATTATAATTCAGGAAATACTTCCATTATCTGCTTATTCTCGCCAGCTCTTGTAATTTCAACCTTTCTTACCTCCATCTTAGTAGAGCCACTTATTCTAGGAAGTATGTAAAGTATCCCGTACTTCATATCAGCTGCATCCATATATAATAATAATTGTTCTCCACCACTTTTTACAAAATCAGCAGTATATTTTGTTGCCTTTTTCAGCTCGATCAATAAGGAATTTTCACCCTTTCTAACTAACATATCTGCATATAATTTTCTTTCCCCAGTCGCAACTGGATATTCTGTGATTACTTCAATATCTTTATCTAAAGACTCTATATATGCAGCAAGCATACCTAATGACTCATTACGAAAGATTAACTCATTATGAGAGCGAATTAAATCACTTGTAATATTATTAGGAGCTTTATTATAGAAATCAACCAAATACTGACTTATTTGTTCGATAAGATTTTCATTTTGAACTTGTTTCTGTGGAATAACTCCTGATTCTAATAACTCAGTCTTTTCTTGATCATATGCTTTCTTTTCTATCATCTGGTCAAGAAGTATATTAAAAAAAGCACAGACGTTTACTATTGCAAGAAATGCTTCTTGCTCAGAAAAGCATAGCATGTAATCGTGTGTTGATTCATTCCGCCATTCTTGTCTATAGTTTTTGAAAAGTGTCAGTACTCTTGCCTTTAATATTGTTCCTTTTCCAAATTCTTCCTCTATTTTATTTGGGGTTAAATGTTCAGCTTGCTTACCCGTAAGAACTCGATATGCTTCTTTTAGTGAACCTTCATATGCATGGTTTGACCGATAAATGACATCTGTAAAGAGATAATCGTCTCCTTTTTTCCCATTCTCAAAGTGACGTTCAGCTACCTCAATATGCGAAACGACTCCTTTCAAACCTTGAATGATTGGTGTGCCTGAGAAATAACTACATTTGTCTTCTATCAATTTCAGCAAATCCATGAGACCATCTATCCTAGACATAAAATTCTGATGAGTATAATCCTAGCTAGTGCCGTGAGCAGTAACATGTTTCATTTAGCCGATTACAGCTATTCACAACCCTTTAATTCTTGAGGATTGACGCGACACTAGTGTTTAACCTGCTGTTCTCTTGTGTCAAAATCTGAATATGTACCGCTCATTTATGCCTGTTTTGATTTTCTTCTATCTGCCTCAGGTTTGAAAATACAGCAAAAAGTACAGAAAAAACAATATGTAAAGCCAACATAAATTCAATAGGTGAAGTAAATGAAAAAGAACAAAATACTAGCATTACTCACCGTGATGCTAGCAGTTTCTTAAACGGTTGCCGTGCCTGATTGTTCTCCCGAAAGGGCAGTATAGGATTCACCTCCGGAGAAAAGGTGAATGCGTCAATAAAATTGACGTGTGCGGCTACTTCACCAACAATTTTAACCAAGCTTTCTTCTTTTCATTTCCTCGAAACCAATAGATAATATTTCACCATTTCAGTTATCTGACTCAAAAACAAGGTATCCAGGGTTAGATTCGCCTACTCCGTTGGTGATCTCCTTTAGTGTGAATTCTCCAAATTTGTCCCCAAGTTTTAGATTCTTGGTATTTGCATAATCAATAAGCCAGAGACCGTCAATCATAACAACACTATCTGACTCGTATTGGAAGATTTCACTTACGTGTACTTTGAAGACAACAACACTGCTTATACCTTGGATATTATAAGATCAACACTCAACGTATCATCACCACTTCCAATCTTGATGATATCATCAGCAACGAACTCCTCATCCTTGGTGAATTCAAACCAAACCATCTGATTGGCAACGTCTATCTGCTTTGCTTCAAGACTGTAACCTTGACCTAAATCAAGGATTTCACCTTTCATGAGAGAATACTTCTCGCCTTCATCAGGTAAGTCAAGAACTAATTTGGCAAGCTTATCGACGTGAGCACTCCAAATCTTTTCATTACTTTGGTATAAAGGAACGTAGCTCTCCCCGAACAATCTAATTAGTGGATATTGATCATCGGACCAACTCCCACATTTATAATTGGTAGCAACAATAGGGAGGTAACCGGGAGAATTTGCCGCTGTCTGCGTTGAACCTAATTCAGATGTGCTGATGAAGTTGTTTCTTTGAGATTTGTTTCTTCTTCAGCAACTCCATCTTCTGCTGGTATTGCCTTTTCTGCCTGCACAGCCTCGACATTATTATCAGATTCGGTACACCCAAGAGCTAATGTAAACCCGAGGATTAAAACAATTACCAGAACCACACTTCTGTTACTCATTATCACACCTTTTAAAACTCCAAGATCCAACCTGGATCATTTTCATTAGAAGGTGCAAACATTTTTTAATGTTATTATTTTGTGTGTCTTGAAGAGTTAGGAAAGGCAAAGTGTGTAAAAATTGAAGACGATTTTTTTGCTTGGGTACAGGTAGAAGAGCTATAAATGTTGATCAAGCCAATGTTAACCACTTCCGGCACTACGTGGGTAAGTACCCTGCAGAATATCCAGAGAGTACTATCGCAAAAAGAGTTCTTGAAAATCTGTAATAGTGACGCCAGCAAATATACTAATTTAACTGAAAAAGGTTTAAGTTCTCTTACATTGTTGGTTCGTTGGTGTTTTGATGGTACTTGACTCGATTTTTGCAATTATATACGATCAATTAAATAGAGCACTTAATGCTGAAATGAAGGAATCCGAACGTGTAGAACTTGTGAAGTCAACTGTAAAAGAGGCTCTACTGGGGTGCTGTTATGATTGGAAAACTCGTAGTAAATGGGCGAGTTATAAAGTTACTGATGACATGCTTCGGGGGTATGCCAGAATGTTGATTGGCGTCTCTGTAAAGTTTCGCGCTAATGATATGTTAAGCGAATCTATTTGTGAGGATATCTTGGGTTATGCGACTAGAATGCGAAATGTAGCTGATGAGCCGAAACATCAGGATTCTGAAATCGGCTATGTTAAAGAAACTGGTGAGATTTTTGTGGGTCTAGATCGTATGTATAAGAATTTTGATAGATTGTTTGAAGATTCGATAATAGAGTGAACATCCTTTTTCCCCGAATTTTATGCTATCGTATACCGGCGCACATAATATCCGTGCGGGTGTTTTATGTGCGCTTACAGAAGGGTTAACTTTAATCTGATATCGAAATATACTTTACGATTTCATTTGCCCGATATAAATGACCAAAACCTGACGCTAGATGTGTCCTTAAATTTGTAATAACTTCGAAGGTCAAATCTTTGTCATCTGAGATTGTATGCACTTTCATGGCGCGAAAATTTATAAGAGCTGCACCCCACTCTTTTCTAGCATTTAAGAATTTAGGAGAAGTACTGTATAGACTGTTTTCTTCTATTGCTCTTTTTATCTCTTGGTCAAAGTTTATGAGTGTGGCATAATCAAGATTCAAATCAGTTATCATAGCTGGATAATAAGTATTTAGTAATAATGAAGAGCTATGGAAATGTTGTAACCATTCTTTATCTTGAAATATGTTTTGCGAAATTTTATTGAGCAGCTTCTCAAGCCCTTTTCTGTCAATTAGCTCAATACTATTTGCTCTAGCCAATTCTTTTGCGGAATCAGTAAAATAGCTATTTGTAACTACCATACCTTGAGTGCATTTGTATAACCCCTTTGCAGCTACAACTTCCTGTACTGCTCCATTTGAGACTTTATTAGAGTACCTTTTGACTTGAACAGCGGTTTTTACGCCTTCATTTGATGTTAAAATAAGATCTGCACCCTGATCGTCTGATAACTGAGTATGATGTACCGAATATCCTAAGCTTTCAAAAACATGCTTGATACATTTTTCAAACTTATATCCATCCATTGTGTCTATCTCTACTAACGTGCATCGGGTTGCATTTAGCGATTCTGGATCTACTAATTTCCATCCATGACCTTCTTTTGCTTTGTTTGAGTATCCCGCTTTATAGGCTGGGATTTCATCAATTTTTTGGTTTTTAGATAATGTGTATTCTGTAGATAGTGCTAAAACATTACTTAATTGGTCAGATGGTTGCTGTTTTATATCAGGCAGTTGATTTTTTATAGCTCTATACACTAACCACAAAGCAAGAAATAGAAATGAAGCGATATGCCCATATAGTAAAAGTAGAATGTCAATTACGAACCACCAAAAGGATATAGTTTTCCTTTTTTTCACGGTTTTTTCAATAGGCTTATCAATTTGTAACTCGTCACCAGGTTTAGCGGGGTCTTTAAACCACACAAGCGGCATCACTATTTCTATATTCCTCCTCTTCTTCTATCTCCAGATACTTCATTACAATAGCAAAATCAGCTAAAGATTGAACAAAGGCAATAACAACACCAATTACCGGAAGTAAAATCAAAACTAACGTAGCATAAATCACGAAGCTAAGTGGCTGTACAACAAACATATCAGAGAAAATTTGGAAAGTTGGTGTGCAGAAAGACCACGAAAAGTAAAGATATGCAACACATGAAATGAAACCAAGTAAGGTAATAGGCTTCGAGAGTTCTGAATTACGCTTGATAATTAAATAATATAAAGCACCATAAAAACCTAATATGAAAAAACCGGCAGCTAAGCCCCTTATAAAAAGATCAATAGGAATAAAAGACTCAATTCCAACCGCTTCTGACATCTTTAAACCTTCTATTTACTGTTAATAGAAGGAGTAAATAACTTTTCTGATTTTGTTACGAGTTGATAAGGTTATGGTCGAGAATACTTTCACACATAACTAAATATTTTTATATGACATAATGTATGTAAAATGATATATTTTAGTGGTTTTTGGAGTTGTTGAAAAGCTGTGGGTTTAATTTCAATTGACCAGTGGATACAGTTAGGTCCAGTAATTGTTCAGTTCTTGGCAATAGTTGCATCCGGTTTATTTGTAGGATATCAGATCAAGAGTGCAAAGACTAGCGAAATTGAGTTTAAAGTACACGAGCTACACAAAGAACAATATTCTAAATTGATAGATTTACTTAAAAAAGCGCTTATGGCGATCAAGGATCAAAAAAAATATAAAATTGATCAAAATGAATGGCTTGATGTCCAAATGGGAATGTCAATGTATGCTTCGGGAAAGGTACTAAAGGCATACATCAATTTAATCAAATTATCACAAGAAAATAAAAACCCAATGCTAGTAACTAAGCAGATTGGAGACCTGATTTTGCTGATGAGAAAGGAAGTAGGTCTTGAAGATAGCAATCTAACAGGTCGAGATGTTCTGAGTACATTTATAACCGATATAAACGACTCTAAGTATGATCAATATTTTATGTAAACAAAGTGGATATAATATATGTTTTGAGAGTTGTTGACTTTGGAACAAGGTTATCAAATTATACCACCAAGATATGACTATACCTATTTTGAATTGTTTTTACGGTACATTACTACTATTGAGCCTGAGATATTTACAGAAACAGTTATTCGCTACAAAGATCCTGAAAAGGAAGATCTGAAAATATCTCATGCATATAAGTGGGCTGGATCATTGCTGGATAAGTTTAACGCTGCCTCAATACTACGGAATGAAGTTTTACATCAAATTCTTATGTGGAAAAACGAAATTGAGCAAGTAAAGGAAAGAGGGTTTGGCAGTGGAATTCAAAGAATAATTCTTTTGGTTAAGTATGAGACTTTCCTTAATTCGATTTATAGCTTGTGTGAAAATATTAGCTTCTTAGTAAAGGAGCTTTACCCTAAAGCAAGTTTACCACGCGGATTTAATGATCAAAAGACGAAACACCTTGACAGAATAAAAACTTTAGATAGTTATTATGCAGAAATATTGGCTACTACTGATTGGTATGATGAAATTCATTCAATGAGAACTGAAGCCACTCATTATTTGTCAGGGTTTATATTCATTTCAGATTCGGGAGTCCCCGGTTACTTTAATGATAAACCATATAGCATGAGAGGGAATACAGAGATAATAGATGAAGAAGATATTGAGAAACATGTTGTAGAGACATACAATAAAGTGTATTCTTTTGTAATGCAAATTTCTAAGCATTTTATGGAATTACGGTGTAACAAGAATAAACCAATTGGTGAGCTGTGCTTAATTGGTAGTAGGTCAGGAGTCCGTACAATGACACTGAATGATTATTTACATCAGAATCCACCAAGATGTGAAGCATTAGAATTTAATTGTCCAGTTGAAGAGAAATGTACTGCGCTGAATAAACCCTCTGAGAGAAAAATAACGTAAAGTACTAGTTTGAACTGGCATCTCTTTTTTAGCAATCCTATAAGGCTCATCGCAAGCTTCAATGCCCAAATACACCTGCCGCCCTCTTTTATTCTTCAAAGTTTTCCAGAAAAAATACAATTTCTGCGTCAAACATATTCTGCAATAAATATATTAAAAAGACGTAAATACAACATACTAATATATTAAAAATATGTTCGATGATAACTTGATCCAGAAATGGCTGGATGAAGGTACAATCAACCATGCCCAGGCAGAAAAAATGCGGGCTGACCTTGCCGAGTATAAAACGGAACACAGGTCAAAAAGGCAGGTCATTGCTTTCTCAACCATCGGGGCGATTTTAATTGGAATTGGAGCCATTCTGTTTGTGGCGTCCAACTGGGAAAAAATCGGGAATAGCTTTAAGGTTCTTCTGCTCGTAGGAAGCACAATAGGCATACATTATGCAGGTTATCATTTCAAATATGAAGATCAGAAATATCCCAGGCTTGGTTCTGCACTGATTTTGCTTTCAGCACTGTTCTTTGGAGCCAGTATTTTTTTAATAGCTCAAATTTACAATATTAACGCCAATAACAGCACTCTTGTCCTGATCTGGATTATTGGAGTTTTTCCACTGATTTACGGTTACATGTCAGCTCCGATAGCCGGACTCTGCTCTCTCCTATTTTACCTCTGGATTGGACTTCTATACACGGAAAGAACCGACCTTGAAAATTTAATCAGTATGAAAGACCTGTATCTCATGTCAGGTATTGCCGTCTATTTTGCCGGAATTCTTCACAGCCTTATAGAAAAAGCAAAACATGCTGAAAGGACTTTTAAATTCATGGGATTACAGGCGATACTTATTGCTTTGTTTGTACACACTTTTGAAATCTGGCAGTATAAAGTAGAGGAAATAATCCCTGTAATTTATGCTATTTCAGGAATCCTGCTTCTGGCAGTCCTGCTCTCAAAACCGCTCCGTGAAAAGTCCGGCAGCTTTCAGGCAGATATCAGTATACCCGTAATTGCGCTGTTAATGGCCGGGATAACTCTTACAACAATATACCTTCCTGCTTCGGAAAAAGTTTACATGATTTTATTTAACGTGATCTTCCTTGGACTTTTGACTCTGGTCCTTTACGCAGGGTATAACATGGAAGATATAGGGATAGTAAGTACTGCAATGTTCTGGTTTATCCTGCTCATTTTTGCAAGATATTTCGACTTCTTCTGGGAATTGCTTCCAAGGTCGCTCTTCTTCATGCTCGGAGGAATTGTCCTGCTGGTCATAAGTGTTGTCCTGGAAAGGAAAAGAAAAGAATTAAAGGTCCAATTTTCCGGAGGGAAACTATGACAGGCAGTTTTCTGAGTTTTAAGAATCATAAAGCCAAGGTCAGTTCGGAAACAGGAGGTTCGGAAACAGGAGTAAGGAGGAATAGGCAATGAACCAGAAGAAAATCCTCTATTTTACTGTAGTTTTCTGGCTCCTGATTTTTTCAGGCTTTATCCTGTATAAAGAATATACCCTCAGGACAGGAACAGAGATTGTACTCAAAACCGAGCCAGTAGACCCAAGAGATCTTTTCAGGGGAGACTACGTAATCCTTAATTACGAGATAAGTACCCTTGACCTGGAAAAGATTGAGGCTGAAGATACTTATTTTGAATACAACGACCGTATATATCTGGCACTTGAACTTAAAAATGGATACGGAATGGTCAAAAAGATCTCTAAAAACCCTCCCGACGATGAGCTTTACATTAAAGGTACGGTGAAAGAAATCATTTATGACTGGGAAGAAAATGAAGACAGCCTTATAGCTGAAGAACCCCAAATCAAAGAACTCAGAGTTGAGTACGGCATCGAGAGCTATTTCGTTCCCGAGGGTAGGGGCAGAGAGATTGAAAATCAACAATGGACCGGGAGAGAAGGAGTTGATGTAAAGGTTGTTGTCGACAAATATGGAAATGCCGTAATAAAGAGCTTATTAATTGGCGGGAAAGAGGTAGAGATTTAAGCCTTATCAAACAACACGCAATACTTTTCATTAATTTACTAATAAATATTAGAAGTCTCCGCCAGCTTGTCTGGCGATCCTTCCTTAAAGAAAAAAACTGAGTACAAAAAAGAGGATTATAAAGTAAAACGAATAAATTTCGATTTTGCTTTAGGGATAATTTTAAGATTTTCATATGTTTTTACTGCACACCTTTCTTTTTTCTCTTCTTTTTGATAAAGCCGCTCTCCTGCATCGAGTGGGACAAAAAAGGTTCGATATAGCTATTACTGCTGATGGGTTTCAGTTTTAATTTAATTATTTTAGCCGGCTCATTGGCAAAACCAATTAATTAACTTCTAAATAGTCCTCTCGAGTTCAGTTCACTTCTACAATCCATAAATTAGTCCTCTTGAGCGAGCGAAGCGAGTGAAAAGGACGGCGGGCTCCCGAATCGCAACTCGGGATGGAAAGATATTAATTCGATAAGTCTGAGTAATAATATGTGGGCAATATGATTACAGTAAGCCCATAACAAAACCTGGAGGTAGTAATGATGTGTAGTGTTGGAGACCCATTTGATTTCAATATGGAAGGAAAATTGCCCGTTAAACATTATATATGCAATGACTGCGGGAATAAATTCAAAGGCATTGGTAAGAATGTAAAGTGTCCGTCCTGCCAGTCCAGCAACGTATCGGAATCCAATTAATAATCAGCTGGATTTCTTTGATACTTATTTTTAACATGAATGACTCGACTTCTTCTAAAGACATTTCACTGACCGAAAGTGAAATGCTTCTCCTGCGCGGTAAGGCAGGAATAGTAGCTATAGTGAAAGCAGGCTCTAGTGGACAGTTCTTTCTGGAAACTGAAAATGAAGAGATTGTACTCGGAATGGAACCCCATGACCTGATTGTAGCTTCTGCACTTTCTGTGGATGGGAAAATTGAGAAAGGGCTTAAATGTGTCCTTTTCATGATTCGGGAAATCAGGTCACCGTTAATAGTTCTTCCAAAGAACCATCCTGCATCACCAAGGCTCCCGATCGTAGTGTCGGTTGGTAAAAGGACCGTACTGAGCTGCCACATCACACCAGGCACGCACCCGAATCAGGACGTACTATGCGGTTCAAATGAATTTGACAGTCTGGAGATAACAGGAACACTGGAAGGCGTACAAATAAAAAATATGCCAGCCTGTGAAGTTCTGAAAATTAACTTTGATATCTGAAAATTCCTTTGTTAAGAAAAACCCTTTAATATTTAGAAAAAGTGAGAATGAATCGTTAGAAACATTCTCATTTGAGTATTTTCATCTGAGCATACTTATTTAGCATACTTATTTAGCATTCTCATTCAGTATTCCAGTCTATCACATACTTCAGTTTAGATAGAAAACTTCTCTTTTTCGCTGCCTGGGGTTTTCTGTTCCTGCTTTACCTGAGTAATCATCTTCTCAAGCTGGTCTCTTGAGATGCTTTTGCGCTTTTCTTCGGTGCAGACCTTAACTTTTTCAATCAGGGCACAGAGCTCTTCCCTCTCAAGGCAGAAACCAATGCTATTAATGATGCCTTTAAGGGCTTTTGTGCCTGTGTGTTTTCCGACAACAAGGTTGCGTTTTCCGCCGACCATTTCAGGAAGGAAAAGTTCGTAGGTACGGGGCTCTTCAAGAATTGCAGCAACATGGATTCCGGACTCATGGGTAAAGGCATTCTGTCCGACAATGGCCTTGTTTACTGAAGGAGTAATGCCTGAGTATTCCGAAACCATTCTGGAGAGAGCATTGAGTTTTGTAGTATCGTAGCGGTCTATCCCGTACTGTACCCTCAGTGCAACCAGGACTTCTTCCAGGGAAGCGTTTCCTGCCCTTTCTCCTATAGCATTAACTGTTGTATGAAGCTGTTTTGCTCCGGCTTCGGCGGCTGCAAGGGTATTGGCTGTTGCCATACCGAGGTCGTCATGGCAGTGAATACAGATCGAAGTGTTTACGGACTTGAAAATCTCACTTACAAGGTAATGGGTTGTTTTGGGGTTCAGGATCCCAACCGTATCCGCAAGGCTTACGTACTGCACTTTGTAATCTTTTTCAACTTCTTTGAAAGCCTGTTTCAGACGGTCAACCGGAGTTCGGCTTGCGTCTTCGGCTGCAAAACGCACTTTTAAACCGTGGTCAGTTGCATATTCAATAGCTTCCTTGGCGCAGCCGAGCATATCTTCAAGGCTTCGGTGGTACTTGTACTTCAGGTGCATGTCGGACATTGCAATGAAGATGCTAACTATATCAACATCACATTCAAGGGCAGCATCAACATCCCCCTTTACTGCTCTTGAGAGACAGCAGATCCTTGAATTAAAGCCCTGGTTTGCAATTTCCTTTACGATTTCTTTTTCGTATGCGGAAACTACCGGAAAGCCGGCTTCTATCACTTCAATACCCATGGAATCAAGTTCACTGGCTACTGCCAGCTTCTGTTCTTTGGAGAACACAACGCCAGGGGTCTGCTCCCCATCGCGAAGGGTTACATCACAGATTTCGATATCAAGGGGGCGATAATCGATGAAGTCCATAAGTGTGTTTCTGGAGTACTGCTCGCTCTCTGACATGGTTACTGTTTCCCGTGATTTTCTCATTTTGAGGAATTGTGATTATTTTTAATGATATTTATGTTAACTGCCCTTAAAATCAACTCAAAGGCTGGATAAGAAATTATGAGGCTAAAACTCCATGAATAGTCAAAAAATCTCATGTTTAGCAAGATTAGCATTAGCTTTACCTACATATGTATAAATGTTTTCCTTGGAGGAAAAGAGTTTCCGAGGCAATATTACTATATTTTGCAGGGAGATATACTGCCTGAACTGAACTAATCTTTAGAAATTGAGCCTCAGGTTTTAGCTTTCGAAACAATACAAGAAACAATATAAAATACCATTCTGCATGCTTCAGTGAATTGAAAAAAGGCAAATAAAGATATGAAATTAAACAAGCGAGTCAATGAAGTAAAAAAGGACTTTTCAGGAAAGTTTCCTCTGGACTCTCTCATAAAAGCATGTGTCTGATATCCTGACAAAACGTGCAGGGTATTTCGATTTTTTTAGTTTTACAACATCATCGGGTCTGATCCTGTAAGATTTCTGTCCGTCAATTGCAATTACAGCTTCTTTTTTGTGGTCCGTCAGTTTTACTGTAACTTCGCTGTCCGAAGGAATGACCCAGGGTCTTGAGGAAAGCTTGAAAGGGGCAACAGGAACTACAACAATTGCATTTACCCTCGGGTTTATTATAGGGCCTCCTGCGCTCATTGCATACGCAGTCGAGCCTGTTGGGGTTGCAAAAACAACACCGTCCGCACGCATCTCATCAAGAAGGCAGTCATTGACATAGACTTCGAACTGGATAATTTTTGCGGGTTTTCCGGACATTACAGCAATCTCATTGGTAGCGGTTTCAAGCATTTCTCCATTGAGGAATACATCCACACGCATCCTTTCAATATAAGAAAAACCATACAGGACTTCTTCTATAGTCTCAATCGCATCTTCAGGCTCCACGTCTACGAGAAACCCGAGAGTACCCATGTTAATTCCCAGTATAGGAAGAGGGTCCTTCATTTTGGCAATATTCCGAAGGACTGTCCCATCGCCTCCCACGCTTATAATGAGCTCGACTCCTTCATCTCTCATTTTTTCGACAGGAATACCTTCAATACCCAGTACTTCAGCTGTGGCTGTAGAGACAAAAATCTGGACATGGGAACTGAAATGCGAAAGAATATCCCTTACCATATCGAGAACTTCAGGCCTGTCGCAGCGTGATGCAATCCCTATCTTTTTTATAGCCAAATTATCCCTCTGATAGCAGATTTAGAATTTTGTTATGCACATGCCCATTGGACGCAACCATCTCCACCCTGGCAGTAACATTATCGGGAAGCCTCAGGATATTTCCACTCCCGTCAGTAACACGTCCGCCGGCTTCCTCAAGGATAAGCTGCCCTGCTGCAACATCGGTTACACGCAGAGCTCTTCTTACATCCACAAAGACATCAAGCCTGCCTGAAGCTACATAGCATAGTTCAAGCGCGACACTTCCGAACACCCTGACACGCCGGACATTCCTGTATATCTTCCTGGTCCTTTCCACATTCTGCCTGTAGCCGTACACGCTGGCACAGAGGGTCTTAAGGTCTGAATTAGAGGAAGGTTTAATTATTTTCCCGTTAAGGTAAGCTCCTTTTCCAGCTTCCGCATAAAATTCCTCTTTTAATGCAAGGTTGCTCACATACCCGAATCTGAGGTCTGAGAGGTCGTGAGAAGCAAAAGCAATTGAAACGCTGTAGAAAGGAATTCCTGTAGAAGCATTATATGTGCCGTCCAGAGGGTCAAGCACAACAGAAAACTCGGGAGATTTCCCGATAATGAGTTCTCCAAGCTCTTCACTCAGTATCCTCATGGACCTGCCGTCGGCTTTAAGCACCTCAACTATGGCATCTTCTGCTGCCTGGTCTATACCTGTAGTCGGCGTTCCGTCAGCTCCCATATGTATGAAGCTGCTTGCCGAATCAGTGCCTGCAAGCCCGCTGGTTGCATCGCATGCAGCCTTAAAAGCCTCCCGACACAGATTTAAAAAGCTTGAATCTAAAGTCGTCAAGGATCGAATCCCGTCCAATCAGAGAATTCTCTTTTCCATAGCCCGTATAAGGGCTCCAGAAATAAAGGTTTCGAAAACCAGAACTCAGGCAGCTCGCAGGTTTCATCTCAGAATACCACCCGGGTGCACTGAGTTCCGGGATAAAGCCCTTATTGGACTTAGAGCCCAAGGGCTTTATTTGTTTTCATGATTGATTTTGCGCCGTTGCTCTCGAGTTCCATCATTGCGCGGATAGCATCCACATTTTCCGGAACCACAATTGATTCCTGGTGGATTGCCTGGAAGAAGTAAAGTTCCCCTTCGTGCATGGTGATCGAGTCGGACCAGACGCAGTTCTCCCACATATCATTTCTTGGGCGCTTGATATCCCTGGCAAATTCCATGATTTCGGCTGTTGAAGCTATGCCCTGCCCCACGAAACGGACTCTCGACTGGTACCCGAGAACTTTCCTGACATCTTCGGCAGTACATTTGTCTCCAAGTTCCATGTTAACCGTGTGCAGGTGCATCAGGGTTGTCGGGATTTTCATGGCAGCTGATGTGATATTGATGTGAGGAATAACGGTCTTTACGTCGGGACCGTGGTGGGAAGGCAGCTTTATCGGGTCAGGCACAATTGCATTTATAGGCCCTTTCTTAATATCATTGGGGTCTACGGCTCTTCTGGCAAGAGTTACCCTTACCTTATTCACCCCGAAGGCTTTGTCTATCGGATAGATAACTCTGCAAAGCCCTGTAGTGTTGCAGGAAACAACTCTTACGAAATCAAGGCCAAGCGCTCCTTCGTAGTTTGCAATGGCATTAAAGGAATAGCCAGCAAGTTCATGCTCCTCACCGCCCTGCCAGATAGCTTTAACTCCTGCTTTCTGGTACAGGTCCTTATTTTCTTCCCCAATCCCACCAGGGGTACAGTCCACAACAAGGTCGGATTTCTTTACCATTTCCTCTATGCTACCGGCAGCAGGAATTCCTGCTTTTTCAAAAGCCCCCAGATTAGCAGCAGGTGCATATATGTCAAACCCGAGCTGGTGGGCTACTGCAGCCTCATAGTTAGGCTTTGTTTTCGAAACCCCTATGATTTCCATGTCATCCTGTGCCTGTACGGCGTCTGCAACTCTTTTTCCTATGGTTCCGTAACCGTTTACTGCAATCTTTGCTTTGACCATTATTATCCGTCCTGTTTGATTTCTTTCACCCTATCAGGAGATATTTTGTTAATAGATTTATTATACTTTTATTATAACAGTTTAGATCAATAACTTAAAACTGGAAATTTGGCTTCTTCGGATCTGTGATTTCAGGGCATCATTTTATTACACAGACCCAAATTCAGATATAATTTTAAAGTGTTTCATACATTTAAAATGTACTACCACTAAAGGGACGCTATAAACTGCCCTATTTCCCATCCAGGTAATTAAAGTTAATTGGTAAGTAATTCAAGCATTTAATTTACGCCTGAATATATACCCTATCTGGATATGCCTCAGATCACACTCAGGTATAGATTAAAAACAGATAAATGCTTTTCTCGAGAATCTATCAATATTGAAGAGAGCAGAGGAAAAATACAGGTTTTAGAAGCACTCGACCTTTCTCAGCAGAAAATTACTTGCATCTTTTATCTGCTGCTCAGATATGCCTGAAAACCTGAAAAAAATTTACCAGCCGTATAAGGAGCTTATCGGAAAAACAAGCCAAACCTGATAAAAGACTTATAAAATTCGGTAATACTTAGTTTTAAGGTGAATTCTATTTTATCTATTTTATTCTTTTTTGATTCCCATCTCACTGATAATTATGCATAAAAGGTAACATTGAACGGTTAGTATATTTGAGAACACATTTAGCAACTTTTGAGAATAACGTTTAACAGCTTTTTCCAGAAAATTAAAAAGTAAATATTATTTAGATAAAATAATCGCCTCTCCACGTGAAAAATTGATTTCCTTGACAGAGCCCTCAACCGTCATCCTGTCCCCAAGGATTCCGGTAAGCTGGATTGAGTCTCCTTCAACCTGGATCTTTGCTACAGAGTCCATGATCCTCTCTCTGTTTTCTCCACTTAACAAGACTACATTGATTTCACACATTTTTAGATCTCTCCTTTTATGTTATTTCCATTTATTCCATCAGGGGTTTCTTACCAGTATAAAGTATTTTCATTAACCATAAAGTATTTTCATTAATCACATAATTTGTGGTTCTGCTCAATAAAAAGCTGCCGAAAATACCCGGAAATCACCAGTTTTCAGGGGTAGTTCATCAATTTAGCTACCGATAAGCCCGGTTCAAGCCCCAGGTCTTCAGCCACACACTCGCATTTTGTAAGGAGCATGTAAGCTATGGGTCCGAAGTTATGCTCCGAAAGAGTCTCGTAGTTTGCCATGCCTTTACTGATTATTAAGGTTGCATTTTTCATGGCTTCTAGGAGTTCGACAGGAGCTTCCTCTACAAGGACGCCCACGGCGTTTGAACCTGTAGTCATCACTCTGTCTACCTTTTTATCTATCTCGAATTCTTTTACCTCCTCTAAAGTCACGTCCGTAAGTATGGGACCTCCGCGCACTACCAGGGTGATTTTTCCTCCGAGTTTTTTAATCACGTCGAAAACAATCATATCAAAAAGAATCTCCCCACAGTTGTCAGCAATGTAGACAACGTCCTCAAGCAAACCAAGCATTTTAGGGGTGTCGTCAACGTCAAGCCCCTGCTCGAAATATTTCATGAAAGCGGCTTCAAATTTGTCCTCACTGGCATCAAAGCCCATAATCCCGAAATCAAAATAATTTGCAACAACCGATGCCAGTACTGCCCGCCTGAAGAGATCCCCGTCATCGGGAGAGTTTTCATAGATCTTTTCTTTTGCTGCAGGCAGGACCTTTAGAGCAGCCTGGTTGATTAGCTTTTTCGTAACTTCATAAGGGTCGTTATCCTCCAGGACTTCATAGCATTTTCTATGAATTTTTGTGGCTACACTTGCTGATACTGCCTCAGGGCTGTAATGTTTGTTCATGACTCCGAGACACTCATGCAGTGTCTTGCTTATAAGATCTTCATCATCAGTAGAAAGCTTGGATTGGAAATGCACTCTGGAAAGCAGACAGTAAGTACAGCGTGGACTCATTTTCATGGAAATTCTTCCTGTTGTTTAGATGTGGACCTGGATTTTTCGGGATATAACTGGATATGTGTGGCAAATGTTATACATTTACTCTTCCAGCGTATAAACCTGAAAATAAACATTTAAATAGGTTACCTCAAACCTAATCTTAAAAAATAAAGAATCTTTAAAAGAAAGACTTTTAAGAAAAAATCTTTAAAAGAAAGACTCTTAAGAAAGAATCTTTAAAAGATGTATGTTTATCTATATTTCCTCAAAATGATAAATTCTTTATAGGTAAAGTTTCTAAAATATTTTACAATGACA
Organism: Methanosarcina hadiensis; assembly: GCF_046529725.1. Taxonomy (GTDB): domain Archaea; phylum Halobacteriota; class Methanosarcinia; order Methanosarcinales; family Methanosarcinaceae; genus Methanosarcina; species Methanosarcina hadiensis. Next base: position 1,908,429 of record NZ_CP136241.1, on the reverse strand, counting down.
GATGGAACCCAAAGTATCAAATCATTTTCAGTTTTGATTTTACTCACAGTAACATTATTGACCTTCTTTTCATTGTTTCCGACTCCTGCCTGTGCACTAACCGAAGTAGAAGTAAATTCGGTAAATACACCTGACGGTGCAGTTGTATTGATTGTGGATGGTCTAAGTGCCCCTTTTATTTATTCCGAACTTAAGCCGCACGCACTTGATGGTGAACCCCTGGAAAAGGCCAGGCTTGAGAATATTCCCAGGATAGCCAAAAGCAGTGCACAGATTCTCGATTTCCGTGCTCCTCAGACATTCACCGAAGGCGGGCATTCTGTCCTTGTCACCGGAAACCCGGATGCAAACAGTGAGTTTGTCAGTTTTAAAGATGCAAATATCTTCGATATTTTACACGAAGAAGGCTACCTCTGCATTGCAGTAATGGAAAAAGGAGATTCATGGTCAATCTGTGCAGAGCAGGATGCCGTCCTCAGGGATAAGAACAATTCCATAAAGAATATACAGATGGTGCTCGAGCAATATGATCATTCTCAATATTCTTCCGTGCCATCCGGGCTTTTGCAGCTTATGAGGGAAAAGGCTGACACTGCCCCTGGGTATGTTACTTCAAAAGAGACGCGAGACAGGTATAACGGGTATAACAGGTGGGGCATCGATACAGCCTGCGCTGTCGTGGAATACATGGAGAAAAGCAATCCAGACCAGAAATACCTGCTGACCGTCAACGTAGGAGCAATTGATATGAGCGGGCATTACAGGGACAATTATGGGTACATAGACTGCATCGAAAACCTTGATTCCGAACTTTTACCACTTTACAGCCTGTGTGAAAAAAATAATCTTGCTTTTGTCCTGACAGCAGACCATGGGATGGCTTTTTCTGCAGACGGTTCCAAAGGAGGGCACCAGTCCGAGAAATATTCAGTCTCTGACGAGGCACAGATGGTTCCTTTCATTGCATACTCTCAGGATATTGAGAGCGGAGTTATCAGGGGAGGGTTCGGTCAGGAGGATTTTGCTCCGACTTTTCTTGGAATCCTTGATATCCCGGACAGGCCCAGGTTTGCAAAAGGAGAGCAGATCCTCCTTACAGGGCACGTAAACCTGAAAGTCGAGCTTCCGGAAAGAGGATCAGTGGAGCTAAGAAAAGATGGAGAAGTTATTTCATCTCCTGCAAATGACGACCAGTTCCTTTTCCTCGGGCTTGAGCCGGATAACTCTTACACAGTCAGGGCTACCCTGAACTCCGGAAATAGACTTGAAGAAAAGGAAAAAGAGTTTTTCCTTAAAACCGATTCCGTGATCGATTTTGGGAATGAAGAAGCTGAAACAAAGGAAAGTGAATCCACCCTTAATGGTGAAAAGGAAGAAGCCAGTTCGGCAGGCATTTTAGGGGGAGGGTTTTCGATTTCAGGAAAGGGTTCAAATCATCTTGCAGGATATTTTCTGATAGGAGCAATAAACCTTGCAGGGTTTTTCATGATTATGAAAATCATGAAAAAAGATTGAAAAAAAGATTGAAAAATATAGATGACTCTTAAGATCGCATTCTTCTGAAAAACAGAAAGCTCCTTAACCTTTTGCAATGAAAGGCAGAAGTGTCCAGAGTAGAAGTGTTCATTTATACAGTGATGTTTCAGATTGAAACCCTGTAATTATTCCTTATTTTACTGTAATCCGGCTCTCTTACCATTTTTACGATAATCCTGTTCAATTATCATTTTTATGATAATCCTGTTCAATTATCATTCTTGTGATAATTCAGCCCATCTATTGTTTATTATGCCAGTTTTGCCTGTGTATACTTCGCCATTATTTTTTACCACATTTCAGTTTTGTCATCTATTTTATCCGCATTTTTCCCTCTCCCTTATTAGCAGACGGAGCTACAAATTCTCAGGAATAAAGAGTAGCCATTTTGAATAAAATAATATATAAATAAACTAGATAAAATTACTTTATAAAGAAATCATTAATATAGATTACAGATACATATTTATTAAATATTTATTAGCCATAATCGAGCCATCTAACTAAGCCCACAAAAAATGTCTGAAATCGATTAAAACTTCAGATTTTTTAGCGCGGCCTTTGCTCCAGAGAATGATTATAAGCCAGAAGAACCTGGGCCAGAAGAACCGAAAATCGATTTCCTTTAACGGAAGTGACCAGAGAAATGGAATATGAAGAGAGGTTTGATCAGGCTGTCCATGTTACATGGGTCGGGCTTTTCATGAACCTAGGACTGGCTGTTTTTAAATTATTTGCAGGTATAATAGGAAACAGTGCTGCAATGATAGCAGATGCTGTCCATTCCCTTTCGGATTTTCTTACTGATATTGTGGTAATCTTTGGCTTTAAAATTGCGAAAAAGCCTGTGGATGAAAGCCACAACTACGGTCACGGAAAAATTGAGACTCTTTCTGCAAGCCTTGTCGGGCTCATGCTTTTAATTGTAGCCGGCCAGATTATGCTTTACGGACTCCGAAATACTTTGACGTTTATTGGAGGAGATGCCCTTGAACAGCCTGCTTCTATAGCTTTTTATGCAGCCCTTGTTTCCGTAGTTTCAAAAGAATTCATGTATCAATACACAATCCTGGAAGCCCGAAAAATAAACAGTATGGCTCTTACCGCCAATGCCTGGCACCACCGTTCTGATGCCTTTTCCTCAGTCTGTACCATGATAGGAATCGGGGCTGCAGTCTTTCTGGGAGGAAGATGGGTTGTACTGGATCCTTTGATGGCGGTTTTCCTGAGTTTCATCATACTTAAGGTCGCCCTGAAGATTTTTCACAGCAGCATAAACGAACTTATAGAGGCATCCCTTGATGAAGAAACCGAGGGTGAGATCCGGCAGATTATAAAGAAAACCGAAGGAGTAAAAGCCCTTTCAAACCTTAAGACAAGGAAAATAGGAAACAACATAGCTGTAGATATTCGCGTTAAAGTGGACAATGCTCTGGACATCGGAGAAGCAAACAGGATTTCCATCCATGTGGAACATAACCTGAAAAAAACCTTCGGGCCCTATACTTACGCTCTTGTGAAAACCGAGCCCTATGAGCGCGAGCCCCTGGGAAACCCGGATGATGACGAAAGCCCGGAATATCCGGTAAACCCGGAAAAACATAGGATATGCCTTAGAAATCATCCTGATAACCAGAGGCAAAACAGTAAAAGCAGAAATTATTAACAGATTCGGAATTTTCTATTGAATAATCCAGAAAACAGTGAATATAAAAAATAATTTTCATATAAATAAATTATTATCTAATGCAATTATTATCTAATGCAATTATTATCTAATGCAATTATTATCTAATGCAATTATAAAAAAAGGATATTACAAAAACATTAATTTATTTCAAAGGATATTATCCCGGGGAGAGTTCATATACATTTCCGAGGGCTTCAGTAAAAGTTACGTCAATGTCTTCTACGTGCGCAAAAGTCGGTCCTTTCCGCAGTTCGTTTATTAAAAGCTCAAGGGATTCCCGCCTGCCTTCAGCAAGAACAAAAACTCTTCCATCCCTGAGGTTTATGGGATTGCATTCCACTCCAAAGCGGTCAGCAGCATTTCTTGCAAATCTTCGAAAACCTACGCCCTGCACCCTTCCGGATACAAGGATTTCCGCCCGCACAGTTTCTCCAGAGGTCACAAGTGGCTATTTTGACTAAGAGCGATATATATTTATGGTTAGTTTTGCTGGCAAAATAGCCTGAAACCTGTTTTTAAATCGGAAGAAGAAAGCATCAGATCAAAGGGGAAATAAGATATAAAAATTTTCATTTATATCTGGGTGAACTGAAATAGGGGACTTGTAAAGTATCTTTTTTAAAGTATATAATTCACTGGATAATTTGTAATTTATTATATGATTGGATATAATAATAACTGTGTTATACATGCCATTCATTGTAAATAATATTTTTAGATACCATCTTAAAAATTAATATATGATCAGTATCATAAATATGTCCAGAGGCAAATCAAAGATTACAGGAAAACAAAATTTGTGTGGTAGGATATGGCAGTAAATAATTCGATTTATCCTGCTTGAAGCGATAAAAAAGATTTCACTGACATTCAATGTGAGAATGTAAGAAAAATGAACGATTCGGGCATAATATTGTTGGGGTATGGCTGAATCATAGTAATGCCAGTTCTGTCCAGTACAAATATCGGACTACAGGGGATTAATGGAATAGTAATATTCCGTTTAAAGTGGGTTGGAGTCTTATGTTTACTTTAAAACAACTGAATGCTGAAAAAATCGAGATCCAGATGAAGGGGCGGATTGAGGAACTTGAAAAAACCAATCAGTCTCTACGTGCCGAGCTTCTGGAACGCTCACTTTCTGAAGAAGCCCTGCGCATATCGGAAGAGAAATATCGCACGCTATTCAATTCTACCGATGAGAGCTTTTTCGTTATAGAGGTGGTCTTCAACAGCAAAGGAAAAGCTGCAGATTATCGGATCCTTGAGGCTGACCAGTCGCAGGAAAAAGTAACAGGGCTCCTGGACGTCGGAGACAGGCAGGTTAGCAAGCCTGTTCCCGAGATAAATAAAAACTGGATCAAGAGCTTCAGTCAGGTCGCTTTAACAGGCGGTTCAGTCCAGTTCGAAAGCCGGATTGAGGATGTCGACAGATGGTTTGATGTTCGGATCTTGCGTATTGGAGACGAATACAGCAGAAAAGTTGCTGTTATTGTCAAAGACATCACAGAGCGCAAGAAGGCTGAAGAGACACTGCTAAATGAACGCGCCCGCCTGCAGGCAATCATTGATACCATCCCGGCAGGCTTCCTGATCAGCGATGCCATCACTCAGATCTCTGCCTTAGAAGAGATTCAGGTTCAGGCTGAAGATCTCGAGGCTCAAACCGAAGAACTCCGGATAGCTAATGAAGCATTGTACGAAAGTGAAAAACGCTTTGAGCTCCTGAACGAAGCTAATGCACTCCTCCTTTCAAGCAATGAACCCGAGAAAGTGATCCAGACCATAGCTGAGAAGGTAATGCATTACCTGAACTGTAATGTATTTTTTAACTATATCTATGATGAGGCCCGGGACAGGCTTCATTTAAATGCCTGCAGTGGGATAAATGCAGAGGCAGCTAAAGAGATCGAATGGCTGAATGTAGGGGATGAGAAGGCCATCTGGAGCTGTGTAGCCTGTAATAACTGCCTTATTTTCGCACAGGACTGGCAGAATAATAAAGATAAACGGGAGAACCTTATACAGACAACTTTTATCCAGGCGTACGCCTGTCAGCCTCTCCATGCAGGAGAAACAACAATAGGCACACTTTACTTTGGCAAGAAAAATAGAGTGAGCTTCACGAAGGACGAACTCTGTCTCATGAGCAGCGTAGCCAACCAGATATCAATAGCTATTGAGCGCAAGTTTGCCGAGCGTAAGATCTCCAGATATAACCGTATTCTGGAAGGAATAAATAATATCTTCAGCAGTGTGGTCCAGGCAAAAACAGAAAAAGAACTGGGAAATGAATGCCTGTCCGTAGTTCTGGAAGTGACTGGCAGCCAGTTTGGTTTTATCAATGAAATAGGCGTTGATGGGCTTCTGCATGATGTTGCAAAAAGCGAACTGGCATGGGAACAGTGCTTTATGTACGGCAAGACAGAACACTCCTGCCTACCTGGAGACTTTGCTGTCCATGGCCTGTACGGAAGCGTCATTAACAACAAAAAAAGCTTCTATACCAATGATCCACAGTCACATCCTGACAGCATAGGTTTGCCTCACGGGCATCCGCCGCTCACTTCATTTCTTGGCGTTCCTCTTTTACTTGACGGGAAAATTATGGGCCTGATTGGAGTCGCAAACCGGGAAGGCGGCTATAGCTCCGAGCAGCAAAAAGATCTGGAAAAGCTTGCATCGGCAGTAATACAGGCATTGCACAGAAAAAAAGAAGAGAAAGAGCGGGCTTGGATGGAGGAGGCACTGCGCAGGAGCGAAGAAAATCTGCGTCAGAGGCTACTGGAAATAGAAAATCTTTACCGCAATGCTCCAGTTGGCCTGTGCGAGCTGGACCGGGAACTCCGTTATGTCCGCATCAACGAGTTGCGCGCGGAGTTTAACGGTTTTTCAGTTGCTGACCATATAGGTAAACAGGTAAAAGATATAGTTCCCCAGTTTGCCGATATAATGGAATCCAGAATGCTACATGTACTGGAAACGGGGGAGCCGCTTCTCGATATAGAGGTAGCAGGCGAGAAAATGTCGCATCCGGGCATCAAGCGAAGCTGGCTGGAACAGTGGTTGCCTATTACTGATGATCAGGGTATTGTTACCGGCCTGAACATTGTCGCAGAAGAGACGACCGAGCGCAAGAAAGCAGAAAAGGAGCTTACCAGGGCATATGAAGATATCCAGGCCAAGTCAGGGGAACTTCATAAAATCAATGATGAATTAAAGGCTCAATCCGAGGAGCTTAAGGAAGCAAATAAAGCACTTGTTGAGAGCGAAAAGCGTTTCCGCACATTAGCTGAGAATTCTCCGGATATGATCGTTCGGCTAGACCGGAAAAAACGCGTCAGATACGCTAATCCTGCTTTTGTAGAAATTTATGGTCGATCTAAGGAAGAAATTATTGGGAAAACTCCGGGTGAGCTATGGAGGTATTACGGACAATTAAATTTCTGGGAAGAACACTATGAGAAGGTATTGGCTACAGGAAAAACCGAGACGGTAGAGTCTCAATATGTATCACCGCGTGGGAAAAAATATTATTTTAATACAAAAATAGTGCCAGAATTTATTGACGGCAAAGTTGTCTCTATCCTTGAAATTTCCCGGGACATTACGGATCAGAAAAAAGTTGAAAAAGAATTGAAATTAGCCCGGGATTACAACCGCAGTTTGATTGAAGTAAGTCTTGACCCACTGGTTACTATTGGATATGATGGTAAAATTACCGATACAAATACCGCTACAGAACTGATTACAGGATATACCAGAGATGAGTTAATTGGAACTGATTTTTCGGATTATTTCACCGAACCCGAGAGAGCGAGAAAAGGATACCAGCACGTGTTCCAGAAAGGACTGGTTCGAGATTATCCTTTAGAAATTCTACATAAAGACGGGCATATAACGCATGTCCTGTACAATGCATCGGTTTACAGGAATGAAAACGGGGAAGTCATCGGGGTTTTTGCTGCAGCCCATGATATTACTGAGATAAAAAAAGCCGAAAAAGAACGTCAACTTGCTAGCAAATACAACCGCAGTCTAATAGAAGCAAGTATAGATCCTCTGGTCACTATCGGTCCTGATGGGAAGATTACAGATGTAAACAGAGCTACGGAATCCATTACCGGTTATTCTCGCAGGGAATTGATCGGGACTGATTTTTCTGACTATTTTACCGAACCCGAGAGAGCGAGAAAAGGATACCAGCATGTGTTCCAGAAAGGACTGGTTCGGGACTACCCATTGGAAATTTGGCATAAAGACGGGCATATAACGCATGTCCTGTACAATGCATCGGTTTACAGGAATGAAAACGGGGAAGTTATTGGGGTTTTTGCTGCAGCCCGTGATATTACTGAGATAAAAAAAGCAGAAGAAAAAATCCAGACGCTTGCAAACATTGTAGAATCATCGAATGATGCTATTATAACTGAATCTCTTGATGGCATTATTACCAGCTGGAATAAAGGAGCAGAGCAGATCTACGGTTACATGGCTGAAGAAGTCCTTGGAAAAAACAGGTCTATACTTGAACCGGAAAATTTTAAAGGGGAAATAAAGCAGTTATCTGACCAGATTAAACAGGGAAAAAAGGTCAGGCACCATGAAACTTTAAGGTTGAAAAAGGACGGCACAACAGTAAATATCTCAGTAACTCTTTCTCCTGTTTTTGATGATTCAGGAAAGCTTGTGGCTATCAGTGATATTGCCGGAGATATTACGGAAAAGAAAATTGCAGAAAACCTGCTTTATGAAAAACAGATAGCTGAAGCTGCAAACCGTACCAAGAGCGAGTTCCTGGCAAATATAAGCCATGAACTGAGAACTCCACTTAATTCAATAATAGGGTTTTCTGATATGCTTTATGAACAGGTATACGGAGAACTGAATAAAAGACAATTGAGAGCCGTAGAAAATGTTTCAAATAGCGGTAAACATCTTCTGAACCTCATTAACGGCATTCTGGACCTTTCCAAGATAGAAGCCAAAAAAATGGAGCTGGATTATAAAGAATTTGATCTTGCTGCCAGGCTTAATCTTATACGAAACATCCTGCTCCCCATAGCAGACAAGAAAAATATTAGAATAGAAATCGTTATAGATAGCGGGCTTACAAGAATATGTGCTGATGAGGAAAAGTTTGTTCGGATAATGTATAATCTTGTAGATAACGCTATAAAGTTCTCTTACGAAAACAGCTTTGTAAGAATAAGAGCAAGGAAAAAGGGAGATATGGTCGAAATAATGGTTAAGGACAGAGGAATCGGGATAAAACCTGAAGACCAGCACAAGCTTTTCAGGCCTTTCAGCCAGGTTGATACTTTTTCCTCGAAAAAATACCAGGGAACAGGACTTGGCCTGTCTCTGGTTAAACAGATAGTACATCTGCATGGAGGGTATGTCTGGTTCAGGAGCCATCCGGGAGAAGGGAGCACCTTTGCTTTTATAATTCCGATAGGAGTAAATGTGAAAGTACCTGTTTGCTGTCAATAAAAATCAATTAATATCCAATATCTACTAAAGAACACAAAAAAGAGAAACAGAATATTAAAAAGAGTAATAGAATATTAAAAATAGAAATAAAATATTAAAAAGAAAAACAAAACATTAAAAAGAGAACGCAAAAGAGAGTATAGCTTCAAAGAATCGAGATTTTCAAGCCTGTAATGAATCCATGAAAATAAAGATTGTGCAGGATCATTGAGGTTTCTTTTTTAAGTAATTTCCAAAATCTCTGTTGTCACAGCTTAGAGCTTCGTTTTATCTTTTTAAATTTCCGTTTTTGATAAAAATATATTATTTCCTGCAAACAACTTTCAAATTACCAGCTTCAAAATTAATATATGATTAATTTCATAAATATTATTAAATAATACATTGGCGACACATAAAATGATAAAATTTGCTGGAAAGCGAAAGAATAGAATGAACTTTAATTATCTGCTTGAAGCAGCAAACAGGAAGAATTCTTATGGTCAAATAATGTGCAGGATGGAATAAAATTGAGTGGTTCAGGCAGGATTACCTGGGGCTGTCAGGATCACTTCCATATTAATCTCACTAAAAAAGTCAAAAAATGAGATTAAAAAATACCAGTGCCCTGCTTTGGGGGAGTGGGGAATATGACTATTTCCAACCTTTTAAATAAGGAAGAACTGGAGTTTCTGGTACGGGAACAGATCTCTAAATTAGAAAAAACCAGCCAGGATTTACGTGCCGAGGTTATCGAGCGCAAGCAAGCAGAGGAAGCCGTGCGCAGGTCTGAGGAAAAATACCGGACCCTGTTCAATTCGATTGATGAAGGCTTTTTGATTATAGAGATGATATTTGATGAGGATGGGAAGCCTGCAGACTACTGGATCCTTGAAGCAAACCGGCCACAGGAAAAGATAACAGGACTCAGGGATATCGAAGGCAAGAGGGCACATGAAGTATTTTATAACACAGGGAATCACTGGATTAAGAGGTTCGGTCGGGTAGCTTTGACTGGCGACCCGGTCAGGTTTGAGGAAAAGGACGAGAATGCAAACAGATGGCTTGAGGTCTACGCCTCACGTATTGGGGGTGAATACAGCCGAAAGGTTGCTGTCCTCTTAAAAGATATTACCGGATGCCAGAAAGTAGAAGAGAAACAGTCATTACTGGATTCTGTTCAGGCGGAAAAAAATAAACTATCAGCCCTTATAAACAGTATACCTGATGAGATCTGGTTTGCAGATACAAATAAGAATTTTGTCCTGGCAAATCAATCAGCACTTAAAGAATTCGGCCTGGCCTCCAAAGGGATATGTATAGAAAAAATGGCATCAGGCCTCGAAATTTATCGTCCTGACGGCAGCCCCCGTCCTGTTGATGAGGCTCCCCCACTGCGAGCGCTTAAAGGAGAAGTGGTCAGAAACCAGGAAGAAATTATTCGAACTCCGGCGAGCAATGAGTTACGGTACCGTCAGGTAAATGCCTCGCCAGTTAGAGATATTGATGGTAGTATTATCGGATCGGTGTCTGTCGTACGTGACATCACCGAACTCCTCACCGAAAGAAAGAGGGTTGAAATAGCCCTGAAAGAAGCATACAGTACTCTCGAAGAAAAAGTCAAAGAACGTACAGAAGAGCTCGAGAGATCTTACAACTCATTGAAAGAAAGCGAAAAAAGTCTGGCTGAAGCTCAAGAAATGGCTCATATCGGAAACTGGTATAGAAACCTTGCAACTAATGAGATATACTGGTCTGATGAAGCTTATCGTATTTTTGGATTTGAACCTCAACAAGCTGGCGTAAATTATGATCTATTTTTAACCCGTGTACATCCTGATGACCGGGAATACCTGTGTAAGGCAACAGGAAAGGCTTTAAAGGGAAAACTCTCAGGCATCGATTATAGAACAATTATGAATAACGGGGAGGAGCGAATAGTTCATGAAGAAATCAAAGTTGTTTTTGATGACAAGAACATTCCTGTTCAGCTAAGAGGAACGGTTCAGGACATTACAGAGCGTAAAAGAACCGAGAAGGCTCTGGTAGATCTCGAAACCGCCCGCCAGAAGGAAATTCACCACAGGATAAAAAATAACCTGCAGGTTATTTCCTCTTTGCTTGACCTTCAAGCTGAAAAGTTCAGTGATAGAGAACATATAGAGAGTTCAGAGGTCTTTGAATCCTTCAAAGAAAGCCAGAACAGGGTTCAATCAATCTCTATAATTCATGAAGAACTTTATGAAGGCGAAGAAACCGATAAACTTGATTTTTCTTTATATCTGGAGAGACTCGTCGAAAACTTTCTCAGAACTTACAGACTCGGGAATATGGATATCGACCTGAAAATGGACCTGGAGGAGGGAATTTTCTTTGATATGGATACCGCAGTCCCGTTAGGAATGGTTGTTAATGAACTGATATCCAATTCCCTCAAGTATGCGTTTCCAGGCAGTAAAACAGGAGAAATAAGAATTAATCTCCTGAGCGAAGAGGTTGTAAAAGAGAATGATATAGATTCATTTCCAGAAAAAAATACCAGGTATACTCTTATCGTCTCTGATAATGGAATTGGAGTTCCTGAAAATATCAATTTTAAGAATCCGGAAACCCTTGGCCTTCAACTCGTAAATACTCTGGTAGATCAATTATATGGTGAAGTCGAGCTAAAAAGGAATAAAGGAACTGAGTTTATCATTAGATTCGGTGCATAATAAACAGGGAATTACTAAAAAATTACTTGCTTAAAAAGCAAGACTGCTACAAAAGGCAGGACTGCTATAAAAAGCAGGACTGTTATAAAAGCCAGAATTAGTATAAAAAAACAATCTTGCTTATAATCAATTATTCCTCAGTAGCTGCATAAATAAGTTCAAATATTGGAATTAAAGATCGAGTCAAAACCGCCTGGAATAGCTTTGCAAGCATTTCATACTGCAACTTCAAAAGGATAAACTTCCTTCCATCTGTCGCCCATGATCGAGCTGATGCCCCCTTCTTCTACTATCATTTGCATTGTATCCCCTTCTATCCTGAGAGTTAGAAGGTCTCCATTTTCATAATAATCACATTTAATAGGAGAAGAATCTCCATAATGCAGAATGGCAGCACCGCAGTCATACAAAACTAGATAGTTATTTCCTGATTGGAATTTTCGCTTCATGTGGAAGATCTCCCGGTAATTTTTTCTGGGACCTCTCGAAATTTTTAACATTATAAATAGCACATATCTTTATTAATATTTTTCCCCTGTAATGTCCCTTTGCCTTCCAGAATATGTTTTCACCGGTGATCTGGCAGACCTGAGTAGCGGTAATATAAAGTTGGATATGGAGGCAAAACCGGAATTAATGGACATTTGCTGCCAGTATGTGAATTCGTGCCAGCAGGTGAAATCGTTATCGCATCATCTATGAGCTATATTTGGATTTGAAAAAACCTTATGTTATTGACTTCAGTAATTGGACCGGCTATTTTTTTACTTAATATATTTAAAAATTTGAAAGAAGAGGTTTTGTCTTATTTTTGTTTAAAGCGAAATAAGAAACGATAATGTATTTAGAAGATTATATAAAGGATCTAATAAAATAATATCATGAGAAAAACCTGGAAACTCGGAAACCTGGCAGCTCAATAACCCGGAAACCTGGCAACTCAAAAACCTGGAAAATTAAAAATCCGGAAAACTAAAAATCCGGAAAACCAAAAATCCGGAAAACCAAAAATCCGGAAATCGGAAAATCCAGGGTTCTAACATTAAAAGTATTTTCAATAAAAAAATTAAGGAAGATAAAAATTTTATAAGAAGGAATTATGAACCGAAAGAGTGTCCTGGATAAAATAGAGGAATTATCTTTAATCTATGAAAATGGGGTTTTATCACATCCCTACTGGTACATCCCACCGAATAAAAGGTATTTAATTGAAATCCATGATGAGTTATTCCAGGGAAAATCTGAACTCAGATTGACCTTAAACGAAGTCGCAGCCTTATTATTAGTACATAATTTGATCGAACTGGACTAATATAGGGAGAAATACCCGAGTCCTTTCCTAATATGGCTTCTACGGGCTTGAATTTATGTTAGTAATCTGCCTGCCGTTTGAGCGTTATCTTTTTTAATACATAGACAGGCTCGCTCAAGGGTGCTGATTTCCTGAAGAAGAATTAAAACTGTTTTAACCGGATGAGGAAGATCTGAAAAGTTGGAAAAAACCAGAGCCTTAATAGAAATAATTACCTGCGAGTATAAGTCGTAATATAAAAATACTAAAATGAAAACATAAAAGGAATAATTGAAGAAACCTTGAGAAAAATACTTAAACTTACACTATATTTATCCTCGCGGGGATGTCTAAATGCAGGTTTACATTGATGGAAAATATTATGAAAAAGAAAACGCAAAAGTGTCCGTATTCGACCATGGATTCCTTTATGGTGATGGAGCCTTTGAAGGAATCAGGATCTATTCGGGGAAAATTTTCAAACTTGAAGAACACCTGGACAGACTATATAAAAGCGCAAGGGCACTGATGCTTGAAATTCCATTAACCAGGGATGAATTAAAAAGGACGTGGAAGAAGCCGTCAGACGCAATCAGAAAACAAACGGCTACATCCGGCTTGTGGTTTCACGGGGCGAAGGGGACCTTGGAGTAAATCCGTTCCTCTGTAAAAAGGCCTCTGTGGTTATCATTGTAGGAGATATCCAGCTCTACCCCGAAAAATATTATGAAGAAGGCATTCCGGTTATCACATCGAGTCTTAGACGGATAAGCCCGGATTGTTTCGATGTCCGGATCAAATCGCTCAATTACCTGAACAATGCTCTTGCGAAAATAGAAGCCGCACAGTCCGGATGCATGGAGGCTGTGATGCTTACACGGGAAGGCTATGTTGCAGAATGTACCGGCGACAATATATTTACAGTGTCGAACGGAATTCTTTACACTCCCTGCCTTACAGACAGCGCACTCGAAGGGATAACCCGCAATTTTGTGATGGAAATTTCCAAAAAAGCCGGAATGGAAGTCAGGGAGACCCATTTAACGCAGTATGACCTTTATACTGCAGATGAATGTTTCCTGACAGGCACAGGGGCAGAACTGATTCCTGTCACCAGGATTGACGGCCGCATTATTGGAAATGGCAGCCCTGGCGTGTGGACGAAAAAACTCTCTAATCTCTTTAAAGAGGCGGTACATGCGTAAAAGGTATGCATAGTATGGAAAATATTCTTTCCTGCCTATTCTTGAAATGCTCAGGCCGGTTACAGCCCGGCATTTACATTAAATTTCTCCTGAAAATAAAATCATTTTACAGTTAACGGGGGCTTTTATTTGCCTGAAAATTTGAAAACCTGGACATTTTTCTCTTATTTTTTAAAACAATAAGTTAATTGCTCATTTTTCAGCATGAAAAATTTGCCGTTTTTAAATGATCGTCTTTTTCATGAAGCTTTAAACATAAGGCTTAAAGTAAATCCATTTATACATCCCTTGCTTCCGGCGGTAAAGCAGTTTGTAGCCTGACCGCTTCTCGCCAGCGCAGCCAGAGCACGTACAATCCGATAAAACCAACCACAGCCCAGGTTGTAACCGCGCCTAATCCCAGACCGATAAATGGAGTGAGAACCAGGGACATCCCGTTCCACATTGAGTGCAGAATGGAAACAAACAGGTATGCGCCAATCACTTTCAGATTAATTCGGAAGCAGCAGTCCTTACTCTCACGGAACAGTACACCGGCTAAAATTGCAGTCCAGGTCCCGTGCCCCAGTGGAGAAAGCAAACCCCGGAATAAGGTCACTTCTACTGTTGCCGAAATGCTACCGGAACTCAGCAGGAAAGCGGTAAAGGCATAACCCGTGCTTTCCAGGGCAGCAAATCCCATCCCCACTGCAGCTCCCAGGATCAAACCGTCCATCTCCGAGACATGCTGCCTGCGGCGTGCGATCACCACCACACCCAGGATCTTGGCAAATTCCTCAATTAGCCCTACTGCCAGAACCCCGCCGAAATCAAACTGGATTGGAAATAACGGTCCTATAAAAGAAGTAGCGATAATACCCACAAGCCCGCCGTACAGAAAAGCCAGGGAGACTGTAGGCATTCTCAGGCGGCTAAAACTCTTGCGCTCGTATAAGAATGCGACATATGCAACAGGGACCGTAAAGTTTCCTACCATCACCAGGCTGGGAAACAGGTTGGGATTGCCAGTCAGCAGCAATGCTAATAGCAAGAGAATATAAAAAGTTGTTGCAGATATTAACACTCTTAGCCAGGTATTTCGCCTACTTGCAGGCGCAGGCGGTTGAGCTTTTGGGGCACTGGCAGTAGTCTCTTCCCCAGGCAATTCGGTCATTTCATCAGGCAAGTGGATCTCCCCAAGCTGTTATCTCCCCAAGCTATTTTATGCAAGTCTATAAATGATTGAGCCTCTTAAATGATTGAGCCTCTTAAATGATTGAGCCTCTTAAAACTGGTGTCATATTGAAATTCAATATCCGAAGCAGATCAAAACAATGTTATGAAACACTTATTTTCCTGAAATATAAGATCTCAATTTTGTTAAAATTCCTGTTCCACGCCTGTGCAGTTTTTTGAGTTCTTCCTGATATATGACAGCTGCCGGCACTATCAGCAATGGAAGGGTTGCTGCAGCTTTAGCCCCTTCCGAAACAGGCAGCGCGGCTAAAAAGCCTGCTCCGGTAACACCATAGATAGGAACTATAGGAAAAAGCATACCTAAACCAAATGCCCTTCTGAAGTGTATGCCCAATTTTGCAGCCAGGAAGCCGTTAGACCCTATGACCACACCAATGCCGATACTGGGTCCAACGGTCCTGAACGGGTTATATGACGGCCCGATATAGAGCCCGAAATCGACACCAAAAAAGGAAACAAGGCCGTTGAATTGGTCTCTATCCTGACTGGAATTCCCTCCAAGACCTGATAAAACTATGCCTATGTCCAGCTGCAGAGGCCCTCTTCCTCTCTCCCTAGCACCCAGTATGTTAACCATTATGTTATTACTTTCCCTGATCAATAATATAATTTACCTCTATTCCGATCAGAAAAAGCCGTATCCAATCGCTGCAAGTTCCAGAAGAACAAGTATATTTATGAATTTTCCAAGAACTAATGGCAGGACCATTTTTCGAATTGGGAAAGATATTATTCCAAGGAAAATTGAAATTGCATCGCTTGGAAGAGGTGCAGCAGAATAAAAGAAAATCAGCAGGATAATTTTATTGTCATTGTACTGTTTAGTCCATTCCAATAGGCGAACTACTATGCCTTCATATTCTTTCGGAACGCACCTGCTGCCTGCTTTAGACAGATAATAAAATACCAGATCCCCGGAAAGAAGACCTACGCTTGCAAGAAAAGAAATCCATACCAGATTAACTCCGCCCAGGGATATTGCAACCAGGGATGTATAAAACAGAGTGGTAGTAAATACGGATACGCCAACAGTAATTGCCAGAATAAAGACAAAAATGTAAATGTTTTGTATACCTATCATTTCTACTATCTGTTCAGGAGTATACAAACTGAGAAGAACCGACCATGATACTATGAAAAGAGCAAGAAAAACAAAAATTATCCTGCTTTTTTTCCGGTTAAAATTGCAGTATTCGGATTTTGTATCCTGCTCAGATAGATTCATTTCCCTGACCACATTCTCCCCCAGGATACTGGTAAGAATGTTGTTTTATAATAATTTAATTTCCGGAAATTAAGTTATCCAATGTTTCTTTCTAATCTATTAATCTTCTCAAGAAGGCGAATATAGATTTTAATAGTCAGTTTAGTTTAAAATGGGCTGATAACAGAAGACAACAGAAGATTCAGATCCACATCAGTCGCTCTTTTCCAGAATCACGAGTTATATCCCTATGAATGGAAGCCCGGAGGATATGTATATCATAAACCTCAAAAAAACGGTATCTTACAAGGTATGGTTGGCAAGCAAAAAAGTGTCTATAAGGTACATGAGAACGATTATATTCCATTTGCATAAAACATTTTTAAAGATGTATATTCTTATTTAAGTATTGGAAAAATAGTGAAAAGATACTCCGAACCTGAAACGTGCAGGTCCGGGTCCTGTGTAAAGCCGGAAAGAGAACAGTAGATCTATAAGTTTCGGTAAATCTACAGGTTCGGGTGAATCTGTATAACCCTAATTAAACTTTCCATGCTCTTTTTAAACTTATTCTACTAGCTGGTTGATCTTGTTGTAGAAATCTACAATAAGGTTTGCTGCCTCACTTTCGGTGTTTAGCTGGAAAGTTCGGATCTGTTTTCCAAGCGGCTTTTCCAGGACAACGCCTGACTCGACAAGAGGTGTAATAACTCTTGATACGCTGGAGTGGGATAGGCCGGTTGCTTCAGCTATTCCTGAAAGGTAAGTTGGTTCGTTCTTGTTTTCTATCAGGTTTTTGAGCACTGTCATCTGTGCGGTTTTTCCGAAGATTTTTTCGATTGGATCCATTAATATCATCTCAGAGGTGGTGTCTTAAATAATGACTTTTTCTGTTCCAATACTATCGACGGTTTATAAACTTATCTGTTTAATGAGTAGATCAGAGTATATGCAGCCCACAAATAGTCAAAATATCTTCATCTCAACTTTTTAAGTTAGTGTCAGTTTTCTTCTCGATGTTCCAGGCTATTTTAGTGAAAAGGCTTGCTGCATAGTATAATCCCATTATTGTCCTTAAATATTGCTCTTCTGTATATAAATCTTGGTAAATAATCTCAACTTAATTCCTGATTTAGCCTTCTTTTGGATCAATATATCTGCCTCTGTGCCCCTCAAAAAATCTGCAGTATTCGTCCGGACACTGCTCCTCAGGGCACTCAAGGATATAGCGCATAATATCACTCATTTTTGCGCTTGCCAGGGATACGGACGTATCTGCGCCTCCATAATAGATGCGAATCTCGTCACCAACCACAATCCAGCCGCAGGGGAAAACAACATCATTGACATCACCGCTGCGCTCGTAGCTTTCATGGGGCCCGAAAACCCAGCCTTCCGACCTGCGGAGCACCTTTCTCGGGTCTTCCAGGTCAAGAAGGGCTAATCCAAGCCTGTAACTTATTTTAGGCGTTGTCTGGCGAACTCCGTGGTACATAATCAGCCATCCCTCGGATGTGCGCATTGGCTGCGGGGATAAACCTATCTTGTACGCATCCCACCATCCCCCTTCCCGGGCGTAAAATAGAACCTGATGCCATCCCCAGGATTTCATATCTGTAGAAAAAGAGATCCAGATATTTGCTTTCAAACTGTGATAAGTAGGCGCAGGTCTGTGGAGCATTGCCCATTTTCCGTTAAAGCTTACCGGAAAGATAGCAGCGTCCTTGTTGTCAGGTGGCAGTGTTGGACCCAATCTTTCAAAAGTTTTAAAATCCTCTGTAAGGGCAAGAGCAGGCAGAGGGCCCGAATCCGAAAAAGCCGTGTACGCCACGGCCCATTTTTCCAGCTCTTCCATATAAGTTATGCGCGGGTCCTCAATGCCGTACATCTCTTCAGGATATTTTACAGGCTCAGGAAAGAACGTTGGTTGACTGTCAATTTCCCAGTTATCGATCCCATTTTTACTCCTGGCTATCGTAAAATGAGAAAAGCCCCTGTGGTCTTCAACCCTTACCAGTAACAGAGTTTCACCGTCAACTATGGCGGCCGCAGGGTTAAAAACAGAATTAGCCTGGTAAGGCCAATCTTCAATTGTAAGTATAGGATTTCTATTATATCTTACAAACAGTTCTCCGTGGTCTTTCCAGGTCATACTATCCCCTCAATCCTCTTTGAAATAATACTGTAAATAAACTCCTGTTCAGGGCTTAATCCCAAGTATATCCTCCACATATGCCCTGAGAATTTCTGCAACACTCCAAGCCTGGGCAACAGTACCTCCCGGAGCGTGGGGGTAATCCCCGTCAAATACTTCAGAAATATTTCCTATCCCTGCTGTCTCAAGGTGCTCGTCAAAATCCTTAAGAAGAGATTTCATACGCTCAATACTGCCGTTCGAATAGTCGTGAGTTTTCAGGTAGGCTTTTACAAAGGCTCCAAGGAGCCAGGGCCAGACTGTCCCATTATGATAGGCTGTATCCCTGTTTAAGGCGTCTCCCAGATATTGTCCTTTGTACAGGAAGTGATCGGTTGAAAGGCTTCTGAGCCCGAAAGGAGTGAGTAGATCTTTTTCTACTCTATCTACAATCGCTTTTTCTTTTTCAGGGGAAAGCATGGTATAGGGTAGTGAAACTGCAAAAATCTGGTTAGGACGGATTGCAGGGTCTTTAACCTGGTTTCCGAATTCGTCCGGATATATAAGGTCAAAAAGACAGTTAGTTTCCTGGTTCCAGAAAGCGTTCTCAAAATTTGAAGCCACCCTATCTGCAAGAGTCTCATATGTAGAAACATCTTCACCAAGCAGTGTCCCGAGATAAGAAGCCGTCTTCAGGGCGCTGTACCAGAGAGCATTTACCTCGCAGGCTTTTCCAGCCCTTGGGGTAATTGCCCATTCCCCGATTTTAGCATCCATCCAGGTCAGTTGAGGTCCCTGCCTGATAAGAAAATCGGTATCCATGCCTATTCCGAAATCCGTACCTTCGCAGTAAAAATTGATAATCTCGTCTACGGTATCCCAGATATCCGAAAGGAAAAGGAAGTCCTGCGTATATGCAAAATAGCGGTCAAGGGCATGGATGAACCAGAGAGATGCGTCTACGGTGTTGTAAACAGGATCTCCTCCGAAAGCCGGGAAGGTATTTGGAACCAGACCTCGCCTGCAGTATCTGGCAAAATTGTTAAGGGTAGACCTTGCCTCTTCAAAACGGTAAGGGATCAAAAGCAAGCCGGGCAGGGAGATCATGGTATCCCTTCCCCAGTCCGAATACCAGTGGTAACCGGCTATCACGGTATTTTCGCCTGTAGAACGGTTTTTTACTACAAAAGTATCGGTCGCTTTGAGAAGCTTAAGAGCATAAGGTTCTAAAAGCTTTGAATCAAGAGCAAGAAGATTCTGCCTGTTTGCTTCCCTTAAATAGAGTTTATCGACTTTCTCGAGAGTAAGAGAAGAAATATCTCCTGTTGAAGCAGCGATAAAAAATCGTGATGTTCCGGGTTCAAGTTTGCTTTCAAAGTAACCGGGATTGAAGATATCCTCCTGGAAGTTAAGCCCACGCTGCCTCTCATCGTCATACTCCAGGTTGTAATACCATACAGGCTCAGGATGATACTTAAGGCTGGATGAAATATGGAAAGTAAAGCCTGTAGAGCTTGACAGGTATACTCTCTCAGTTCCGGCTCTCTGGAAAAAAGAAAGGTAACCTGAGCGGGCAGTAAGGTTAAAGTCCCTTGAGCTTACCAGAGGAAAAATTCTCAGTAAAGCTCCTTCCCTTCTGGATGTGATATCATAGAGAATATAGGTTGAGTTACTGTTATGGACCATAAAGACTTTTTTCTTTACTGTAAAATCCCCTGGCTGGTAAACCCATTGAGGAAATGGGTTACGAGAGAATTCGGACAGGTAACTGAAACCTGTTGGACTGATAGTATCCGGATATTTGTGGACTGCGAGTCTATAAAGTTCTTCGTCAATAGATATTTCCTCGTCAAGGGAAGAGAGCAGCAAAAGCCTTCCTGGGGAATTCTCAGGAGTTGCTACAAGCAGTCCATGGTAGGTTCTTGTCCCTGCCCCTATGATTGTTGAGGAAGCATATCCTCCAAGCCCGTTTCCTATAATCCATTCTCTTTTAATCCCTTCCTCATATGTTGAAAGAAAATCTGCTCCAAACCTGCCCCCACTCATGTATATTTGATTAGGGCTAATTTATTAAATAGCTGTACGTTTGGAAAAAATGGCTTGCGTTCTTGAAAATTGTTAACCCGTTTTTAAATTGTTGATCCATTTTTAAATTACTAATTCGTTTTTATATCCTGACAAAGCCCTTTTTTATATGTTTATGGATTTTTATTTATAACATGCCAAAATCATTGTTTTATGTGTAGTCGAATTTTAAACTAATTGCAGAATTAAGATTTTCCTGCAAAAGCGAATCTGAGATTCTCATTCGCCAGACCGACTGCACTGCAGGTTGCAGGCGTGCCTGCAAGTGGATTTAGCATCACGAAATCATGTATTGTTCCCATATATCTGACAGCTGTAACATTAACTCCTGCCTGAATCAGCTTATGGGCATATGCTTCTCCTTCATCGCGGAGCACATCATTTTCATCGGTGATAATGAGAGCCGGAGGCTGTCCCTTAAGCTGCTCGATAGATGCCTGTAACGGGGATGCTGTCGGCTGCTTCCTTGCTTCTTTGTCAGGCAAATAGTTGTCCCAGAACCACTTCATTGCTTCCCTGGTAAGCCAGATGCCGGTTGCATAGTGCTGATAGGACTGAGTGTCGAAGTTAGCATCCGTCACAGGATAGAAAAGCACCTGATAATTAATTTTGGGCCCACCTCTCTCTTTTATCAGGAGCATGACAGCTGCAACCATATTACCGCCTACACTATCTCCAGCAACTGCAAGCCGTGAGCTGTCCAGTCTGAGTTCTTTTCCGTTTTCAGCAATATATTTAGTCGCAGCATAGGCCTCTTCGATCTGTGTAGGATACTTTGCCTCAGGAGCTGGTGTGAAATTGACAAATACGACTGCAACGTTAGCTCCATTGGCGATTTCCCTGACCAATCGATCATGCGTATCTTTGCCCCCGAGAACCCAGCCGGCGCCATGAAAATACATTACAACCGGTAAGTCTTCCTTACTTCCTTCAGGTCTCAGTATTCTAATCGAAACTTCTCCATCAGGACCGACTGGAATATTCAGATCTTCAATATCTGCAGGCAGTTTTGCAACCTCAGCAGCCTGCAAATCTGAAAGAACTTTACGAGCTTCTTCTGGGGAGAGCTCATAGATTGGCGTTCCACCCTGCTTGTTGACATTTTCTACAAATTCTCTGGTAGCTGGTTCGAGTAGCTCAATAGTATGATTCATGGATAATTCTCCTTGCTTACTTCATCCGCTCCTGAAGTTGATGTCAATGAATGAAACAAAACAATAACGCAGGCTGTCCGCTGCTGTGCAATTGACACTTAAAACCGAACAAATGAATCTATACGTAGATTACTGAAAAATATATAAATCAAGTAGAATAAAATTTCCTTATCATTAGCAGGCCAGGAAATACGAGCAATAGAAATAAAATAAGATGCGAATGAGAAACAGGTTTGCTAAAAGGGATTTCCCGTTATGCTCCGGGAACTTTTTTCCTGCTTTCAAAAATCCTTTTTCGGAGCAAAACTTTATTAGTTACAGGGGAAAATCAATTCTATTAATATATTGCATTTTTATTAAAAATTGGGGAGAAATAAAAGAAGTCACCAGGGGAGTAGAAACATGGCAGGAAACAGGACATACACTTACCTGAACCCAAAAGTAGCCCTTATGGGACCCGGATGTGTAAAAGAAATCGGCAGGCATGCAAAAGACCTTGGGGCTACGAAAGCCCTGATAGTCTCAGGCAAGAGCAGGCACGGGGGACAGCTTGCAATAGATATTCACAAAATTCTTGAAAAAGCAGGCATGGAAGCGGCGATCTTTTCCGGAGCAGACCCGAACCCGACTGATACTTCAGTAATGGAAGGTGCAGAGATTTACAGAAAAGAGGATTGTAATATGATAGTTGCCGTAGGGGGAGGAAGCCCCATGGACTGTGCAAAGGCTATCGGTATTATAGTATACAATGGGGGAAGAATCAACGAGTACGAAGGCGTGGGAAAAGTTACGAAAGGAATCCCTCCTCTAATTACTGTGAACACAACCGCAGGTACCGCGAGTGAAATGACGAGTTTCACGATTATCACTGATACTGCCAGGCACATTAAAATGGCCATTGTTGACCCGCGAATAACACCTGACGTAGCAGTAAACGACCCGGAGCTGATGGTCAGCATGCCACCGGCACTTACGGCTTCAACAGGTATGGACGCCCTGACCCATGCAGTCGAGGCTTACGTTTCGACCATGGCTACTCCAACAACTGATGCGGCTGCCATCAAAGCAATTGAGCTGATCTCGAGATACCTGCCGGAAGCCGTTATCCACGGGGAGGATATAAGGGCAAGGGATATGATGGCTCATGCCGAATATCTTGCAGGCATTGCTTTTAACAATGCAAGCCTTGGATATGTTCATTCCATGGCCCACCAGCTCGGAGGTTTTTATGATCTCCCGCATGGGGTCTGCAATGCAATCCTCCTTCCCTATGTCGAAATGTATAACAAACAGGTCGTTCCTGAACGTTTTGCAGATATCGCAAAGGCAATGGGAGAAAAAGTTGAGGGATTGAGCAGGGACGAAGCAGCAGACAAAGCAATAGAAGCGATTAAGAAGCTTGCAGCAGAAATCGGGATCCCTTCAGGCCTGAAAGAGCTCGGGGCAAGGGAAGAAGACCTCGAACTTCTGGCTGAGAATGCCATGCAGGACGTTTGCCGCCTCACAAATCCAAGAGAACTCTCAAAAGAAGATATCATCGAGATTTACAGGAAAGCCCTGTGAAAAATATCTGGAAAGAATAATTTCATTTAAAAAATTAAGTTACTCATAGCTGATGCTGTTGACAGACATTTAAATATAAAGTAATATATAAAATTAATAATTTGTTAAAATTAATAGTTTATTTTCACAGCCAGCTAATTAATTTAATTCCTCTGCTGAAATTGAATCAGCATTGGTTTTCCATGTTTTTTGATCGGATTAATAAGTTACTTCTTCGAGGTAAAGTATCAAAAATGAACAAATAAAGGGCTGATCAAATAAAGGGAGTGGTTTTGATGAAATTATTTGGGGGCCGTGGAGGCTCTAAAGAGGAGAAAGGGCATATCTACAGGATGCATGAAAAACTCGTTTCCATCGGGGACGACTACTGGATAGAGGATGAAACTGGAGAGCGAGTGTTCCGTGTTGATGGAAAGGCTCTCCGCATCCGCAACACCCTGATTTTCAAAGATCTGCGGGGAAATGACCTTTATAAAATTACTGAAAAACTACTCCGGATCAGGGATACGATGGATATCAAGAATGCAGATGACGGCCTGGCTGCAACAGTCAAAAAAGATCTCATTAATATTTTGCGGGATAAATGGAAAGTTGAAATTCCGGACG
This sequence comes from Methanosarcina hadiensis, assembly GCF_046529725.1. Classification (GTDB taxonomy): domain Archaea; phylum Halobacteriota; class Methanosarcinia; order Methanosarcinales; family Methanosarcinaceae; genus Methanosarcina; species Methanosarcina hadiensis. The sequence goes on along the minus strand of NZ_CP136241.1, from coordinate 1,884,539 downwards.
GGCCTGACATGGAAATTCGCGGAAATATCCTGGACCACGAATACGAGATTGAGTCTGAAGGAAGGAAAATTGCAGAAGTCTCAAAAAGGTGGTTCCGCATACGGGATACCTATGGAGTGGAGATTGAGCCAGGGCAGGACAATGCACTCATCCTGGCAATTGCGGCTGCGCTTGACCAGATGGCACATGATTGAGAACAGAAGGTTGGAAGCATGGTTGAAATTGAAGCTTTCACAAGCCTTTTCCAGACCATCGGTTACATTGCTACACTGGTTTTTGTGCTGGCAAGCACATTTTCAGCTGGGCTTTCTCTTACGATTCGGCAGATTCTTGGTCCATTGCATAACGTAAAGCTGGTACTTCTCACGCTTGTAGCAAATTTTATACTTGTACCTGCACTTGCACAAATCTTGCTGTACGTCTTCTCACTTCCTCGACCACTGGCAATCGGGCTTTTTATTCTCGGTACCGTTGCAGGGTCTCCTTTCGTCTTGAGGCTCACCCAGGCAGCCAGAGGAGATATTGCTCTTGCATCGGGGCTGATGATACTCCTGATGGTTGTAACAACTTTTTATTTGCCTGTAGTTTTCCCTATATTTTTCCCTGGAGTCGAAACCAGCACCAGGGATCTTATTAAATCCATGGCTGAGATAATACTTATCCCGCTGGCGCTTGGTCTTCTGGTCCGTGCCAGGTACGATGAACTGGCAGGGGAACTGCGCCCTTTTATTGGTGAAGTGAGTAATCTTGCCTTCCTTATTCTGATCATATCCTACATTTTAGCTTACTTACCTGCCATGCTGCGTATTATCACTGAGACCTATGCGCTCTTTGCCGGAATTATATTTACGATTGGATCATATGCACTTGGCTATTTTCTGGGAGATCCTGATAGATCACACAGACAGGCGTTAGGCTTCGGAACTGCCCAGCGCAATATCTCGGTAGCACTGGCAATTGCAGGTTTAAATTTCAAAGATCCTTATGTTACAATCATGATCTTTTTCATATCAATTGTTGCCGTTATATTGCTAATGGTTTTTGCGCAGGAAATTGGTCATCATCATAAAAAGGGGGAAAAAGCCCACCTGGGGTGAAAAGTAACTTCTTAAACAATAGTTTTGAAGAGCAAATAAAGAGGTAACAGAAGAAGGAAACAATGCTACGGTGATCTCCTGTTTGATTTAAGCTGTAAAAGAGACCTGCTTAATGAGATTTAAAGAAAGCCTTTAAAGAAAACCTGGAAAAAATTTTTCGAAAAATCATGGAATTATGCTCTAAATCAGCTAACGCGGAAAACCATATAGCTGAGGTTCGCCAGCCCTCTGATCCGAAGGATTGGGGATCAGGCTAAACGTTTCAGCTGTACAGAAGGAAAGAGTCCATGGCTAATGAAAGCATAACTTCTGTAAGTGCCTTAGAGTACTGCTTTTTGTATTCTGTTTAATATCACGAAAAGTTACAGGGTTTATGATCACGGACTCTATAGTCTTTGTCTTCAGCTTGTTGCTGTTGAATGTTTGACCGGGTCATTCTAAAAAGCATGAATGAAAGGTTACTGAAAGCACGAGCCAGTTAAATACAGTTTAACCGGTTGTGAAAGAAAAGGGTTGATTAAACTGTAAACTTACAGGTAGAATTTTTATGGTAGATGGAGTACTTTGAGACTTCAGGGCAGGAGAATTACTGGAAAAGGAAGGGGTATGTGTGGTTAATATCGAAAATATTGAGAATATACTGATGTTTGGCAGGTTGTTTGTGCAAATTGCAGTTATTCTCGTAGCCACATTTGGTGCCATACTGATAAGCAGATTTATCCTTAAGCGGTGGTTGTGGCCGGCAATCAGAAAAACAAGGACAGATCTTGACAACCTGATTCTTAACCTTTTGCAACGTTTTCTTCTGATTATTATCTTTCTACTGGGTTTGCAAGCGGTAATAAGGTTGCTCGACGAGTTTATCAGCACATATACCGAATTTTTAGATAAGCTTTTTTTCTTTTTTTACTGGGCTATGACAGTCTATATCATTTTTCGCATTATAAATCTCGTTTCTGACCTTTACCTGTCTCACCTTCCCAGGGGAGATGGTGAAGTTATCGATAAGCGCGTAATTCAAACTTTGAGAAACACTCTACTGCTGGTCATAGGCCTTTTTGCTGTCATTGTGCTTCTTGAGCACCTGGGGATCACAGGTGCTGCAATTAACGCATCCCTTGCTGCGCTTGGTATAGGAGGTATTATTTTAGGCCTTGCGGCTCAGACGGCTCTGAGCAATATCATATCAGGGATTGTGCTTCTAATTGATCGCCCTTTCAGGGTGGGGGATCGGATCCGAATTGAACTGCTCGACACATGGGGTGACGTGTTAGAGGTCGGCTGGAGGTCGACCCGTGTCCTTACCAGAGATAACCGCCTTGTAGCAATCCCTAACTCGGTTATAGGCGGGGATCTTATTACGAATTATTCCACACCCAGCAAGATGTTCCGTGTCGAGACCGATGTAGTCATATCCTACGGCGCTGATATCGAATGTGTTCGAAACCTTATCCTCAATGCCCTGATGCAGGAGGACTGGATAATGCATGAAGAACCGGTACAGGCACTCTTGCTTGAGTTTTCAGGGTCAGGAGTAAAGTTCAAAGTCAGGTGCTGGATCGAAAATTATGTGGATATTCGCGTTTCTCTGGATCAGCTTAACACGGCAATTTACAAAGCTCTGCAGGACGGTGATATTGAATTGTCGACTTACAATATCGTTGTTGGTTTTTCTGATCTGGAGACCGGGTCAACAGCTTTCAGTTGTCGCAATAATTTCAGGAAATAAATAAATAAATGCATTTCAGTAACTCGATTCAATATAATTAAGATCAGTAAACCGTCAAAAGTAAAATGTCATGTATAAAATAATATCCGTGACGAAATAATATGATATAAAACTGCGAGTTTTGGGAAGATTTCGCAGTTCTGTAGAATGGGAATTTTAGTATTACCAGGACACCGGGAGGGGAGAAAATGCCATTAAAAGAGTATAAGCCTGGATATCCTTTTACAGGGAAAATAGGGCGTACAATAGAAGAATCAGAACCGGCCTGGCCGGTACAGCGACGAGCAAAAGATGGTGCACCCAATGTGCTGTTCATTGTGCTGGACGACGCAGGATTTGGACAAATCGGTTGCTACGGCAGCCCTATTCACACACCAAACCTGGATAGCCTGGCTGATGGAGGTCTTCTCTATGCTAATATGCACACGACTCCACTGTGCTCTCCATCGCGCACGTGCATACTGACCGGCCGAAATCACCATTCAAACAATATGGCTGCCGTAGCCGATAATTCAACAGGCTTTCCCGGTTATAACGGATATGTACCTTTTGAGAACGGTTTTTTGTCGGAAATACTTCTGGAGCGTGGATACAATACATATGCTCTTGGAAAATGGCATTTAACGCCTCTAGAACAGGTTTCGGCAACAGGACCTTACGACCACTGGCCTCTGGGGAGGGGATTTGAACGCTTTTACGGCTTTATGGGGGGCGACACGAACCAGTATTATCCTGAGCTGGTTTATGACAATCACTATGTAATTGATCTTCCAAGGACACCCGATGAAGGATATACCCTGAATGAGGACCTGGCTGATAGGGCTATCCAGTTCATTGCTAATACCAAACAGATTGACCCAAACAAGCCCTTTTTCCTGTACTACTGCCCTGGAGCCACGCATGCTCCTCATCATGTTCCTAAAGAATGGGCAGATAAGTATAAAGGCAGGTTTGATGACGGCTGGGAAGCTTATCGGGAAAAGACGTTTGCACGGCAGAAAGAACTGGGCGTTGTCCCGAAAGATGCCAGATTATCCTCCCATGATCCTGATGTCCCGCACTGGGACGAGTGCTCTCCCGATGAAAAGAAGATCCATTCTCGAATGATGGAGGTTTATGCCGGATTCCTGGAGCAGACTGACTACCATATAGGCAGGATAATACAGTTCCTGAGAGAAGCCGGTGAGTTTGAGAATACACTCATAATGGTGATTTCGGACAATGGAGCCAGTGCCGAAGGCGGTTCCACGGGAACAATCAACGAGAACCAGTTCTTTAACAATGTGCCCGGTCTGATGGAGGAGAGCCTTGAATACCTGGATAAACTGGGAGGTCCGGAGACCTTCAGCCACTATGCCTGGGGCTGGGCATGGGCAGGAGATACACCTTTCCGCCGCTGGAAACGAGAGACCTATCGCGGCGGAGTCAGTACTCCCTTTATTGTTCACTGGCCCAGGGGAATAAAAGCCAGAGGGGAGATCAGGAACCAGTACGCCCATGCTATCGATATGGTACCAACTGTCCTGGATTGCCTGGGAATAGAGCCACCGCAGTCTATCAAGGGAATAACTCAATCAAGTATTGAAGGAGTAAGTTTTGCACATACCTTCGATAATGCCGGTGCACCTACGAAACACCACACCCAGTACTTTGAGATGATAGGAAACCGTGCTCTGTATCACAATGGTTGGCGCGCTGTATGTCCGTGGCCAGGTCCTTCATTTGCTGAAGCAGAACACGACTTTGGCTCGCAGATCACGGCAGATATGCTGGTCGAGCTGGATGCAAAAAGCTGGGAGCTCTACCATGTGGACAAAGATTGGACAGAGACCGAAAATGTGGCAGAGGAGAACAGGTCCAAGTTAATTGAGATGATTACCATCTGGTATACGGAGGCTGGAAAATATAATGTGCTGCCCATCGATAGCCGTATGGTGCAGCGCCTTAATGAAGAACGCCCTTCCGCTGCACCTGATAGATCGGTATACACGTATTATCCCGGAACTGAGCCGGTTATCTTAAGCGCGGCAGTTAATGTGCTCAACCGCACACACGTTATTATTGCTCATGTAGATATTCCGAAAGGAGGTGCTGAAGGAGTCCTGCTGGCCAATGGCACTGTCGGAGGCGGCTATTCATTCTATATAAAAGCCGGAAAGCTGCACTATGTATACAATTATGTAGCCAGGAGCCTTCATCATCTTGAATCCTCGGAGAATGTCCCGGAGGGACGCCACCAGCTCAGCTTTGAATTCAAGGTGACAGGCAAGCCGGATTTTGCCAGAGGTGAGGGCGCACCTGGAATAGCTCAACTCTTTATAGACGGAAAATCAGTTGCAAGGGCTGATATCCCCGTAACGATCCCAATTACCCTTGGAATAACCAGCGGGCTTACCTGCGGTTCAGCCCCTGCATCGCCAATTACACCTGATTACAGGCCTCCTTTCAAGTTCACAGGCAAAATATTTAAAGTGACTGTGGACGTAAGTGGCAAGTTATACGAAGATAAGGAAGCTGAGATGCGTATGATCATGGCGCGGCAATAAATAGATATAGACTGGCAGATCACCAGATCATACTGTTAAGGTTTACCGGGCTACAAGCACAGGGAATTCGCAGAAATATGGAAGACAAATCCGATAATGAGAATACGCTTATAGAGGTCGTTTTTAATAATATTTAATAGGTTAGTTTATATATTTTTGGATTTACATACCTTTTACGACAGAATATTGAAAATGCTTTTCAACTTCGGAGTTCTCGATAGGGGGAGAAGAATCCAGGGTATAATGAGAAAGTGCATTGGTTTATATGACGACTACTGCCCCGAAACAGCACAGCTAAAGCTGGACAGCAGGGCAGAAGTGTCAGTGGGGGAGATTAACCGGAAGAAGTAGCCTGTGGATCGGTGTAGCTCTTGGTCTTCGCATTCGGAAATCCTGATTTTTACGGCCAGATCCGGTGTGAACTTAAATCAGCCATAATAAAGGGATGGGCAGGCTAAGACTGGCAAAAACCGTTAGATTTGCAGTGAAAAGTAGATTGGGATCCAGAATTGAGACTGCAGTTCGAATGACTGCCCCCAGAATCCGGGTGTAAAAGCTTGGTACATGAACCATTGCTCCGGATTACTGTAGAAGAAAACTAGCAGCAAGAGAAAGGTCTGGGAATGCAAATATGAACACGAGTACTATTTCAACGCCAGCCAAAGTTCTGATTTACAGTACTGCAGCAGTTCTGCTCACGCTTGGCATGAAGGCAATTTCAAGTATACTCATGCCGGTTTTTTTCTCTATATTTTCCTATCTAATCTTTGCCCCTCTGGTTCGCTGGCTCATGAGAAAAAGAGTTCCAGGAAAGATAAGCGTTTTTCTGGTGATCCTCTTTTTCATTTTTGTTTTTGTTGGCACCGCATTTCTGTTTGCAAGCTCTTTACTGCAGCTCAGTGGCAGGATTCCAAACTATGAAAACCAGCTGACAAACATCCTGAACAGTATTTCAATATATTTGCCTGAAGCTGGTGTTTCCGTAGAATCGATACTGCGCGATATTGCAACTTTTGCTTTCAATATATCCGGAGATATTATTTCAGGAGCTTTAAATGCAGGATCAACAATTGCACTCATTGTTATCACGACGACGTTTTTACTTCTTGATGCTGCAGGTACGCAAGAGAGAGTGAAAAAAGAAGCCGGAGATCAGCCAGCCCATATATCACGGTTTACCGAGTTGAGCAAAACCGTCATAAACTACATGCTCCTGAGGACTGAGACCAATTTGCTTGGAGGCATCGGAACTGCCATACTTCTGTTTATTGGAGGCATAGATTTTGCTGTCCTCTGGGGCCTCCTTTTTTTCCTTTTCGGGTATATACCTTATCTGGGCTTTTATCTGGCAGCCATTCCACCCATGCTCCTTGGTCTATTTAAATATGGGGTTATAGGGGCCCTTGGTGTCCTTGTCGGCATCACCATTATCAATGCGCTCGTAGAAAACGTTATTTTTCCGTCCCTTGCAGGAAAAGGCCTTAAATTATCTCCAACAATCGTATTTCTGTCTTTGTTTTACTGGTCTTTCGTACTTGGAGCTGCAGGTGCTCTGATTGCCGTACCTCTTACAATAGTGGTAAAGATAGTTCTGGAGAGTTCTGAGGAGACACGCCTGATAGCTAAATTAATGGAATCCAGTGGAACCAGGGATCAGGATGAGTAAAGTTCAGGAGAAAAAGCACTCTAAGAGGCTCTGAATAACTCCAGAACAGCCGGACTCAGGCAGGCATTCAAATATCTCAGTATGTATAAAATAATATACATAAAAATAGTTGTATATTACAGCATTGTTAAGCCGAGCCTGCATGCCTGGGCTTTCAGACTCTATAATGGGTGAAAGGGGAATAATCAAATTAACCAGATCAAAAGATCGCACATTGTTCTCTGGCCCGTCAGATATCCGGCAGTATATGTCTACCTTATCTGGCCTTGTGAGAGATATCCTGTGAGAAACCTTACCACCCAGAGAAAAAAGTCCTTAAAACGCTCCTATCCATTCTCATTTAGTTGTCAGGCTGTTACAGGCTGGTATTGAAAAACAACCAGTAAATCGAACCTGTAAGCAGAGGAGGAATTTGAGGAATGGCAACATTAACCGTGTTGAAATTTGAAACTGCAGAAGGTGCGGAGAAAGCACTTGAAGTGGTAAAGGATTTGAACAAGCAGCATCTGATAAACCTTCACGATGCAGCCATAGTCAAATGGCCCGAAGGAAAGAAAAAGCCAAAAACAGAACAGTTAACCAGTTTAACGGGGGCAGGGGCACTCAGCGGTGCTTTCTGGGGCATGCTTTTTGGGCTGATCTTTTTTGTTCCTATACTGGGCCTTGCAGTCGGGGCTACGGTTGGAGCCCTGACAGGCTCCATGGCAGATATCGGAATCAGTGACGATTTTATCCGGTCTGTACGCAGCAAAGTTACTGAAGGAACTTCAGCCCTCTTTTTAATGACCAGTGATGCCGTAAAGGATAGAGTAGCCGAAGCGGCAAAGGGAATGAATTTTGAGCTTATTGCTTCCAACCTGTCCAGAGAAGAAGAGGATAAGCTGCGCGAAGCTTTTGCCGAAGAATATCCACTTCCCTGAAATCAGGTCTTCCAGAGAGACTGCTCTCTGGAAAGGCTCTATTTTTAGAGATTAATTCTCAGAAAGAGAACCACCCGGGATCTCTAGCTGACACTAAAAATGCAGTAAAGGCATTGCAGATTAATTTTTAATAGTTGATACTGGCTGGTCGAGCAAAAAAATAAATAGAGCTTCCAAAAAATAGGAAACGAATAGATAGGTAAAGTCAGAAGGTATCTGATGATCAGGGTAGTCAAATTTATCGCAGGGCTTCGGTTTTTTGTACTTATACCGGTTATCGGGCTGTCTATTGCGGCTGTAATCCTTTTCATTAAGGGCGGAATTGATCTTATTCATTTTCTACCCGAGCTAGTTTTCGGAGTGGATGAGGCAGCAGCAAAGGGGGATATAATTGTGGAAATTGTGGAAATTGTCCATCTATTCCTGGTCGGTACAGTACTCTTTATAACCTCACTTGGCTTATACGAACTATTTATCGAACCACTTCCCCTGTCTCCGTGGCTTAGAACTCATAACATTGAAGAACTGGAATTAAACCTTGTAGGTTTGACGGCTGTTGTGATTGCGGTAAATTTCTTAAGCGTTATTTTTGAAGAACAGGAAAAAAACCTTGCCTTCTACGGGATTGGCTATGCCCTGCCCATTGCAGCTCTGGCTTATTTTATGAAAGTACGGTCAGATATACCAAAGCGGAGTAGCGAGGAACAGGAATGCCTTAATACGCTGGATCAGGTGCATCCTGCAGGTAACAATGAATCGAGCTGGTTATCAAACGAGAAAAAAGATTGAACTATTTAATAAATTTTTTTATTTTTTATGGTATTTTTCAATGGTGCAGAGTTACACCCTTAATAAGTCTTCTTTCATTCTGGAAAAGATCTGAACATTTTCAACTGAAGAATGAAACTTTTTTGTATTGATAGATCGATTCTCTCCCTTCAGTGAAACACCTGAAATGAATAACAGGCCGCAAGCATATGGTTTAGAAGAAATATCTGAGTGAATTATTGTATAAAAATAGATTTATAAATATTGACGAGTAAATAGATTTACGTTCAAATCATGACCTGCGGGTCTGGAAGTGTTTTTGCGGGTTTTGAAAATACAGGAAAGGGAACGGTATTCTGATCGGCGGATATGGGCTGGAGCATTTTCCCGGGCTCCGTCAGGAGAATACCTGATAGAAGAATACCTGATAGATCTTCACCTGCATGATCCAGGATTTCTTCTCACAGTTAGCAGGTTATCGATTTCCGCAGGCGTTTGTTGTGTTTTCACAATAATATCAGGTAGAATAGATCTGACTTTTAAGATCTGACTTTTAAAGTAAAATGATTAAAGCGATAAACTGATTGAAACAGATAATAAAAAAAGTTAAACGGTAAAATTAAACCGGTATAAAATCAAACCGGTATAATACATGGTATAATTCCAGGCCGATGGATCGATAGCAACTCCAGCGCCTCAGGCTCACCGACAAACGTGCTCTGGGCGACAGAGAACATTTCAAAGCTTTTTTAGTCCGGGTCTCTTGACCGGGAAAAGCAGATAGACAGTTATTTGCACGATTAAAGGGGGGAATTAATATGGACTTAACTCGTAGATTCATAGCAGAGTTTATAGGCACCTTCTGGCTGGTTCTTGGCGGCTGCGGCAGTGCAGTCCTGGCTGCTGGCTTTCCCGACCTGGGTATTGGTTTTGCAGGTGTCGCTCTTGCATTCGGGCTGACCGTCCTGACGATGGCTTACGCAATTGGTCATATCTCAGGAGCCCATCTCAACCCTGCTGTTACAATAGGGCTGTACATAAGCGGCCGTTTCTCCGCAAAGGATATAGTCCCTTATGTCATCGCACAGCTCACAGGAGCAATCTTTGCTGCTTTCGTTTTATGGCAGATTGCCAGTGGTAATCCTGATTTCAATCTGGTTGAAAGCGGATTTGCTGCCAATGGATACGGGGAGCATTCACCCGGAGGATATTCGCTATATGCAGCACTGATCACTGAGGTAGTGATGACCTTCATGTTCCTGTTCATCATTCTCGGCTCGACTGATTACCGCGCTCCAGCGCATTTTGCGCCTATCGCCATAGGGCTGGGACTGACCCTGATTCACCTGATAAGCATTCCGGTAACAAATACTTCGGTAAACCCGGCCCGCAGCACGTCGCAGGCATTATTCGTTGGTGGGTGGGCAATTCAACAGCTATGGCTGTTCTGGATAGCGCCGATAGTCGGAGCGATTCTGGCTGGCTTCGTTTATCGTTATGTTGGCCGTGATACCGAATTGAGGGTGAGAGAACAGCTCAGGACGGAACAAGAATTGTAAAAGAAATTATTATAATCGGAATAAGAAATTATTATAATCGGAATAAGAAATTATTATAATCGGAATATTTGCCGTGCCGGCAGAATGAAACCCGGAGCAGTAACTCTGGAGTTCCAGCCACGAAACCTGATAGCGGTTATTCTGCCGACGGTGAGTTTTGTCAGCGATAGCTTTTCAGCAGGTTTTCAAGAAAAACCCAGACCTTTTCAATAGAAGGAATAAACACTCTCTCTGCCGGAGAATGAGGGTCTTTTATGGTCGGTCCAAAGGAAATCATTTCGATACACTCGCATTTGGAGCCTATTACCCCGCATTCAAGCCCGGCGTGCACGACTTTGATTTCCGGCTCTTTACCGAAGGTTCCTGCGTAAGTTTGCTTGCATTTTTTAAGCAGCCCTGAATGAAGGTCCGGTTCCCAGGCAGGATATCCGCATTCATGCTCAACTCTGGCCCCTGCCAGTTTTGCAACGGTTTCCACCTTTCCTGTGACTTCAGCAAGCCTTGACATAACGGAACTGCGCTGGCTCGATACAATTTTTACTTCATTATCGTCTGTTCTTACAACTGCAAGGTTATTCGAGGTTTCAACAAGCCCGGAGATAGTATCCGAAATCCTGTGAACTCCATGAGGCATTCCCAGAAGCAGCCCTAAAAGCTTCTCTTCAGTCCCGGCAGAAAAAACCCTGTCTGAAGGGACTTCTTTTTTGATGACCTTTCCTCCGGAAGCCTCGAAAATAACCCTGTTTTCAACCTCTTTAAGCTGAAAGGCAATTTCAGGATCAGATACCGAATACTCACCCCTGAGTGTCTTTTGAAGCTCGGAAACAAAATCCTGTGCCTGCTCTTCCATTCTCCTTGGCAGGGCAACAAATGCCTCTGCATAGTTAGGAATTGCATTATGCACGCTGCCCCCACTGAAAAAAGCAAGCCTCAGGTTATCTTTTCCAGCATTTTCTTTAAGGTTTACCAGCGATCTGGCCAGAAGCTGAATAGCATTTGCCCTCTGCCTGTGAATTTCTGTTCCTGAATGGCCTCCTTCAAGTCCCTCAACCGAGACCCTGAAGAGCACGAGCCCGCTTTCCTTTCCGTAGTCAAAAGGCTCCCATTCGACAGGCAAAGCAACCTTCGAATTCTTTCCTCCTGCACACCCGACTATAAAGATTCCTTCATCTTCCGAGTCCAGATTCAGGAGAATTCTGCCTTCGAAGAAATCTTCTCCAAGCCCGCTGGCTCCTGTAAGCCCGGTTTCCTCGTCAACGGTAAAAAGGAGCTCAAGAGGCGGATGTTCTATTTCTCCTTTTATTCCTGCATCTGCCAGAACAAGCCCGATTGCAAGTGCTATTCCATTATCTGCGCCGATTGAAGTCCCATCTCCTCGCAGCCAGTCTCCTTCAGACACACATCTTACAGGGTCTTTGGAGAAATCGTGTTCCGATTCCCTGCACTTTTCACAGACCATATCCATATGCCCTTGCAGCACGATTATGGGAGAATTTTCATACCCTGGGGTGGCAGGTACTTTAATCAGGACATTGTTTAAAGCATCTGTTTTTGCTTCAAGATTATGTTTTTTTGCCCATTCCAGCAGCCACAGGGCAAGTTTTTCTTCGTTTTTGGAACGGCGGGGAATTTTATTGATCTCTTCAAACGTTTTGAGGATTTCCTGGGTTTTCGGATGCATAAGGATCAGCTCGAATTGCTAAGGTTGTAAAATATTAAGGATAAGATTTATTCTTCAGTTGATCATTTCTTCAGAGTCCGGCTCTTTCATTCTATTGTTAAAACAGAGATTTAAGTTTAGTTCCAGTCTTCATTTCTGATAGAAAAATGATTCTGTATTAGATTTTTAAAGCCGTATGTAATGTCGAGCGTTTTTATCATTCTCAATGAAGAAAGAGCTGGAAAAGAAATAGAAAATAATAATGGCGTTAACTGACGCCATTTGCTGAATTGAAGAACTTTTGCTAAATTCACATCGGCGGTGCCGGTCTTCCGGCCATAACATTTTCTGTTTGTTTTGCTAGCTGGCTCTTAAATTCCTGGATATTTTTAGCCTGATCCCGCTTAACCAGTTCGCTGCTTGCTTTTTTAGTTGTTTCTTCACTTGGCACACCAGCCCCGTTTACTTTCCACTGGAACTTATAGCTGGACCATGTATCAGCCAGTTCACTGAGCCGCTTATATTCCATACCTGAAGGCATGATGTCAAGCTGCTCATCAATCACCTTGTTTATGTATTCTTTATTCGGTTCGAAAACGACCAGAGGCTCTATAACATCAGCCTTTACGACATCCCTTATATCGCGGCCTTCATATTTTTCAAGAAGGCGGGCACAGCCCTCGAAGTGTGAGATTTCCATCTTTGCGAAGTTTTCCCAGATGCTCTTTATCCTGGAATCGGTTTCGGTCTGCGCGCAGGAGAAGTAGATATACGCTTCACAGAGCTGCATTAGCGCAGACTTTTCGAGCATTGTTTCTCGCGGGTCGCCGAGCAGCCCGTACTGGGTCACATGCTCTTCTTCAACGTCGGCAATCTCTGAGTAAATCTGCCTTGCGAGTTCGTCCGAATACATGAAACCGTGCGACTTGTAGTAAAGCTCGGTCTGCTGTTCGCCTGCGACAATCGTTAGATAATTCATTTTGGTTTTAATGTCGGCTGTATCCTTATCGTAATGTTTGCGCATGGTGTCGTCAGGGTGACGGTGATGGCCAACTGTCGGCCTTCCGGGTTTTACCTCGGTCTTGCCCTGAACAATGAACTCAGGGTCTCCCTGTTCCATATAATCGTAAAGGCAGCTGTAGCGGTAAAGGTGGTCGAAGTCCTCAAGCAGGGCGAAGTCCAGCGTCTGCTTTACATATGGATCGGGCTCATTTCTGGCAAGGTTTGCAGTAAGGTCGACAGCCACCTGTTCATAGCCAAGAGTAGTTTCTATAACAGTCTGGTTTGCCGGATTCAGCCAGTTGACTGTCTGCTGCTGCATTGAATCAGCGCGCCTCATCGCTGCCATCTGGCGCTTGATTTCAGGATCTACAGTCATTCGTTCCATCTCATGGGACATAAGGACTGAAGCATTCTCAATCCCGTTCATGAGAATTACACGTGTCCGTGTATAAGCGTCTACGGATTTCCGGTCATACGGAGCTTTGACAATTTCTTTCCAGTTCATAAACTGTTCTTCTATCGGGATGCTGTCCATTTCAAATGGTCTAAACTGTGCCATTACCATATCCTCCAGAATTTTCACCAGCATGGCTCTTTGCAGGCAGCTACAACTGAGGTAATTTAAATCGATGAATATTTCAGTTGCCGAATAAAAACCTGTCAAAAAGCAAAACCATGACCTTTTGCCGTCATTCCCAAGCAGAGTGCCCCACATATCTGTAATATTCCCGCCTTAAGCTTCACTGACCCCCGCTGCAGGCAAGGCGACTGGCACATAACTGGTCTTTTTACCAATTATTTTGTTTCTACTAGTTTAAGCTTAAATTGTCTAATGGATATATGTATAAATTTGAGCTATATAAAATCCATCATATATTAATTCGTAGATGAGTAATCCATTTACTCATTTTTACATTCATTATAAAAATGAGTAAATTAGTTTCGATATGAGTATAATAGTCGAATATCTATAAATTAACTGAATATTTCATAACAACATTACTACTCTCTTGAGAAAAATGATCAGGCAGAATCAGTTAAGGGATTAAAATGCATGTTTAAGGAGAAGCAGGGGAAGTAATTTACAATGGTAGATACTTCAGATATGCTGGTTTTCTGGGCTGTAGTTATAGCTCGCTTCTTGATACCGCTCGCCATTCCCCGCTATCCTCTTCCGGGTGTGATCGCATGTCTGATCCTGGATGGTATCGACCAGACGATCTTTCAGCTTTTCACGGACCTCCCCCTTGAAGGGTACCAGAGCTACGATAAATCCCTTGATATTTACTACCTGAGCATAACCTACCTTTCGACCCTGCGAAACTGGTCGAACCTCTATGCCTTCAAACTGGACCGCTTCCTTTTCTACTACAGACTGGTCGGCGTTGTGTTTTTCGAACTCACACAACTGCGTCCTCTACTACTTGTTTTTCCTAATACCTTTGAGTACTTCTTTATTTTTTATGAAGTTGTCCGTCTTAAATGGGATCCTGTGGTGCTTACAGAGCGCAAATTGATAACTGCAGCGGCCGTTATCTGGGTTTTCATCAAAATTCCCCAGGAATACTGGATCCACGTTGCCCAGCTGGACACCACCGATTGGATCAGGGCAAACCCTGCAAATGCCCTCATCCTGGTCGCCTATGCTGTTTTCCTGCTCGGCTTGGCGTGGTGGCTGTTACGGGACCTCCCTCCCATGAGGCCGGGTATAAAAATCAAAGCAATTCCTGTTGCAGTTGCCCCAACTTTCCCAGCCGTTGCAGAAAACAAAAGTGAGGAGAGGGGACGCCTTATTAACAGGCAGGTTATTGAGAAGATTTTCTTGATCTCCCTTATTACCATCATCTTCGCCCAGATACTTCCGGATGTGAGGGCAAACAATATTCAGATAGCTTTCGGCGTGACTGTTTTTGTCGTAATAAACACCTTCCTTAGTCACTGGATTTCCAGACGTGGAAGGCACTGGAAGTCTATTGTGCAGGAATTCATTGTGATGTCAGCAGTAAATATCAGCCTGGTCTTTCTCTTTAACTTCCTCCTGCCCAGATACGACGGCTCTATTAATCTCGGCAACACACTCTTCTTTATCTTGCTCCTGACCCTGATCGTCACCCTCTACGACCGCTACTGGCAACTCCATTCAAAGAACCATTCCGGCAACGGGGTTACAGACAGAGAGGAAGGAAAAAGTTCTTGAGATCAAAGAGTGCGCAGTTATTCCCGAATTGATCTTCAGAACCCGAGTAGCCTCTCGGGACAGAAAATTTTGGATTTTTATTATAGTTTCGATTAATCATAGCAGATGCTGTCTATTTTACTCTCGTTCTTGCTTAAGCACTAACTGATAGGTTGTAACAGTAAGCGATCTCAAGAGGACCAGGTCAGGAGATTAATTATAAACCTGTCACGCTCGAGGGAGAGAGAAACTGAGGATTCTCTTTTTTCCGTGGCAGAACAACACATTATCAGGGTTCACCATAAAGGATAATTCACAAAAACATTTTGAGCCCTGAAGGTAAAGTCTGGATTTTGCCAGATATCCGTAGAAAATAGATCACTGCCGTGAGAATTATAAGTCTCTAAATATAGAACTAAGACGGAAAATAATATAAACCGGGTTAATCTTTGTTAAGAAAAGTTGTCAGGCTAAGAAACCGGAAACTGCAACAGACCCTGGCAGGTAAGGATTGAGAAGGGAGGCACACTTCATAATGATAGATATCTCAGACATGCTGATTTTCTGGGCTGTGGTCATGGCTCGTTTTTTTATACCGTTCTCTATTCCAAAATACCCGCTCCCAGGGATAATAGCTTCCCTTCTCCTTGATGCCGTTGACCAGACGATCTTTCAGGTATTCACGAACCTGCCTCTTGAGGGCTACCAGGGGTATGATAAGGCTCTTGATATCTATTATCTGGCGATTACTTACCTTTCAACGATGCGCAACTGGTCAAATTTCTTTGCTTTCGAGATTAGCCGCTTCCTTTTTTATTACAGGCTGGTTGGAGTGGCTCTTTTCGAGCTGACAGAGATACGAGCACTGCTGCTTATCTTCCCAAATACGTTTGAATATTTCTTTATATTTTATGAAGCAGTACGCGTGAAATGGAATCCAGGGCTGCTTACAAAAGAAAAACTGGTACTTACGGCGGCCCTGATATGGATTGTTGTAAAACTGCCGCATGAATACTGGATACATATAGCAAAGATGGACACAACCGACTGGATAATAGCTAACCCTCCAAATGCACTCGTTCTGGTTGGCTGGGCTGCAATTATGATTGGCATAGTTTACTGGCTGCTCAGGGACCTTCCTCCGATGAGGCCCGGATTTTCAATTGCTGCAGATCATGCGACTTTTGTATTTGACAAATCAGTGGCTCTCAATATGAAGGATAATTACACCAGTAAAAGGTTTTTTGATGATTTTATACATCATGAACTGATAGAGAAGATTGTGCTAATCTCTCTTTTGAGCATTATTTTTGCACAGATCCTTCCAGAAGTCCGGGCAAATGATATCCAGATTGCAGTCGGTGTCTCTGTCCTTATAGTAATAAACACAGAGTTGAGCCAGTGGCTTGCCAGGCGTGGAACACAATGGAAGTCCATACTGAGGGAGTTTATAATAATGTCTATTGTAAATCTTACCTTAATCCTGCTTTTTGATTTTCTCATTGTCAGGTACGCAGGCTCTATTGATCTCCTTAATACCCTCTTCTTCACTCTTCTGCTGACCCTGAATATAACGCTATATGATAGATACCGGCGGGTCCATATCTGGAGCCAGGCATCTTTAATTGGTTCTACAGAATCAAAAACAGGGATTAAAACAAAAAGAAATTGAGGAGGATGTAAAAATTTGCCAGCTCACTATAGTTTTATGAGAAATGGGGACATTCATTTTAAATATCAAATACAATTCTGCTATAAACCTTGTCAGAGTCTGAAAATCCGGGAATTCATCTGTCAAATTGGGGGCGAGTTTTGGAATGCCAGATCCATCAGATATGCTAATCTTCTGGGCTGTTGTTATAGCCCGTTTTTTTGTACCGCTCTCTATCCCAAAATACCCTCTACCCGGGATTATAGCCTCCCTGGTTCTTGATGCTGTTGACGGGACAATTTTTCAGCAATTTACTGACATGTCTCTGGCAGACTACCAGAGTTACGATAAAGCCCTTGATATTTATTACCTGACCATTACTTATCTTTCGACTCTCAGAAACTGGTCAAACCTTTTTGCTTTCGAACTGGGACGTTTCCTTTTCTATTACAGGCTGGTAGGTTCTGCTCTCTTCGGGATAACGAATCTGCGGCCGCTCCTGTTTATTTTTCCGAATGTCTTTGAATACTACTTTATCTTTTATGAAGTAGTTCGCCTGAAATGGGATCCTCTTTTGCTTACAAAAGAAAAACTGATAACGACGGCAGCTCTTACCTGGATACTGGTTAAAATACCCCAGGAATACTGGATACATATAGCTGAAATGGGAACAATTGACTGGATAATGGAAGAGCCGGCAAACATTATTATACTGATCGGCTGGGGTGCAATCATAATCGGCACTATCTGGCTGCTCTTAAGGGATCTGCCTCCTCCCAGGCCCGGTTTCTCGTTTGCTGCGGACCCGATCCCCTCTTTCCTTTCTGACAGCACAGAAAATGCCAGAACACGGAAAGAGAGAAAGCGGATGAAAATGATTAATAAACTGTTATACGGAAGGCTTGTCACCCGCGAACTCGCCGAGAAGATAGTGCTCATCTCCCTCCTGAGCATAATTTTTGCCGAAGTGCTCCCAGGTGTCCGGGCAAATAACTTCCAGGTTGCAGCCGGAGTATCCCTTCTTATAGTGATCAATACAGCATTGAGCCAGCTTCTTATCCGGCGCGGGAGACAATGGAGGTCTATTATCCAGGAATTTGTCGTAATGTCAATTGTAAATTTCAGCCTGGTACTGCTCTTTGATCTGGTGCTGCCCCTGCTAAGAGGCTCAATTGACCTTTCTGACACTTTATTTTTCGTCCTTCTCCTCACCCTCAATGTCACCCTTTATGACAGGTACAGGCGCACGCATATCTGGAGCTATAACAATAAGAAATGATTTATGGAGTGATTTCGAAATTGCAAAAAAAAATGAAAGCATTTGAAACACTTTATATAAAGTTTCTTCTTTAGAATTAGACCCTTCAAAATATCTATTTCTGGTTGGTATTAAGAATTAAGAAATAAAAAAGACTATCTTTATATAAATAAAAGTGTAACCGAATATTTTTAAACAGATAAAAAAATTTAAATAGGAATAGAGAGTTTCTAAATACATGGAGACAGAGTTTAGAAACAATTTGCTTTCAGCCATTGGATGGTTTATTATCTGGCTTGCTGTAAGGATGTATTTAAATATTTAAATATTTAGATATCTCAGATTTTTTCCACAGTACAAAGAAAGTTTTTAAAATAGTTCTACTTTTATCAGCAGGATAAGTTGTCAAATAGGAAAATAGCATAAATTAAAAACATTTTTTTATATCCAGAATCTGATTTATTACTCATGGCTGCCTCCTGGTCTACATCCCGCACTCTTGGGGCAAGAGAAAAACCTTTTTCGTGGCAGATAGACAGCCGGGGAAATATCTTCATTAAAAGAAAGTTCAGGAGAGCTCTCTTTCCCAGAATTGATAAAATTAGTTGCAGCCATCTGGAAAAGCTCCACGAGTTTATGCGGGACATGGAGAATGGAAAAACCTGGCAAATGATGCGGCGAAACTGTATATGGGGACTGAAAAGGAAGGGATAGGCAAGTTCCTGTACAGGCTCAGGCAAGAAGTTCCGTACGCCCAGCTCTCAAGCCAGTTAGCAGTTATTTTTTACAACTCGGGAGCCTGGGAATGGAACGGACAGAAAAGAGGCATGGAGTTTTTGCTTCTCCCGGGCAGCTGGCAGGAAAAGACAATGCAGTACTACAGGAATTCACTGCTCTCGGAAAACGAAAGCAGTTTTGTAACCGAGTTTTTAGAAAACAGCCCACAGAGAGAAGAAAAGCAGGAAGAACCTCAAACAACCTTACGAGAGACCATACAGGAAGAAGCAGTCCAGAAAATTGAGCAGACTAAACTTTCGTCTTTTTTCGGATTTTAAAGAAAAAATCAGGAAGAAGTGGATAGATATAATTTCTAACCCATGCAACGTTATTCGCTTCATCGAACCGTTCTTGTCACGCTCCACGCAGGAGAGCGGCCTGTCTCAAAAAAACCAAAAATAAGAAAAAACAGAAGAAAAGATAAAGTGCAAATAGATAATAAAAACAATGGATCTAAAAACATTGAATCTAAAAAACAATGGATCGAAATAACAGACAAAGTAAGATTCCTGGAAAATAAACCTAATTTACCCGAAAAACACTATTTCTCATGTTTTTTGTTATTTTGTTAATTTCATCTCTTCTTTTTCTTGTTCTTCTTTTTGTGAAGGGCCGCCAGACGAGCTGGCGGGGTTTGAAATATTATGTTACTTTAGAGATTGTTTTGGAGGATAGCTCTATCTGCTCCCCCTTTAAATCCTGCGTAGAGAAATCAAAACGTAAACCCCTAAAAAATTCTAATTAAGATTTATAGATATATCTTTAAATATTACAGTTAGACTTCAATAAATAAACACAAAAATTGACGAGATCAAAAGGTAAATATTATAAGAGTAATAAAAATATGATAAACTCAAGTCTGTAAAGTACAGGAGAAAAAAATGGTAGTCGAAAACCTCGCGTTTTTCATCTATGTATTCTCATCCATTTTTGTGGTTGTTAGCCCTATCAGCGGAGTTGTAACTTTTATCTCGTTGACAAGCAAAATGACCCATAAAGAAAAAAATGATATCGCTAAAAAAGCAGTGACGCTTGCATGTGTAATTGCCCTCTTTTTTGCAATTACGGGAAGCATGATACTTAAAGTATTCAGTATCAGTGTGGACTCGCTCAGGGTCGCCGGTGGGCTTCTGCTTTTCACTATAGCGTTTGATATGATGCATGCAAAAGTCTCAAGAGAAAGCATCACAGAAGAAGAGATCACTCAGTCGCAGGAAAGGGAGGATATCTGGGTTTTCCCTATAGGTCTTCCTCTCCTGACAGGTCCGGGTGCGATCAGCACGGTAATTGTACTTATGGGGATGGCAGAAGGCATTCAGCAAAAAGCAATTATAATCGTCTCAATTTTACTCACATTTGTGTTTTGCCTGTTTATTTTCCTTTTCTCAAGGAGAATCCATAAATTCATAGGATATAACGGAATGCTTGTATTTACAAGACTTATGGGACTATTGCTCGCGGCTCTTGCTGTTGATCTGACTGCAACGGGAATAATAAATATATTTGGACCGGTAATTTAAAAATTTCAGGTTCGAGAGCTAAAAACTCTTGAATCTTAAAAACTTCGACAGATGAAGGAAATAATAAGGCATGACTATAAGTAAGGTGGGATTATAAGTGAGGGGATTATAAGGCCAGACTGCTGGACTGAATTACAATAGAAGTATGAGGATTAATCCGATTTTCCGTTATACCTCCTGTTAACATATTCTATTAATTTGCTGCCTGTGAGCCTTTCGCTTGAGGGACCTATTCGGATATAGAATTCCTCTTCGTTTTTATCCGTCTTAAGGAAAACAGCTTCATCACTTTTTTTGCAATCTATTTCGAGGACTTCCTTACCGCCTACAGGCACAAGGGCATACTCTATCATGGGAGCGTAATTAAGGCCTATGTGCTGTTTTATAAGCTGCTTGAAATGAAGGAGGAACCTGTCTTCGTTAGGGAAACCGTCGTTTTTGATGCCAAGGACTTCTCCATTGTTGGAAACGCCAACCAGAAGGAGACCACCGTCCGTGTTCAGGTAAGCGACTATTGTCTTCAGGACTGCATGCTGTATATTCCAGTCAGGCTTTCCGGTGATAAGGTTCATGCGCAGCGTGGACTTAAACTCAAGCTTCTTACTTTCTCCCCGCCGGATAAGCTCAAGAATGTAATCAGAATCATTTGCAAGCTTTACCGCTTCTTTTATAAGTTCAAGTTCCTTGTGGATATGGGTTATACTTTTAGGGTAAGTCGAAAGTCGGCACTCGAATACGTTCAACTGGGAAATAAGCTCCTTTGTGAGACCTTTGACTTTGAGGACTTCAATCTGGATCTGCAGGTCAGGAAGATAAAGTCTGCTGTGCATAAGAGACTCGAGATCCACTTCCGGAAAAGATAAAGTCCCGGGAAGAAAAGAAACATTAGTGCCAGAAAACACAGAATTGATTACATCAGTTGCCTCGCATATGTTTTCAATCGGGTCTTTGCTTTCAAACGCGGTTTCACCCACCAGGAGAGGAGGTAAGCCTGATAACCGGGGTTTTCCTGAAAAAAGGGCAGGGCTCTGCGGGGCAGGATCTTCATGGGACTCCGGTCTCTTCCCCTTATCTTCATGATCTTCCTGCCTCAGGATGAAACCTCTGGCTTCCCACGCTTTCCGGATCCTCATACCAAGAGGATTATTGAAAAAGTCTGCCAGATACTCCGAACTTACTTTCTCAGGATCAAGAATAAGCTGGATATAAGCCATTGAATAATTTTCCCCGGGCAGAGAACCTGTCGCATTTAACTCCTGGTAAAGGGGGAGGTAAAGAGAATTTCCTTCTTCCTGAAAGCTGTTCTCCAGATCAGGGTCAGGTGAATTAACCTTTAAAGTGAGGTTCGAGAGATTTGTCGGCTTCAAGCCGTATTGACTGCATAGGGAATCAATTTCTTTTTCAACCATAAGGATCAAACTGAGGAGGTTTCTGGTGGTAATATCGCTTTGAGGTTTGTGTAATCATTAAATTGATATTGCGTATAGAGTTTTAAAACTCATATATTTTTTTCGATTCATGATACGCAAAGTGTAAGGAAAAAAACTAAAGGAATAAAAAAACTAAAGGAAGTAAAGACAGAGGAAAGAAGAATAGAGAAAGGAAAGAAAAATGAAGGCCTTACGCAGGATACTACAGGATAAATTTGCCAGAAATACACCTGAGAACATGAATACATGTAAAAACAGAGTTAGTATTATGAAAAGAGTTTAAAAAATAAAAATAATTCAAAACAAAACCTGACATGGAATTAATTCTAGTTAACTCTTAATAATGTTCAGGTTCGCTTAAATTTATGTTAAGACCTGGCTTACTGTCGCCTTAAATATTCATTACTCTCTGGACTGCAGGCTGTGAAGAAACACCTGCAGCTGTGGTTGAGGATGTACATCCGCATTTTCTACAGTAATAAAAATTATTTGAGCCGATT
Organism: Methanosarcina hadiensis; assembly: GCF_046529725.1. GTDB lineage: Archaea > Halobacteriota > Methanosarcinia > Methanosarcinales > Methanosarcinaceae > Methanosarcina > Methanosarcina hadiensis. The sequence goes on along the minus strand of NZ_CP136241.1, from coordinate 1,862,280 downwards.
ATCTGTCTTTTGAGAGATGTGCCGCATCTGACACATTTTGAGGGGAGATTAAACATATCTCTATTCACTCCAGGATCATGAGAGGTTCAAGCCTTGCAGTCTCTTTTCTTGTCCAGTAACCGCAAACTGTACAGTATTGAAATCCATTGAATAGATTATTCTCAAGTTTAGAGTGACATTCCGGGCATTTTTTCAAAAAAAGTGTATGTCCAGCATCTTTTTTGCCCTCAGCAGTTTGTTTTCTGGTTATTTCCTGCATAATTAATCATTTCCTCTGGATTTTTCTTATTTAATATGCATATTCATATTAATATAATCTTTCCTACAGGATAAGAATTTCAATAAACGTAAGATTTATCCTGTAAAGATATACAACATTCATAAACGGCCTCTTATAAAGCGCCGTAAACATTCACCATCCGAAAACTTGCTGACATAAAGTAAGCAGACCGACCTGTTCTTTAAAGAATTTACCGCCTGCCCAGTTCCTTTTCGGTTTCAAGGACTTTCAGGGTAATTTTCATGACAGAGTCAGGATTAAGGGAGATAGAATCGATTCCCTCTTTTACGAGGAATTCAGCAATCTCAGGAAAATCACTCGGAGCCTGTCCGCAGATTCCGCTGTGTCTTCCATTGCGTTTTGCTCCCTGCACTGCCATTGCCATAATTTTCATAACTCCAGGATCGCGCTCATCAAATTCTGCAGCAAGCAGCTCTGAGTCGCGGTCAACCCCGAGTGTCAGCTGAGTAAGGTCATTTGAGCCTATGGAAAAGCCGTCAAAGAACTCGCTAAACTCGTCGACAAGCAAGACGTTATTGGGAATCTCGCACATAACGTATATCTGAAGCCCGTTTTCTCCTCGTCTTAGCCCGCTTTTCTCCATCTCGGCAATTACTTTTCTGGCTTCCTCAACAGTCCGGCAGAACGGGACCATAAGAATAAGGTTTGTAAGCCCCATTTCGTCCCTTACTTTTTTCATGGCTCTGCATTCAAGGGCAAAACCTTCCCTGTAGCGCTCATCAAAGTAGCGGGAAGCTCCTCTGAACCCTATCATGGGATTGTTTTCTTCCATCTCAAAATAACTGCCCCCGAGAAGGCTTGCATATTCATTGGTCTTGAAATCGCTCATCCTGACCACAACAGGCCTGGGATAAAAAGCCGCAGCAATCATCCCTACTCCTCTGGCAAGCTGATTTACAAAATAATCCTCTTTTTTCTCGTATCCCAGTGTCAGTTTTTCAATTTCCCTTAGCTCTCCCGGGTTTTTGATTTTTTCTGGATGCACAAGGGCAATTGGATGGACTTTGATATAGCTCGTGATAATGAATTCCAGCCTTGCAAGCCCGATCCCGTCATTAGGAATCATGGAAAGGGCAAAAGCGCTTTCAGGGTTTCCAAGGTTCATCATGATCTCTGTTCGTGGGCGTTCCAGGTCTTTCAGGCTGATAGTATCCTTATGGAATGGGAGGATGCCTTCATATACAAGCCCGTATTCCCCTTCTGCACAGCTCACAGTAATTTCCATGCCTGTTTGGAGGACTTCAGTAGCGTTTTCAGCCCCGACAACAGCAGGAATTCCAAGTTCCCGGCTGACAATTGCCGCGTGACAGGTACGGCCTCCTTTGTTTGTAACGATCGCGGCTGCAGTTTTCATAACCGGCTCCCAGTCAGGGGTGGTAGTGTCCGCAATAAGGATCTCCCCTTTCCTGAAAGAGGGCAGGTCGGAAACATCAGTGATTACGCGGGCTTTTCCGGAAGCGATCTTATCACCAACACTCCTTCCTCTTGCAAGGACTTCGGACTTTTCTTCAAGGACATAAGTCTCCAGCACGCCCTTTTCTCTCTGGGACTGAACAGTCTCAGGCCTTGCCTGCACTATGAAAAGTTCGCCTGTTATGCCGTCCTTTGCCCATTCGATATCCATTGGCCGTGACTCCATGTACTTATTAGAATAATGGTCTTCGATATCGATTGCATATTCGGCAAGCTTGAGAACCTCTTCATCATTGATGCAGAAACGCAGCCTATCGGCTTCAGGAACCTCCACATTCCGCGTGAGGACTTTTGAGTCCCCCCTGCCGTAAATCATCTTTATTTCTTTGCTTCCGAGCTTTTTCTGGATAATAGGCTTGTATCCTTCACGGAAAGCAGGCTTGAATACATAGAACTCGTCAGGGTTGACCTGGCCCTGTACGATATTCTCTCCAAGCCCGTATGCCCCGGTGATGAAAACAACATCTCGGAAACCTGTTTCCGTGTCAAGCGTAAAGATTACTCCGCTTGATGCAAGGTCAGACCTGACCATTTTCATTATTCCTATGGAAAGGGCTACTTTGAAGTGGTCAAATTCATGAGTCACACGATAGGAAATAGCCCTGTCTGTAAAGAGAGAAGCAAAACAGCGTATGCAGGCATCTTTAAGCCCCGGATACCCACGGATATTGAGGTAAGTTTCCTGCTGCCCGGCAAAAGAAGCGGTTGGAAGGTCTTCAGCTGTAGCCGAACTCCTGACAGCAACATCTGTGTTTTCTCCGTACTGCTCACAGAGACGGTCATAAGCTCCTTTAATCTCCTGCCAGAGGTCATCAGGAAGCCCTGCATCGAGGATCAGGTCTCTTGCAGCCTTTCCTCTCTTTGCAAGATCTGATACATCCGAAGTATCAAGCCCTTCCAGTGTATCCTTAAGCTTTTCCAGGATTCCTCCTTTCTCCAGCATATGCCAGTAAGCATCAGCAGTGACAGAAAAACCGTTAGGGATTCTGACTCCTTTTGAAGTGAGTTCCCTGTACATCTCTCCTATGGAAGCGTTCTTTCCGCCAACAAGTGGAACATCCTCAATAGTGGTCTCTTCAAACCAGCGGATGTATTTGTTTTTATCTCCAGGCATTTCCCGAAATCCCCTCATTTGTTTGAACTAAGTAAGACTACATAACATTTAAATTTTAGTGATGTTGTTTAGAAGTTATTTAAAAACG